>NZ_JBBAXE010000010.1:0-152720 GCF_059800965.1 Acinetobacter sp. LT1
TCTTCTTGGTCTACGTGCCATAAAATACTCCATATATTGATGTTTATAACATCATTTGGGGAGCAAAATATCACTTATAAGTGTTGTTCAAATTTCCTGATCCACCTCTGTGGTACATTGTTTTAAATGAAGATAAGCATTTAATTGCTGGAGCAGGAGTCATTGATAATGACTTCCATGAGCGTAAAGATTTAACACCAAACTTATGTGCTTTATTTGTAGAAGAGAACTATCGAAACCAAAATATTGCAAAGCACATTTTAGATTTTATACGTGAAGACTTGAGTAATCAGGGCATCCAAACACTTTATTTAATAACAGACCATACCGAGTTTTATGAAAAATGTGGTTGGCGGTTTTTAATGTTGGTAAAGGATGAGGAAGGCGAGATGGTACGTATGTATGTAGCAGATACTTTTTAATAGAATTTAAAGAGCATCTAAAAAAAATAGCCTCTATAGAGGCTATTTTTTTATAGGCTTATTTACTTTTAAAGTTTTTAAAAATCAAAAGAAGGGCAACAAACGATAGTAAAATAATAAAACTAATATAACTATTTGCTGTACTCATCAGCCCAATTTTCCCAACAAAATAGCCAGCTAAAATTGCTGGAACACTAAAAGCCAAATAACTTTCAACAAAAAATGCAGCCATAAGTCCTGCGCGTTCCTCTGGTAAAGCTAGAGGCATTACTGTGCGAATTGCTCCCATGAAAGCTGTACCAAAACCCACACCCGTAATAATAGAACCAAGAAATAAAACTACTGCATTTGTAAAATTAATTGCTAAAAATAAAACAGTTGAACCAATAGCAATTGAAAGAGTACCTATTAATAAAATACGATAATTTGTCGACTTTCTAAGCGTTAATATACCTGCCGCACCTGAGAGTGCTAGCGCTATAAACATAACACCGTTTAGCCATGCAGATGAAGTATGGAAAATTTTTGCCAGTAAAGAGGGCATAAGTGATAGGAAGAAACCACTGACCATCCAAAGAGCAATATTAATAGGGCTAATACTCAATAAAGCACTTTTTGTTTGTGGAGGAATAGCCATATTGGGCTTTAAAGAGGCAAGAGCACCCGATCTCTTTTGGGCTGTTTCAGGAGTAAAAAAACTTAAAATGAGTTCACAAATAAGAAGAAGACATAAAAATTCAAAAACAAGCTGTAACGGTTGGGCAGAGAATTGCAAAATAGAACAAGTTAGAAATATACCAACAGCCATGCCGACCATTGGTGCGATACTATTAATAAGCGAACCCTGAAGCTTACTAAAATCTAAAATTGCTGCGCCTATAGCCGAGACAGCAAGCCCTGTTGCGATTCCTTGTAAGCCCCGTGCAATAAATAACATCGAAACATCTGAAGCAAATAAGAAAAAGCTCATCGAAATAATTTGCAGAAAAATGGCTGCAATAATGACAGGACGACGTCCAATATAGTCAGACAAAGAACCAATAATCAGTAATGAACCCAGCAAAGTAAAAGCATAAGTTGCAAAAATTAAAGTCAAAGTGACAGGTGAAAATTGCCAAAGCTGTTGGTATAGACGATAAAGTGGAGTCGGTGCACTAGACGCTGCCATAAAAGTCATGAGCGTGATTGTATTGAGTGTCAATGCACTTGCACTATCTAACTGAAAAACTGATCCAGACCGTTTTGAACTTGAATTGTTCATATAAGATGAATAACATAAAAGCGAATATTTAGCTTTTATACATTATTTTCACACTAAAGCAAATCTTTAGCTTTAGTGTATTTTGTATATAGATATAAATATTTATAAATTTTTTGATTCCTTTTACAGAGTTTATAAATGGCAAAAGTTGTTACTGGTTTACGTCCTGGCGGTCGTAGTGAAAGAATTCAAACTGCGGTGCACCAAGCGGTAAAAGAGCTTCAAAAAACCTTAGAGCAGAGCCAGATTACCATACCTATGATCGCTCATGAGGCAGGAGTAACACCTTCGACAATTTACCGCCGTTGGGGCGATATTAATCAGCTATTTTCAGATGTAGCCCTAAATGAACTTAAACCTGATATGGAACCAAAAGATTTAGGTTCATTTCAGCTAGATATCACTGCATGGATTGAACAATATTTTGAGGAGTATTCTTCTGAAGTTGGTCAAACATTATTGCGTGATGTGCTATATACAGCCGACTCTTCAAATGCAAGAAAATGTGAAACCTTAATTATTCAACAACTTGATATTATTCAAGCCAGAGCTAAATCGCGTAATGAACCCACTATAAATAATGAAGAAATTATCGAAGCTGTTATTGCCCCTATGCTATTTCGCATCTTATTCACTGAACGTACCTTAAGCTTAGATTACGTCCACATTTTATTGGAACGGTTATTTAACGCTCCCTAATTTGAATTAATTTATCAAAGCCTATTAGTAGGATTTTTTTAACAAAAAAGAGACACTTTATCTTGTTAAAAAATTATATATCAATTTTTCTTATTATTTTTAAACTAAATTTTCATAATTTATAATTTACATGTTTTTTATAAAATCATTTATTTAATAAATGTTGTGCTGGTATGAGACAATTAAACTTCTACAGCCATTTTTGTGCATGTTTTTACTTAAAATATTAAGATTAAATAATGCTTTATAACGAATTTTGGTTGTTTTTTTATTTTTTAAAACTAGAAAATTAAAATGATTTTATATAATTTATTGCATGATTATTGAATTTGACATTTTTTAAATTTATAACACAGGCCGTTTTTTATTCTTTACAATGGCTTTTCCTTGATAAAGCAGCTTGTGGTGCACGCTTTATATTTTATTTTTTTATCCCCATCGAAAAGGTATTTAGATAATGGATTTCAATACCCTTGACCAAGAAACGGTACAGAAAAAACAGAAGTTTCACCAAATTTTGTATGTACAGGTCATCTTTGCAATTATTTTGGGCATTTTAATTGGTCATTTTTACCCAGAACTTGGCGAAAGTTTAAAACCGCTTGGTGATGCATTCATCAAGATCGTTAAAATGATTATTGCTCCCGTCATCTTTTTAACCGTTGTTACAGGCATTGCCAGTATGACAAACATGAGCCGAGTTGGCCGTGTAACTGGTAAAGCTATGCTTTATTTCCTTACCTTCTCAAGCTTGGCGCTAGTAGTTGGTATGATTGTGGCAAATATTATCCAACCAGGTAAAGGTCTTAATATTGACCCCGCTACCTTAGTCAACGATAAAGTAAATACTTACGTTGAAAAGGCGCATGCAACAAATATTACTGACTTCTTCATGAATATTATCCCGCAAACTCTAGTTAGCCCTCTGGCAGGTGGCGAGATTTTGCAGGTTCTGTTTGTGGCGGTGTTATTTGGTATTTCTTTGGCTGCATTGGGTGACCGTGCACGTCCAATTACCGACTTCTTAAATAACTTAACAGCTCCAGTTTTTTACCTTGTTGGTATGTTAATGAAGCTGGCTCCAATCGGTGCTTTTGGTGCAATGGCTTTTACCATTGGTGCGTATGGAATCGAATCAATTGGTAATTTATTACTATTAATTATGACATTCTATATTACAGCGGTATTGTTTGTCATAGTGATCCTAGGAGCAGTAGCCCGTTACAATGGCTTCTCAATTATTCATTTAATCCGTTATATCAAAGATGAACTTTGGTTGGTTTTAGGAACAAGTTCTTCTGAAGCAGCTTTACCATCTTTAATGGATAAAATGCAAAAAGCAGGTTGTGAAAAATCGGTGGTAGGTTTGGTGATTCCGACAGGTTATTCATTTAACCTCGATG
Source organism: Acinetobacter sp. LT1 (assembly GCF_059800965.1). Taxonomy (NCBI): domain Bacteria; kingdom Pseudomonadati; phylum Pseudomonadota; class Gammaproteobacteria; order Moraxellales; family Moraxellaceae; genus Acinetobacter; species Acinetobacter sp. LT1. The sequence continues at coordinate 3,786 of NZ_JBBAXE010000010.1, forward strand.
GTACAAATATCTACATGACTATGGCGGCTCTATTCATCGCACAAGCGTGTAATGTTGACTTATCAATTAGTGAACAAATTGCATTGCTTCTTGTGGCAATGGTAAGTTCTAAAGGTGCAGCAGGGGTGACTGGTGCAGGCTTTATTACTCTGGCTGCAACTCTATCGGTTGTACCGGCGGTTCCTGTAGCAGGTATGGCTTTAATTCTTGGTATTGACCGTTTTATGTCAGAGTGCCGTGCATTAACAAATTTAGTTGGTAATGCTTGCGCAACAATTGTTGTAGCACGATGGGATAAAGCTTTAGATAAAGATCTTTTAGATAAAGCTTTAAAGAATCCTAAAGCAGAATAATCTTATAAAAAATCTGTAGCTGAGGGCAATTTGGGAGAGTAGCCCCGCTACAGATTTTTTGTTTAATATTTAACAATATATTTTAATTAAACCATTCTAAAGTTTTGCAATATTACTTATCTTTCAAAAAGACAATACTGTAAATCGAGTCGTAAAAAATTATGCTTTTAAGTGATCCTCAAACTCTTCACCTAATTGCATCGCTAATGAATTACCTGCTAAATCACAGGTCACTAAACCATATTCTTTTTTAAAACTAAAAGTAAAACCTTTTCCATCAGCAAGATTTTTAACTGAATACCCTAACTTTTCTAACCAAATACGAAACGCAATCAAATTTTTAGCTTTAACAACCTTTTTCACGTGAGAACTCCTTCTATCCGTGGCATTACATCTTATTTATTAATAGGGTTTTAATTAGATTTTTTAAAGGGGGAAAACTTTGTTTTATTTTGCAACTTGTAAAAAAAGTAAGATAGAGAAAGAACAGTTTTCATTTTTATAAAAATATGGTGGTGTTATGTAACTAAAAAATAATAACTTTTTATTTAATGGATTGTTTGTTGGCGTGTTTTTAAGAAAATATAAATTCGAGGGAATTTTTAAAAATATGAATAAATATGAAGATACTAAATGTAAAAAATAATTACGATCAACGTGCACTATGCAAAAAGATACAGTTTTTAAAATGAAACTGTATCTCTTAAAAGGAGAGGCTTTAACTTTAAAAGTTATCTTTAAGTGCACGTAAATGAGCAAAGTCTTCAGCACTTTCTGCACGAAGAAAAGGATTGGTGGCTAATTCGAGTTCAATCGTACTCGGAAGGGTGATTGATCCTTGTTTACGTAGCTCACGAACTTCTTCAGCTCGTTCAGATAAGGCGTGGTTATGCGGCTCTACCGTTAAGGCAAATTCGGCATTTGAAAGCGTGTATTCATGCGTACAATAAACTTTGGTTTGTGTTGGTAGCGCTGCTAAACGACTAAGTGAGTGATACATTTGTTCAGCCGTACCTTCAAATAATCGTCCACATCCCATTGCAAACAAAGTGTCACCGCAGAATACAGCTTCTAACTCTTCAATAAAATACACAATGTGCCCTAAGGTGTGACCTGGGGTCGCGATAATCTCTACTTTTAAATCATTAAATTTTAAATGATCGTCATGTTGTAAGGGGTGAGTAATTCCCGGAATTTTTGAGAGCTCATCACGTGGACCATAGACAGTAATATTTTGGCCAGCCGTTAAATCCGCTACACCACCGATATGGTCTTTATGCCAATGAGTGAGCCAGATTTGTTTTAAAGTGAGTTGATAATTTTGACAAAATTGAGTCACAAGATCAGCTTCTGTTGGATCAACTGCAACAGCCTCTTGGGTTTCAGTATCTTCTAAAATCCAGATATAGTTTTGGAGGGCATTCTGTACATCAATAAAATGAATTCTATAACGCATTGTTTTATCCTAAAACCAAATCCAAAGAATAAGTAATCACTGTTTTCGATAATAACAGAAAATGGTATTAAGCCACTCACTCAACCTTTTTATGAAAACGATGTATATAAAACAAAAAAGCCCCCATTTAGGGAGCTTTTTATATGAGTAATTTAACGGATCTTAGAGAGCCAGTTACCTAGCGTCTGTACAATCTGTACTAAGAGCAATAGAACAATTACTGTTAAAATTACAACGCTTGTATCAAAACGTTGGTAACCATAAGAGATTGCTAAGTCACCAATACCACCTGCGCCCACTGCACCAGCCATTGCTGTTGCACCAATCAAACTGATTGTCGCTGTTGTGAGGTTTAAAATGAGTGAACTGCGTGCTTCTGGCAAAATAAAGCGGTAAATAATTTGCCAAGGTGTAGCACCCATCGCCTGAGCAGATTCAATAATTCCTTCATTTACTTCGAGTAGGGAAGTTTCAATCAAACGTCCCATATATGGACCAACGTAAATTGTTAAAGGGACAATCGCAGCCCATGTACCAATTGAAGTTCCTACCAATAACTTGGTAAGAGGAATCACTGCAATAAGTAAAATAATGAATGGGAGAGAGCGTAACGCATTTACAATTGGGTTGAGTAAATGATAGACGAATCTATTTGGCAAAATACCTTCTGGTCGAGTTACAAGCAAGATAACCCCTTGAATGAAACCCCAAATACCACCAAATAAAAGCGCAAAAAACACCATGTGAAATGTTTCTTGTAGAGCTGTTACAAACTGGTCAATTGAAAGAGAACTGTGCCAGAAAGGTTGAGTAAGTTCAGTTAACCACTGTACGATTAAATCTCTCATACTTGATCTCCTGATTGAACTACACTCACTTCATTTTTCTCTAAAAACTCGATAGCCTGTTTAATCAACTGTGGCTCACCTAGAAGCTGTACAAACATTTGACCAATGACAGTACCGTTAATTTCAGTCATGTTAGCGAATAAGATATTTAAACTAATATCAAATTGTTTAATCAGTAACTGAATTACAGGTTCTTGAGCAGAACGGCCCAAAAACTGTAAACAGTAGATGCTATGGTGATGCTGATTTTCGAGTTGATTTAAAATATTCACAGGCAACTGTTGATGTAACACAGTTTGAATAAAGTTTTTAGTCGTCGGATGTTGAGGATTACTAAAAATATCAATCGTTGAACCTTGTTCAATGACTTTACCAGCTTCCATCACAGCTACATGATCACAAACAGTTTCAATGACATCCATTTCATGGGTCACCATAACGATTGTGATTTTTTGCTCTTGATTGATTTTCTTGAGTAACTCTAAAACAGACTTGGTTGTTTGTGGGTCTAGGGCAGAGGTTGCTTCATCACACAAAAGAATTTTTGGATGATTTGCCAAAGCACGAGCAATACCGACACGTTGCTTTTGGCCGCCAGAAAGTTCATCAGGATAAGCATCTTTTTTATGCTTAAGATCAATGAACTCCAATAACTCATTTAAGCGCTTTTCACGTTCTGCTTTATTGTAATTCAGCAGACACATTGGCATTTCGATATTTTCAGCAACCGTTTTGGTTTGTAGCAAATTGAAGTGCTGAAAAATCATACCAATATTTGCACGTTCCTGACGTAATGAACGCGCATCCAAAGCAGTGAAGTCCTTTTGATTAATGATAACCTGACCTTCATTTGGTCGTTCAAGTAAGTTAATCAGGCGGATTAAAGTACTTTTACCTGCACCACTATAGCCAATAATACCAAAAATACTCCCTTCAGGAATTTCCAAATTAATTTGGTCCAGAGCTCGTATGGTTTGGCCTTTAAGCTGATAGTGCTTTGAAATGTTTTTAAATTGAATCATGTCGTCAAAAACTATGCTAAAAAGAAAAAACAGGCAAAGAGTCTTTGCCTGTTTCGCGTTGTAGCTATTATATTACTATTTAGCTTCCGTGAGGTAGCTGATTGGCTGATTCACGTCAACTTTTGTACCACCAAAGTGTTGTTCAACGTATTTTTTAACAGCTTCAGTGTGGTATAGCTGACCAACTTTCTGAAGAATTGGGTCATCTTTGCGAGATTCAGCTGTTGCAAGGATGTTTACATTCAGTTTAGTGCTTTGGTCAACAGGTTCATAGTAGATAGAATCTTTAAGTACGTTTAGACCACCTTCTAAAGCTAATGTATTACCTAAAACAATTGCATCAACTTCATCTTTTACGCGTACAGCTGTCGCCATTTGGATTGGTTTGATATCAATTTTTTTACTGTTATCGATAATATCGCTTGGTGTGCCTTTAGCAGGGTCGAAGTCAGCTTTAAGTTTAATTAAGCCAGCACTTTGTAATAACAATAATGCACGAGCTTCATTCGCAGCATCATTAGGAATTGCAATGCTTGCACCTTGTTGGAATTCTTCTACTTTTTTATGTTTACTTGAGTAGATCCCCATTGGCTCAAGATAAGTTGTAGCAACTGGAGCAATTTTATCTTTATTTGATGCATTGAAAGCCACCAAATATGCATAAGATTGGAATGCATTTAAGTCAACTTCTTTATTTGCTACAGCTGTATTCATTGCAACATAATCAGTGAAATTTTTCACCTCAAGCTTAACACCAGCAGCTTTAGTTTCTGGTAAAGTCGAAATATAACGCCAGATATCAGCGTCAGAACCAGTTGAGGCAATAACCACAGTTTGAAGTTGTGATGAATCACCACTCTTTCCAGCTTGTGGTTCACTTTGTTGTTTCCCGCAAGCTGCAAGTAATAGCACAGACACGCTTAAAAAAAGACTGATCAGCTTTTTCATGTAAAAAAAGTCCTGATTAAGAGAGATATCAACTATTTAGCTGGCTCTCTAGAAAAGAAAATGAGTTTTGTTGTCACGTCACAAAGTTTTGAATGCTAAAAGTTATAGCTTTTAGCTCTTTTCTAATTCCTCAGATACTTGTTTTACCGTTTTTGATCTGTACTAAATAAAACTATTTTCACAACAGTTCTATCATGAGTTGACAGTCTTTAAGCGATTTCTAAAAGTATTCAATGTTAAAAATAACTATTATCCCTAACAGAATTAGATGATGAGCCTCAATATTTAAAGGCACAATAACTTTGTGGAAAGTTCCAACGCTTTATCTAATCATATCAATAAAAACATATTCAATATAGTGGACATGTTTCGATCTTATTGTTTGGAAGTGAATAAAAACTGGGATTTATATAAAATTTTCTGATAAATAAGAATGAAATATAAAAAGCCCTCTTTAATAGAGGGCTTTTTATCAGTTGAGTGTTTTTTACTCAGCTTTTTCTCGTGCAATTGCGCGATAGCCAATGTCACTACGATATTGCATACCTGTAAAGGTTACTTGTCCGCATACTTCAAGTGCATTAATTTGTGCTTCAAGCACGCTGTCGCCTAGCGCAGTTACACAAAGAACTCGACCACCAGAAGTCACGATGTGACCATCTTCACGAGTTGCAGTGCCTGCGTGGAAAATTTTAGTATCTTCAGGTGATTGTCCAATACCTGAAATTACATCACCTTTGCGTACGCTATCAGGATAGCCTTCGGCTGCAAGTACGATACCGATTGACTTACGCTCATCCCATTCAGCTTCTTTTGGCAAATTGCCAGCAATACCAGCTTCTACCAATTCAACAAGAGATGACTTTAAGCGCATCATGATTGGCTGAGTTTCAGGATCACCGAAACGACAGTTGAACTCGATCACACGCGGTTGACCTTGTTCATCAATCATTAAGCCAGCATATAAGAAACCAGTGTAGACATGTCCGTCAGCAGCCATACCTTCAACAGTCGGACGCATGATTTCAGTCATAACACGTTCGAAAATGTCAGAAGTTACCACCGGAGCAGGAGAGTAAGCACCCATACCGCCAGTATTAGGACCTTGGTCACCTTCAAAAATACGCTTGTGATCTTGTGAAGTTGCCATTGGTAAAATGTTTTTACCATCAATCATACAAATGAAAGAAGCTTCTTCACCTGCAAGGAACTGTTCAATTACAACACGTGAACCAGCATCACCGAATTTGTTGCCTGCAAGCATGTCATCAATTGCTGCAAAAGCTTCTTCGTTGGTCATTGCAACGATTACACCTTTACCAGCAGCAAGACCGTCTGCCTTAATTACAATTGGTGCACCATTTTTTTCAACATAAGCTTTAGCTGCATCAACTTCCGTAAATACTTCGTAAAAAGCAGTTGGAATGTTATGACGCTTTAAAAAATGTTTAGCAAATGCCTTTGAGCCTTCAAGCTGCGCAGCATATTGAGTTGGTCCCCAAATTTTTAGACCTGCTTCGCGAGCAGCATCTACCACACCATTCACTAAAGGTGCTTCTGGACCAACAATAATAAGTTCAACATTATTTTCTTTAGCAAAAGCGATAATTGCAGGATTGTCTAAAATATCAAGCTGAACATTAACGCATTTGTCTTCAGTTGCAGTTCCCGCATTTCCCGGTGCAACGAAAACTTGAGTAACTTTGGTATCTTGCGCGATTTTCCATGCCAAAGCATGTTCACGACCACCACTACCTAAAACTAAAATATTCATTTTTAATTTGTTCCTTAACTTTAATCCTTTTCATCCCCCTCTATTCCTCAAGGTGGAGTTTAGCTCCATTATTGTGGAAAACCCTCCTGAATGAAAGGAGGGTTAGGGAGGACTAAATTTAAATTAGTGGCGGAAATGGCGCATACCAGTGAACACCATTGCAATACCAGCTTCATCTGCTGCAGCGATTACTTCTTCATCACGCATAGAACCACCTGGTTGAATGATGCATTTAATGCCAGCTTTAGCAGCATTATCAATACCGTCACGGAACGGGAAGAATGCATCAGATGCCATTACAGCACCTTCAACAACCAAACCAGCATGTTCAGCTTTAATGGCAGCAATACGAGCTGAGTTAACGCGACTCATTTGACCTGCACCTACACCAATAGTTTGGCGGTTTTTAGCATAAACAATTGCGTTTGATTTTACGTATTTCGCAACTTTCCAAGCAAAGATAAGATCATCAATTTCTTGCTCAGTTGGCGCACGCTTAGTAACTACTTTAAGATCATCTTTAGTGATCATGCCCAAGTCTTGATCTTGAACAAGTAAGCCACCATTTACGCGTTTATAGTCAAGTTGCGGTGCACGTGCATCAATTGCAGGTAACTCACCACATACTAAAACACGTACATTTTTCTTAGCGCCAGTAACTTCAAGCACGCCATCAGCAATATTTGGAGCAATAATAACTTCAACGAATTGACGCTCTACAATTGCTTGAGCAGTTGCAACGTCTAATTCACGGTTGAATGCAATAATACCGCCAAAAGCAGATTCTGGATCAGTTGCATAAGCTAAATCATAAGCAGCTTTAATGCCGTCTAAAGAAACCGCAACACCACAAGGGTTAGCATGTTTCACGATGACACAAGCAGGTTTTGCGAATGATTTAACACATTCAAGTGCAGCATCTGTATCTGCAATGTTGTTATAAGACAATTCTTTGCCTTGTAACTGTTTTGCAGTAGAAACTGATGCTTCTTTTGCATTAGCTTCGACATAAAAAGCAGCCGATTGATGCGGGTTTTCACCGTAACGTAAATCTTGTGCTTTGTTCAATTGAGTATTGAATGTACGAGGGAATAAGTCAGCTTCACCTTCGGTCTTACCAACGCGAGCGCCTAAGTAAGAAGCGATCATGCCATCGTATTGAGCTGTATGTTCAAATGCTTTAACTGCTAAATCAAAACGCGTTTCATAAGAAAGTGAACCAGCAGTTTTTAGTTCATTAATTACAGTGTCGTAATCAGAAGCATTAACTACAATACCTACTGAAGCATGGTTTTTAGCAGCTGCACGAACCATTGTAGGACCACCGATGTCGATATTTTCGATTGCATCAGGAAGAGTACAGTCAGGTTTTGCAACAGTTGCAGCAAATGGATAAAGGTTTACAACAACAAGATCAATCGGATCGATGTTGTGTTCTTCCATAACTGCTTCATCTAAACCACGACGAGCAAGAATACCGCCATGAATTTTTGGATGTAATGTCTTAACACGACCATCCATCATTTCAGGGAAGCCAGTATGTTCAGATACTTCTACAACCGCGATATTATTATCTTTAAGCAACTTATATGTGCCGCCTGTAGATAATAGTTCTACCCCTAGAGCTGCAAGGTTTTGAGCAAATTCGACAATTCCTGTCTTATCAGATACAGAAATCAAAGCACGTTTAATAGTCATGATGTTTAATTCAACAATTTCAAGTCTACGGATTAAAACCAATAAGCATAAAAAAATGCCCACGACGTCGTGAGCATTTTATCATTTATTCACTCATTAAACCGTGAGCTTTTAACTTTTTACGTAAAGTGCCACGGTTGAGTCCAAGAATTTCTGCAGCACGCGTTTGATTACCACGTGTATATTCAAGAACTACAGATAAAAGAGGTTTCTCCATTTCTGCTAGCACCATGTCATATACCTGAGATGGTTGCTCACCTTGCAATTGTGCAAAATAATGGCGAACTGCGCGATCCACGTGGATGCGAAGAGCAACATCAGATTGTGCAGTAAAAATAGGAGATTTGCTATTCATGCGAGTTAATCCGAAAATCAAATACTAGCTTGGGTAAAGTAGTATATAAATGTGGTCTAAAAATACGGAGTCCTGTTTTAGATCCTAAAACAGTGACTCTAAAACATAAGAACAATTAGCTTGCCATATTTCTTCGTATTGAATAAAAAATAAGCGTAACAATAATTAAATATTTGTTACAGCCCCCTCAAAAACAAAAAAAGTTAGGCTATGCGCTTAAAGTAGAAAAGCACACATGCTTAACAGTATTTTTTTTGGATTGAGAGCGAGGAGTATATGAGTCAAAGCTTTCGTGGCGCGTATCATACCATTGTCTAGGAAAAAGTGAGCAAATTAACTGCATTTTTTTTTATTTTTTTTTCACTTTTTTTACATTTTAGGGGTGGACAATTTCTAATCGATAATTTACTAGCCTTTTTTTGCTTTTGTTTAGCTCAAATTGGAATCGGAATGGAGTGTTTGATGGAATGCGTTGAATACCCCGTAAGTTTTCAACTAGATATTGTTGAGGAGTTAATATGATTTCCTTTGTTTTGTCTGGCTCTGTTGCAAAAATCAACTTTAGGTTAGGAAGCTCAATACTTTTATCATTCTGGTTGAGCAATATGCCTGAGAACTGGGTATGGTTCGCATCGATCTTGCGGACTTTTAACTTTTCTATATAGATAAGTTGATAAAGTTCTGCTGATTTGTTGCAGTGTAGTATTTGGCAAACGTAATTAAAAGCATGGCTAACGGTTGGGCTTGCATGCATGAGCTTAGGGTTAAACCAGAGGATTTGAAAAGTAAAGACTAAAATTAAAATAAGGTTGGCAGAGCTCCAGAGCGTATAGTACAACCAACTATGCTTTTTATTATTGTCTTGTTCTTGTGGGGATGCCTGCTCAGCTAAATTAAGGTTTGGTAGAGCATTAATAGGTTCGTTGTGAAAGTAATTTAAGTTGTTGAGATAAGTTAAAAGATCAATATTAGAGTTTTCTACTTTTTGGTCAAAGATATCTAGTACGTGAGAATGCGTCATATATCTTGTCTGCATTGAACCATTGGCTAACGTCGTTGAGTTGACCATAACTGGCTGTTCAATATTGATTAGATGGGTTAAGGCATTAAAGCTTGAATTACATTTAGGGCAACAAACCATACCCTGAGCAACAGTCAATTGAGTAAGAGATACTTTATAAACTGTTAAACACTTAGGGCAGCGGGTTTGTTTTTCATTCATGAGTTAAAAATCTCAATTTATTGTTTTACGTTTTCCTGAAATGCGACACCAGTTTTCTTCGCGCTTTTCGACATCTAATATATCAAAAAAATCAGAATAAACACGTGAAACATCAGCAACTTGCTCTTCAATCACACCAGCAAGTGCGAAGTCGCCCTCAGATTTGATTAAATTTGCAAATTCAGGCGCAAGCATCATTAAAGGTCCTGCTAAAATATTTGCAACTAAAACATCGGCTTGTTTAGGTTTGAATTCTTGATCAAACTCTTCAGGAAGACCTACATATAGTCGATCTAATACACCATTAAGCTCTGCATTTTGTTTCGTTGCTAAAACAGCTTGCGGGTCAATATCTGTGGCATATACTTTTTTAGCGCCTAGTAACAAAGCGGCTACGCCTAAAATGCCTGAACCACAGCCATAATCAATCACGATTTTATCTTTAACGTCAGTTTTACCCAGCCATTGTAAGCATAGGAAAGTACTTGCGTGATTACCTGTACCAAATGCAAGACCTGGGTCTAACTTAATGTTAGTTGCGTCCGCTTCTGGTGGCTCTAGCCATTCAGGCACGATCCAGAACTTTTCCCCAATCTGAATTGGCTCATAGTAATCCATCCATGCGCGTTCCCACACTTGATCTTCAAGTTCTTCATGACGCATAGGAACATCTGGAAGTTGAGCTTTTAAGAAAGCTTCTAAAGTGTCGACATCAATTGGGTCTTGTTCGTCTTGTTGATAGATGCCTGTCACAATAACTTTGTTCCATAAAGGTGTTTCACCCGGTAATGGTTCAAGTAAAGCCTGATCTTCAGCATCATCCAGCGTTACGCTTACCGCACCTAGAGACATTAAAAGTGTTTCTGTGAACTCAACTTGTTCTTGATCAACGGTAATGTGTATTTGTAACCACTTCACGAAAAGGACCTAAAAATTTTATTTAAAGGCGTATTGTAGCGGACTAGACCATTTTAAAAAAGAAAGCGGCCCATCTTTAATGGACCGTCTTTGAAAATACTGATGAGATATAGCGGAAAATAAATGACTTCTTCTATACCTATGTCAAAACAGATTAAGGAGCAGGGGCCTTAAATTGTAACTTGCCATTTTCGTTTGGTTGGCAAGTACCGTTAAAGGTTACACCGTTGTGATTGTATGAAACCCATTCACCTTGCTGTTTTTTTGCACAGACTCGAATTTGTTTTTGCATTTCAGCTTTGCTCGTGTCAGCAGCATGGGTAAAAGTTACGCCTGAAAAACAAATTAGAGATGCAGTTAAGATTTTTAACATGGTCGTTTTCATTTTGTATTCCTTCTCGTTGCGTTAATTTTAAAGTCATAGAAGTGCTGTACATTTTTTATTCTAAGATGAATTAATTTTAAAAACATTCACTTTGTATTGAATTCATGAAACAAAATGTCAAATCATGTGGCATAGCGTAAATTATGTGAAGACAATTTTGTAATTATGTACATCAATAAGCAGATAATTTTGCTATAATGTTCCGTCTTTTTTTTCTGGTGTTTTTGTACTCATGCACTATCCTAAAGTTTATGATGTTATCGTTATCGGTGGCGGTCACGCAGGTACGGAAGCGGCCCTTGCTGCTGCGCGTATGGGACGACAGACTTTGCTTTTGACCCATAACATTGAGACTTTGGGCCAAATGAGTTGTAACCCAGCAATTGGGGGTATTGGTAAGTCTCACCTAGTCCGTGAAATTGATGCACTTGGCGGTGCAATGGCTCTGGCTGCCGATAAAGGTGGTATTCAGTTCCGTATTTTAAATTCGCGTAAAGGTGCAGCTGTGCGTGCAACACGTGCTCAAGCTGACCGTGTTCGTTACAAAGCTGCCATTCGTGATACTTTGGAAAATCAAGCAAATCTTGACATTTTCCAGCAAGCAGCTGATGACCTGATTGTTGAAGGCGATACCGTTAAAGGTGTTGTTACCCAAATGGGTATTCGCTTTGATGCTAAAACTGTTGTGTTGACTACAGGTACATTCTTGGGTGGTGTAATCCACGTTGGTTTAGAAAAATCAAGCGGTGGTCGTGCGGGGGATCCTCCTTCTATTGCACTTGCTCAACGTTTACGTGAGTTAAAATTACCAGTGGGACGTTTAAAAACTGGTACTCCGCCACGTATTGATGCACGTTCAGTTGATTTTTCAGTCATGATTCCGCAGCCGGGTGATTTCCCATCTCCAGTGATGTCATTCATGGGTGATGCTTCTATGCACCCTGAGCAAGTAAACTGTTATATCACTCATACAAATGAAAAAACCCACGATATCATTCGTGGTGGTTTAGACCGTTCACCAATGTACACTGGTGTTATTGAAGGTGTAGGTCCGCGTTACTGTCCATCAATTGAAGATAAGATTCATCGTTTCGCTGATAAAGACTCACATCAAGTATTCTTGGAGCCAGAAGGTCTAGATACACATGAGCTTTATCCAAATGGTATTTCGACCTCTTTACCGTTCGATGTTCAGTTCGAGCTTGTACGCTCAATTCGTGGTATGGAAAATGCTCATATCTTACGTCCGGGTTATGCAATTGAATATGACTATTTCAATCCGCAAGCTTTGAAATTTACCCTCGAAACTAAAGCGATTAATGGCTTGTACTTTGCGGGTCAAATTAATGGTACAACAGGTTACGAAGAAGCTGGTGCCCAAGGTTTACTTGCAGGTTTAAATGCTGCACGCCGTGCGTGGGAGCAAGAAGAGTGGACACCTAAACGTGACCAAGCTTATATGGGTGTACTAGTTGATGACCTCATTACGTTAGGTACTAAAGAACCGTACCGTATGTTTACCTCACGTGCTGAATATCGTTTGATGTTACGTGAAGATAACGCGGATCAGCGCTTGACTTCTATTGGTCGCGAACTTGGTTTGGTTGATGATGTTCGTTGGGCTGCTTATTGCGAGAAAATGGAAGCGGTTGAGCGTGAAACCTCTCGTTTACAACATTTATGGGCAGCACCAAATAACCCTATGGGTAAAAAATTCGTTGAAATGACGGGTGCTGATTTGAGTAAGGAATGTAGTGCGATTGATTTGCTTAAGCGCCCTAATATCACCTTCGGTCAAATTGCTGAACTTACTGGTTCTGAAGTTTCAGAACAAGTGGGTGAGCAAATTGAAATTGCTGTGAAATATGAAGGTTACATTAACCGTCAGCACGAAGATGTTGCTCAATTAAAGCGTCTTGAAGAAACCAAAATTCCTGCCGATTTTGACTATGATGTCGTGTCTGGATTGTCACGTGAAATCACGCAGAAGTTAAAAACAGTTCTTCCAGAAACTTTAGCTCAAGCAAGTCGTATTCCTGGTGTTACACCAGCTGCTGTTCAGCTTGTGATGATCACAATTCGTAAGAATAATATGATTAAGAAAACAGCTTAATCATTTAAAATGTACAAAAGGCCCAGTTAAGACTGGGCTTTTTTATTTTCTGTTCAAAAAATATATGGAAACTTCCTAAGGAAGAAAAGAGATTTCGCTTCCTTTTTTTCTTATTTCACATATTTAAAGCCGCCAGTTATATTAAATTCACGTTCAAACAAGAGGGCTTTAATCATGACAATGAAATCAATTCGCTACAATGGATATGAAATGGCATGCCAATGCTCATGTTCAAAATAGCGCAAAAGAAAGAGCAGATCAGTTTTGGTGGGGGAGAACACATTGATCTGAAAACAAGTAAAAATACAAGAACAATATAAAATTAAGAAAATTATAATTCAAAATCTAAAGAGAACCTTATGGTTCTCTTTTTTATATCTATTTATTCTCAGTTTCAATTTCTCGCACAGCATTATGTACTTGTACTGGTTCAATATGCAGTAATTTCTTACCAAAACTACGTAGCCACCATACTAGTTGAGATGTAAAAGGTACAGTCGCTGAAACTTCTACAATATTTTCTTCAAGCGGAGTAATCGTTTGGTCTTTACTTAACTGACTTTCATAAAAGGTTTTCGCAGTTTGCTCTGTCATGGTTAAGGTGAGCTGAATTGATTCAGTTGGTTGGTTATAGTCCACTCTAAAGCCTAAAGCCCCTGAATCAATATAATGATCAATATCAAAATTAACTGGATGCAGTGCTCGACTGTCTAATACTTTTGCTGATTTAAAACGGTGCAGAGCAAATGTTTGTACTTCAGTTTTGTCATGTCGTGTGCAAATTAAATAAATGACTGCACCTTTTTGTACCAAAGCCAAAGGATTTAAAACATAAGTTCTGTCTTCACCATGATTGACTCGTGCCCGATAAACACATTCTATTTGCTTGTCTTGGAGCAAGCCTTCATAAATTGCTTGTTGAGCATTTCGGTCAACTACAGGTGGAATTAACGGTTGGCTTGCTGGAACAATACGTACACGGTTAATCCACTGTCTCACATTATTTTGTGTAGAAAGGCTACGTTTGGCCAAATCGAACCATGGTCCCATCTCATCAAGCAGGCTCGGAGGAAGGAGGTGTTTAAGGTGTTCCTCAACCATCATAAAGGTTACCGCTTGAGAACTTGTCATGTGAGGTAAGCTTTGAATAGGTGCATCTGATTGCCACCGCCAGCCTTGAGGTACGGCTTTATTGCTCTCTATCGGAAAACGCTGAGCAATTTGATTTAAATCACGCTGAATTGTCCTTAAACTGATTTCAATACCTTCACGCTCAAGCATTTCTTGCAATTCTCGAGTCCCGATCCATTTGCCGGTCGGTAGGCGAGACAAGATCTGCCATTGGCGATATAAACTATTCGAAGTTTCTTTTTCTATTACAGACATAAGCGTAATACATCTATATCCAATTGCTTTGGTGTCAACACAATAAAAAATCTTTACAGATTTAGCAAGTTTGTCAGATTCAGTTTATAGCCCATTGGGCAAACGATGATAAGATTTAGAAGAAAGTTATAACAATGATGCCGTACAAGTATTACAGATATATAAGTGGCACTGAAATTGCTTATTTAAAAATGAAATATAGATAAATGATAAGACGAGGTGGTTATGTCAGAACAAGAGCATGAATTACATCTAGATAATGATTTTTTTATACAAGAGCAGACAACAACAGCACTCATTAACCCAACCTCTTTTTTAGAACATATTTCTGTGCAAACCAATTTCTTTGAGCAACTCAAATCACAGTTCTTTAATGAGATGCTTGATGATGTAACATCAAATGGTGCAGCTTCTAAAAAAATTGAACAATGGTTGAGCATCCGTACTTTAGATGAGTTAAAGGAGTTAAATACCCAAGCAAAACAGCATTTTCTTTATCATGGGATTACTTTTAATGTTTATGGCGATAAAGAAGGAACGGAGCGCACTATTCCTTTTGATTTAATTCCAAGAGTAATCGAGAAAAAACAATGGGAAAAAATTGCCTCAGGCTGTGCACAGCGTGTTAAAGCATTAAATTATTTCCTAGATGATATTTATCATGGACAACATATTTTAAAAGAACAAATCATTCCCGAAGAACAAATTATGGGAAATGATGCTTTCCAGCCCCATATGCTTAAACATTCTTTAAAAGGAAAAATTTATTCACAAATTAGTGGGATCGATATTATCCGTGATGGTGAAGGGGAGTTTTTTGTATTAGAAGATAATTTGAGAACACCTTCTGGGGTGTCTTATATGATTGAGAGCCGAAATATTAGCCAGAAATTAATGCCTGAGCTATGTACAGCCAATAATTTACAGGGGATTGAGCATTATCCAAAACTTTTAAAAGAAATATTGCAAGAAAATTCTTCTGCAGATCAACCCTTTATTGTGGTGCTAACACCAGGGCGTTTTAACAGTGCTTATTATGAGCACGCTTTTCTAGCGCGTGAAATGGATGTGCCATTAGTTACAAATCGGGATTTATTTGTAGAAAATGATCAAGTATTTGTCAAAACTATTCGTGGGCGTCAAAAAGTAGACGTAATTTACCGCCGTTTAGATGATGACTTTCTAGATCCTTTAGCATTTCGACCAGACAGTGCTTTAGGTGTAGCAGGTCTTATGTCTGCTTATTTACAAAAAAATGTTGTGATTGCAAATGCACCTGGAACAGGCGTGGCTGATGATAAATCTATCTATCCTTATGTAGATCAAATGATTCAATATTATTTGGATGAAACACCAATTCTAAAAAATGTACCCACTTATCAGTGCCGTAAAGAAGAACACTTAGACTATGTACTCTCTAATCTTGATCAATTAGTCGTTAAGGAAGCACAAGGTTCGGGCGGATATGGCATGTTGATTGGACCTAAAGCAAGCTCATGCGAAATTGATGAGTTTAGAAAAAAATTGATTGCGATGCCTCATATGTATATTGCGCAGCCTACCTTAGCTTTATCTGTCGCTCCAACTTTAACTACGGGAGGAGTAGCGGAACGTCATATTGATTTGCGTCCATTTGTATTGAGCTCACCTTATCGTACAGAGATTGTGCCTGGTGGCTTAACACGTGTGGCCATGCAGGCGGGTTCTTTAGTTGTAAATTCGTCTCAAGGTGGCGGTATAAAAGATACATGGGTTGTTGAAACATTACATTCCTGATTGTGGGTTAAAGAGGAACTTTATGGTTTTACTCAATTCGAGTGCGCATCAAATATATTGGTTGGGTCGATATTTGATGCGAGTTAAATTTGCAGCCTCTCATTTACCCTTTACAGAAGATGAGAAAGCAACAAGATTTGCAGCAGCATTTGGTTTGGTCATAGAAAATGCTGAATTACTAAATCACTATATGTTAGACAAGAAGCAAACATTTTCATTACTGAACCAGCTCATTATTGCTAAAGATAATATTCAGGAACTAAGAGGTATTTTGTCATCACATGCTTATGCAGAATTAAATAATGTGATTAATACGCTTCAAGCTCAACCTGATGCATTGAGTAAAGCAGTCGAACAATGCACGCAAATACTAGAAGTGGAACATGAAGACGTTCGTTTATTTCTGCATTTAGGCCAAAAAATAGAGCAATTTGATATAGAACTGCGTTTTGGAGAAGATTTATCTGTTCTCATATCAGAGCTAGATATAGTGGTGCAACAGCTCGCTAATTTGAATTGGGAAAATATAAATGAAAATTGGCAAGCGCTAAAGCAGCAACTTATGTGGGACGCTTACTATACTTTTACACAGCAGTTGGAAAATATGTTTGAGGGCTGATTATGAAATTGATGGTTAATCATCAAACGCATTATAGCTATACTGAAACTGCTCGGAACAGCATTCAGTATATTAAAATGATGCCTCAAACATCGCCTCACCAACATGTTATGAATTGGGCAATTAGCGTGCCGGGTGATAAAACAATAAAGAGAGATATATTTAACAATGTATGGATGACGGCTAGTCAGCGTTATCCATACCAACATCTTACATTTATGGCCCAAGGAATTGTTGAGCTTCAAAATATAGAACTAGGTTGTGTAGATCTCTCTACACCTACTAATTTGTTTTTGCAGATGACAGGTGCAACCCGATGTGATACGGAAATGTTGGACTTTGCAAAAAATATTGTGGTGAATAAAGACCGACAACATATTGCATTATTAAGCGAAAATATCTTACAGAAAATACTTTATCAGCCTGAAAGTACTTCGGTTCAGACAACTGCGATCGAAGCATTTCAAGCTGGACAAGGTGTATGCCAAGATCATGCTCACATTTTAATTGCGATGTGTCGTGCGCTACAATTACCTGCACGTTATGTCTCTGGTTATCTATTTGATCAAAACTATCCGCACCTGGCCAGTCACGCTTGGGCGGAGGTATTTTTAGAAAATCAGTGGTATTGTTTTGATGTAAGCAATCAGTTGTTTACACCCAAACATCATATCTACCTTGCAGTAGGACGTGACTATCTCGATGTGGCACCTATTCGTGGCGTAAGAGAGCAAGGTGGAGTTGAGAACATGATGTCTGTGGTTCAAGTGTTGGCATGTTGAATGTAAAGAGAATGAAATGACCTATTGTTGTGCGTTAAGATTGGAACAAGGTTTAGTGTTTATTAGTGACACAAGAACCAATGCAGGAGTTGACCATATTTCTGTGTTCCGAAAACTGCATACTTTCGGCGTTACCGGAGAACGTTTTATTGCCTTGCAAACTGCAGGTAACTTAGCAACAACGCAAGCTGTTATAGGTCATTTGCAAAATGCCCTGACTTTGCAGCAAGAGCCTAATCTATATAGTGTTAATACGATGTTTGAGGCGGCTGAACTAATTGGAAAAACCTTAAAAACTGTTTTAGAGGATATTAGTTCGGACACTCAAGAACAAATGAATTATGCCTGTAGTATTTTGGTGGGTGGGCAGATTAAGGGTGGTGACATGCAACTTTATAATGTCTATCCACAAGGCAATTTCATTTGCGCAACTACAGATACACCTTATTTTCAAATAGGTGAGAGTAAATACGGGAAGCCTATTCTGGATCGAGCTTTATATTATGCAATGCCACTAGATGATGCATTACGTTGTAGCCTGATTTCTTTTGATTCGACTTTGCGTTCAAATGTTTCTGTTGGCTTACCACTTGATGCATTGGTCTACATTAAAGATAGCTTTGTTATCCCCATGGGAAAACGAATAACCGAAGATGATCCTTATTTCTCACAGATTAGTAAACAATGGTCAGATACTCTTCGTCGGGGTTTACAGGAAATGCCAAAGCCTACAGATGATTACTGGCGATAAATTTTGAATGTTTAAATAAAAAAAATCCAAGCATGCTTGGATTTTTTTTATATTTTATTATTTAAGTACTTTTACGAGTGGGGCGATTGCTTAATCGACAGAGTAATTCATATCCTATCGTTCCGTTTGCATCCGCAACATCATCAACTAAGCGATGTGGACCCCAGAGTTCAACTGGAGTGCCTAATTTTACTTTCATGCCTGTCACGTCGATTGCAATCATATCCATACTCACTCGCCCTACAACCGCACAGGGTTGTTTATCAATAGCGACATAGTTCGGTTTAATATAAGCTCGTGGATAACCATCACCGTAACCTATAGAAACAATTGCAATATCCATTGCTTGAGTGGCACAGAAAGTTGATCCATAACCGACATGTTCATTAGTTTGAATATGGTTGAGTGCAATTACTTCTGCTGAAAAAGTCATCACTGGTTTTAAGTCAAGATCATGGACTGTTTGATCTGCAAAAGGTGAGGCGCCGTAAAGCATGATACCCGGACGAACATAATCAAAATGTAACTCTGGCCATTTATAAATAGCAGCAGAATTACAGCAAGAAGCTAACACTGGATCACAAGCTTGTTTAACTTGTAGAAATTGTTGTTTTTGTTGCTCGTTAAGTGGATGGTCTACATCTGCATTTGCGAAATGCATTGCAAGTACACAAGTAAATCCTTCAGATTTTAAAGTCTTAATAACTTCAATAACTTCTGGATTTTTAAAACCTAACCGGTTCATCCCACTATTAAGTTTAACCCAGACTTTTAAACCTTGATTGATGTAAGCTTGTTTGTGTTTAATCAACCATTCAAACTGTTGTTGATGGTGAATGATACATTCAAATTTTTGTTTAATTGCAATTGGCATTTCATCTTCAGAAAATACCCCTTCAATTAAAGTGACAGGTTGTTGAAATCCTAATTCACGAATTTCCAAACCTTCTTGTAGGCAGGCGACACCAAAGGCATCTGATGCATTTAAGGCTGCTAAACAGTCTTTGATTCCATGTCCATAAGCATTGGCTTTTACCATACTTACAATTTTTGAATTTGTTGCGAGTTGTTTGACACGGTTTAAGTTATATTGAAGTGCATTGCGGTCAATATAAACTGTTGCTTGGCGCACCCTCATTTACTCCTTTGGGCTAGAGATAGAGCTTATTCTTCATCATCATATTGGCTGTAATACTCAGGAGAGAGATTACTAAATCGAGTATATTGACCTTCAAAAGCAAGACGAACTGAACCAATTGGACCATTACGCTGCTTACCAATAATAATTTCTGCAGTGCCGGCCTCTTTTGACTCTTTGTTATAAACCTCATCACGGTAAATAAACATAATTAAGTCGGCATCCTGCTCGATCGCACCGGATTCACGTAAGTCGGACATTACAGGGCGTTTATTTGGACGGTTTTCCAGACTTCGGTTAAGCTGAGAAAGTGCAATAACAGGACATTGCATCTCTTTCGCCAATGCTTTTAAGCTACGAGAAATTTCTGAGATCTCGCCTACACGGTTATCACCCATGCCCGGGACTTTCATGAGCTGCAAGTAATCGACCATGATACAACCGATTTTACCATCATGCATTTTGGCAACACGACGAGCACGGGCACGAAGTTCAGTTGGAGGTAGGGCTGATGAGTCATCAATATACAAATGCATTTGCTGAAGCTGCAAAATTGTACCAGTCACCTTGGTCCATTCATCTGCATCGAGGTTACCAGAGCGTAAATGTCCTTGATGGACTTTACCCATTGCGGAAATAAGACGCATCGCAATAGAGTCTGCTGGCATCTCCATTGAAAAGACCAGAGCAGGTAACTTGTTATATTGCAAAACACTCTCAACCAAATTCATGGCAAAAGTAGTTTTACCCATTGATGGGCGTGCAGCAACGATAATTAAGTCACCAGGTTGCATACCAGATGTTTTATTATCAAGTTCTAAGAAGCCAGTCGTTAAACCTGTAATATTGCCATCTAATTTTGAAAGCTCATCAAGCTTACTAATTACGTCTGCGGTAACAGAACTAATAGATTTAGGACCAGCATCTTTTTTATTGTTATTGTGCTGTTCTGCTAATGAGAAAATACTTGTTTCAGCTAAGTCTAAAATTTCACTTACACCGCGGCCTTTCGTGTCATAAGCATTTTGCAAAATTTCAGTACTAACTTTAATCATGCTACGAAGCGTAGAAAACTCTTTAATTTTAGTGGCATAAGTTTCTAAGTTATAGAAACTTGAAGGTGAGTCAGCCATGAGCTGCATTAAATATTCTTCGCCACCGATAGCATCAAGTAAATTTTGTTTTAAGAGCCAGTCACTTACTAAGACAGCATCATAGGGTGAGTTTTCTTGTGCTAATTTCTCGATTGCACGAAAAATATATTTATGGCGAGTCGCGTAAAAATCATTTTCTTTGAGTACATCGTTAACTTGTTCGAAAGATTCGGCAACTGTCATCAGGGCAGCTAGCACAGCTTGTTCAATAGCTAAATTGTGTGGGGGAGTGCGAAACTCTTTAAGTTGGCCTGATTCACTCGTTTTATTTTCTGTTGGAGATGAAAGCGCTAAAGAAGTGGCATTCGCCTGAGACATAATTAGACCTGATGATAAAGAAAGGTGTACACAAAGAGGCTGTAAAGCCGAGAACTATCTTAAAACAAAATTAAATAAACTACCTAATTAAAAAACCAATTAAACTGAAGAACTGATCAGGAATTAATATATCTTATTTTAAAATTTGAAACATAAAAAAAGAGCATGCAAAAGCATGCTCTTTTTTTGATGAGAAATTACTCAGATACGATAGTAACGAGAACTTCTGCAACAACATCATGGTGCAATTGGATTGCGATGTTGAATTCACCAGTGTGACGAAGCGCGCCATTTGGTAAACGAACTTCTGCACGGTCAACTGTAAGACCAGCATTCGTTAATGCGTCAGCGATGTCACGAGTACCGATAGAACCGAAGAGTTTACCTTCGTCACCAGCTTTAGCAGTGATAACGATGTTAACTTCATTCAATTGTTCAGCACGTGCTTGAGCAGCAGCTAAAACTTCAGCTTCTTGCTTCTCAAGTTCAGCACGACGAGCTTCAAAAGCAGCAGTGTTAGCTTCAGTAGCTGCAACTGCTTTACCTTGAGGGATAAGGAAGTTACGGCCGTAACCAGCTTTAACTGATACTTTATCGCCTAATTTACCAAGGTTCTTAATGCGTTGTAATAAGATAACGTCCACAGATCACCTCACTTATGGTTGTCAGTGTACGGAATCAAAGACAAATAGCGAGCTTGTTTGATAGCAAGTGCTAATTGACGTTGATAACGAGCTTTAGTACC
The DNA here is from genome assembly GCF_059800965.1 of Acinetobacter sp. LT1. Taxonomy (NCBI): domain Bacteria; kingdom Pseudomonadati; phylum Pseudomonadota; class Gammaproteobacteria; order Moraxellales; family Moraxellaceae; genus Acinetobacter; species Acinetobacter sp. LT1. The sequence goes on from NZ_JBBAXE010000010.1 coordinate 25,547, forward strand.
AGTGATACGGCTAGGAACAATCTTGCCGTTTTCAGTGATGTACTGTTTTAAAGTGTCGATATCTTTGTAGTCGATGTACGCAACATTCTCAGCTGTAAAGCGGCAGAACTTGCGACGACGGTAAAAACGTGCCATTGATGTTCTCCTTATTCAGCTTCTTGAGCAACTTGCTGTGCTTCTTCGCGTTGAGCTTTACGCGCACGCTTTTCTTCAGCACTCTTAGCAAGCAATGACTCTTCAGTGATTGCGTGTTCACGACGGATGATAAGGTTACGAATGATCGCGTCGTTATAACGGAATAATTCTTCTAACTCATCAAGCGTAGTTTGACCACATTCAACATTCATAAGAATGTAGTGCGCTTTGTGAATTTTGTTAATTGGGTAAGCCAATTGACGACGGCCCCAATCTTCTAAACGGTGAATTTGACCTTCAGCTTCTTTGATCTGAGAGATATAGCGTTCAACCATACCTACAACTTGATCGCTTTGGTCTGGGTGTACCAAAAGTACGATTTCGTAATGACGCATTGTCAGCTCCTTACGGTTTAAACAGCCCCTAATAAAAAAATTAGAAGCAAGGAGTCATAACTTAATAAGTTATGTCGCAAAATTTGCGAAGGCTGAATTATAGGTAAAAGTTCGACTAAAAACAAATCTTTTGATCAGAAAAGTAAAACTTCTTTACTATAAAGAGGAATCCTCTCTTGTTTAAAAGAGAGGAAGATTTGGAGCAGGGGATTGATAGGTAAAGCTAAAGCTCAAACTTAACAGGGTAATTAATATGACCGAGTACAGGAAAAAACGTTTAGCCCACAATTGATCATTTTCGGCTTTAAATCCAATAACTGATAAATATAACCAATATGCAGTCAAAGCATTAAAGGTAATTAAAAAGAATACATTGGTATAGCCAAAACAATATAACCCATTCAAAACAGCTGCAAATAATAGGATATATATTACACATTCAATTTTCGTACGATAAATAGAACGTGCTACAGGCAAAATTGGAATTCCCGCATTTTTGTAATCATCAAAACGATAAATTGCAATTGCCCAAGAGTGAGGCATTTGCCATAAAGCGTATGCTAAAAACAAAAGCAAGGCTGCCACATCAAATTGATGAGTTACTGCTGTATAACCAATAACAGGAGGGCTCGCTCCGGAGATACTACCAATGACGGTTTGATGGATTGAGGTGCGTTTGGTCCACAAACTATAAAAACCGACATAGACAATAAAACCAATCATTGCAAACAAAAATGCATAACCATTTACACCGAACCACAAAATGCTAAAACCAATTACTCCAAGCACTAATGCATATATCAGCGCAACAGTAGGAGAGATTGTTTTTTTAACTAGTGCGCGGTTTTGTGTGCGCTGCATCTTTGTATCAATATCTTGATCTATAACATTATTAACCACACAACCAGAAGCTACAACTAAAGTTGTTCCAAGTAGGGTGAGAAGTAATAATAAGATGTCTATAGAGCCTTGGGCGGCTAAGAAAAAGCCGCCCAAGGTGGTAATGAAATTACCGAAGAGAATTCCTGGTTTAGTCAGGAATAGATATTTTCTCAACATGACAATCAGTTTAGATCATCATATTGTAGTGAAGGTAATTCATAATCCACACAGAACCGATTAAAAGTACGGCGATACATAGGATTGTGTAGATGAATGCAATCATATTCCAACGTTGTTCAGATGATGTATTCATGTGTAGGAAGTACACAAGTTGTACAAGAACCTGAGCAACCGCAGTGATTGCAATCACTGTAACTAAAAGACCACGACTGAAACCACCCGCCATCACCATCCCGAAAGGGATGATGGTGAGGATAACAGAAAGGATAAATCCAACAGTGTATTGCTTAAAGTTACCGTGTGACGCACCAGCAGCATTATGCTCATGACTACTCATTAGAGAACTCCCAGTAAGTAAACGACGCTGAATACACAGATCCAAACGATGTCAAGGAAGTGCCAGAACAAGCTTAAGCAAGCAAGACGACGTGTATTCGGTAAAGTCAAACCTTTAGTTTTGATTTGATACATTAATACTAGCATCCACACTAAACCAGAAGTTACGTGGATACCGTGTGTACCAACCAAAGTAAAGAACGATGATAAGAATGCACTGTGAGTTGGACCATGGCCTTCATGTACAAGGTGATGGAATTCATAGACTTCCATTCCAATGAACGATGCACCAAAAAGGAATGTAATAAATAACCAAGTGATAACTTGATTTACATTCTTTTTATAAGATGCAAGTACAGCAAAACCAAAGGTTACCGATGAAATCAATAAGGCAAATGTTTCAGTTAACACGAAGCCTAATGAGTCATGGAATAGGTCATATGCGCTTGGAGTGCCTGCTGGAACATGACTGCTTAATACAGCGAACGCAATGAAGAGTGATCCGAAAAGAATCAAGTCACTCATCAAGTATGTCCAGAAACCAAAAACCGTTAAGTCGGTATCATCATGTTCATGATGACCGTCATGGCCGTGGTTGTCGTGATGAAGTACTTCAGCCATTTCCTTAGTCCTTCTTCAAGTGTTTTTCAAGTAAAGCATAGCGTTCGTTTTCAATACGCTCAACTTCAGCAGCAGGAACGTAGTAGTCAACATTCTTAGTGAATGAGCTTACGATCAAGCTAACAACAGCTGCAACGAATGAAACAACAACGAGCCACCAAATATGCCAGATGAGTGCAAAGCCAAGAAGAGTAATGAACATTGCAATGACAAAACCAGCAGCACGATCAGTCGGCATGTGGATGTCTTCATATTTAGTGTTACGTGCGTATGCTACACCATTTTCTTTGTCAGTCCAGAAACGGTCGATACCGCTTGCATCTGGTTCATGTGCAAAGTTGTAGAATGGAGCAGGGGAAGAGGTCGCCCATTCAAGCGTACGAGCATCCCATGGATCGCCAGTAAGGTCCATGTTGTCTTTGCGTTGTAAGAAACCAACGATGATTTGCATTAAGAAACATGCAATACCAATCGCAACAAGAACAGCACCAAATAATGCAATCGCAAGGTACGGATCCCATTCAGGGTTGTCATATGTATTCAAACGACGAGTCATACCCATGAAACCAAGGATATAAAGTGGCATGAATGCAAAATAGAAACCAAAGAACCAGAACCAGAACGCAGCTTTACCCCATGCTTCGTTGAGCTTCCAACCAAACATTTTTGGCCAGTAGTAAATGATGCCGGCAAACATACCAAACACCACACCACCGATAATTACGTTATGGAAGTGAGCGATCAAGAATAATGAGTTGTGTACCAAGAAGTCCGCAGGTGGAACAGCCATAAGTACACCAGTTAAACCACCGATACCGAATGTTACAAGGAAGCCAAGCGTCCATAACATTGGAGTAGTAAAGGTGATGCGACCTTTATACATGGTGAATAACCAAGAGAAGATTTTAACACCAGTAGGAATCGCAATAACCATGGTCATGATACCGAAGAACGCGTTAACGTTCGCACCAGCACCCATGGTGAAGAAGTGGTGAAGCCATACAACAAACGCAAGAACAGTAATCGCGATAGTTGCATACACCATAGACTTGTAACCGAACAACGCTTTACGAGAGAAGGTTGCAACGATTTCTGAGTATAGACCAAATGCTGGTAATACCAAGATATATACTTCAGGGTGACCCCATGTCCAGATCAAGTTCACATAAAGCATTGGGCTACCGCCAAGCTCATTTGTGAAGAAATGGAAGCCGAAGTAACGGTCTAGAGTAAGCATTGCAAGTGTACCTGTTAATACAGGGAATGATGCAATGATTAATACAGCCGTACAAAGTGAAGTCCACGTGAAAATAGGCATGTCCATTAATTTCATGCCCGGTGCACGCATTTTGATGATGGTAACGAAGAAGTTAACACCAGATAAAAGCGTACCTAGACCAGAAACCTGAAGTGCCCAGATATAGTAGTCGACACCTACACCAGGAGAATATTGAATGCCAGATAGAGGAGGGTAAGCCATCCAACCAGTCGCAGCAAATTCACCTAACACAAGTGAAAGCATCATCAAACCAGCAGCACCAGCGAATAACCAGAAGCTTAAAGAGTTCAATAATGGGAAAGCAACGTCGCGAGCACCAATCTGTAAAGGTACAGAGATGTTCATCATACCTACAACGAGACCCATTGCTACGAAGAAGATCATGATTACACCGTGTGCGGTGAAGATCTGGTCATAGTGGTCAGGATGTAGATAACCTTCGCCGCCGCCTTTAGCGAGGAAAAGTTGTAAACGCATCATGATCGCATCGGCGAAACCACGCAGAAGCATGACAACAGATACGATGATATACATGATACCAATCTTTTTATGGTCTACCGTAATAAACCACTCATTCCACAAATATCCCCATTTTTTGAAATAGGTGATACCGCCAAGCACTGCAATTGCACCAATTGCCATAAGGACCATGGTGACAAGTACGATTGGCTCTGTCGGGATAGAGTCCCAACCCAGTTTACCAAAAATCATATCCATGTCTTATTCCCCTTGAGCAGCGTGTTCAGCTGCAGCATGAGTGTCAGCTGTTGCGTGTTCAGCAGAGTGGTCAACACCATGATAGTTACTCATATAGTGGTTGATAATTGTTTCAAACAATTTAGGCTCAACAGTAGAGTAATAAGTCACAGGGTGTGGCTTAGTCGGGAACGGTTTCATAGCTTCAGCTTCAGCAACTGCTTTTTCATCACCAGCAGCTTTAGCACGATTTACTAAATGCTCGATCTGATGCTTAGAACGGTTACCATCACGTAAGGTTGCCAATTCAGCTTGGTCAAGCGTAGTTTTTTGAACTGCTTCTGGGTTAATGGTTGAACCATTACCTGCTTTAACCGCTGCTACCCATTCGTTGAATTGTTGCTCTGTAACACTATGCGCCTTGAAACGCATTTGAGAGAAACCGTAACCTGAGTAGTTAGAAGAGAAACCACGATATACACCAGTTTCATTTGCTAACAAATGAAGGTGAGTTTGCATACCTGCCATTGCATAAATCTGGCCGCCTAACTGTGGAATGAAGAATGAGTTCATTGTAAAGTTAGAAGTGATTTTAAAGCTTAACGGAGTTTTTTCAGGGAAACGTACTTCGTTAACTGTTGCAATGTTTTGTTCAGGATAAATAAAGATCCACTTAAACTGTTCAGCAATAACTTGAATAGTTAAAGGTGCTTTATCTGATTCTAAAGGACGGTATGGGTCATACTTGTGGGAACCCCACCAAGTTAACCAAGCTAAAATACCAATAATAATGACAGGGATACCCCATACTACAACTTCAATTGCAGTTGAGTGTGCCCATGTAGGTTTATAGTCTGCATCTTTATTTGACGCGCGATATTTCCAACCAAACCATAATGCCATGATGATTGAAGGAATCACCACAAGTAACATTAAATAGATCGCAGTCATCATAAGGTCACTTTGACCTTGACCAACTGGACCTTTAGAGTTTAGAAGTACCATATCACCACCACACCCAGTCAAAAGTGCGGCAAGCGTTGATAAAGACAATACAGCTAAAATCGTTTGTCTCATTTTACAACCTCGGTGAAGAGTCCCATTCCCTAATTAAATATGGGATAGCGATTAAAGTGTCGCATGATTGAGAACGCTAATCCTTAAATTTAGACTTCTCAATTATATGACACCGCTACGTTGTAGGGCATTATGCCTCATATCGACAAACTAAGCTATACATAAAGTAGGCTGAAATAATTGTTTTAAAACCCGATTTTTTTTGTAGGGTATCGAGTCGCAATAGAGCTTTTATTTAAATATCAACTCACTATAGAAAAAAGGAGGCGGGGTGCCTCCTCTTTTTTTAGACATTAAATGAATGAGTCATTCACTATCATTTGATCACTTTTGTTCTTGCAATTTTGTCATGTAAAGCTTGTCGCTTTTGTCCTAATGCAAAAGCGTAGTCAATAATTGTACTGATCGGCATAAACAATAAGTTTAATATGATAAAAACAATACTTCTTAATAAGAAGATGCGAGTTAAATTAACCTTGCTATTGTCCTCAGCATCTACAATTTTAATTCCAACAATTTTCTTACCTATACTCTGACCAAACTTTGTTAAAAGAACGGCTTGAATTGCAAGCATAATTACGACGTAAAGAAGCATTGAATGCCAAGCTTCTATTGGAATTAAAGTAAAAAGTTGCTGTTGCAATTCTGCAGCTTTAGTCGATGCGACTTCGGCAGATTGCATCTGTTTTTGCAGCTCGAATAATTGCTTATATTGAGCTTCATTAAAGAAAAAAGAAGGAATTGCAGCGATTGGTAACCAAAGCAATAAATCAATAATTTTTGCTAAAGCCCGAGCTGGAATAGATGCAAGTTCATGAACTTTAGGTTCTACACGAATTTGACGAATAGTTTCATTAGTTGATGTATTCGTATTTATTGTAGGTACAGAATAACCGATAGGTTGATATACAAGTTTACCTTGGGTTAATTCTCCTAAAGCTTTCCATTCTGTCATGCCTTCATGCCAAGCTAAATCAGTTAACAAAATTTGTTGGCTAGCCAACATTTGATTTACTTGTTCTAAAGTATAAGGCCCAGCTTGTTGATTATTACGTGCCAAGTAAATTTGCATAAATAAAAATTCTCTATTCTAAAGATGAAAAAAGACCCACGGATGGGCCTTTTTTTATAACATATTAGATTTGCTTGATTTTTTCTTCAGCAAGGAAGAACCATGTATCTAAAACTGAGTCTGGGTTAAGAGAGACAGATTCAATACCTTGTTCCATTAACCATTTTGCAAGATCTGGATGGTCTGAAGGACCTTGACCACAGATACCTACATATTTACCTGCTTTACGGCAGGCATGGATTGCCATTGAAAGAAGAGCTTTAACAGCTGCATCACGTTCATCAAATAAGTGTGAAACAATACCTGAGTCACGGTCAAGGCCTAACGTTAACTGAGTTAAGTCATTAGAACCAATAGAGAAACCATCGAAGTGCTCTAAGAATTGTTCAGCTAACAGAGCGTTAGTTGGTAATTCGCACATCATGATTACTTTTAATCCGTTCTCACCACGTTTTAAGCCATTTTGTGCAAGTAATTCAATAACACGTTTTGCTTCAGATACTGTGCGTACAAAAGGAATCATGATTTGAATATTGGTTAGACCCATTTCATCACGAACTTTCTTAAGTGCGCGACATTCTAATTCGAAACAATCACGGAAGTTATCAGATACATAACGGCTTGCACCACGGAAACCGAGCATCGGGTTTTCTTCTTCAGGCTCGTATAACTTACCACCAATTAAGTTTGCGTATTCGTTTGACTTGAAGTCAGACATACGAACGATCACTGGCTTGTCACCAAATGCAGCAGCGAGAGTCGCAATACCTTCAACCAATTTTTCAACATAGAAATCTACAGGTGAAGCATAACCCGCTGTACGAGTTAAAACCGCAGCACGAGTTTCACGAGGTAGGCTATCAATATTGAGTAGGGCTTTAGGGTGCACACCGATCATACGGTTAATGATGAACTCAAGACGAGCAAGGCCAATACCTTCGTTTGGAATTTGAGCAAAGTCAAATGCACGGTCAGGGTTACCTACATTCATCATAATTTTAAACGAAAGCTTAGGCATAGATTCGATTGAGTTGCGTTGAACTTCGAAATCTAAAGCACCTTCGTAAATGAAACCTGTATCACCTTCAGCACAAGAAACAGTTACTTCCTGACCATCAGTTAATACTTCTGTTGCGTTACCACAACCTACAATCGCTGGTACACCAAGTTCACGTGCAATAATTGCTGCGTGACATGTACGACCACCACGGTTAGTGATAATTGCAGCAGCACGTTTCATTACCGGTTCCCAGTCAGGATCGGTCATATCTGATACAAGAACGTCGCCTTCTTGAACTTTGTCCATTTCTTTAATTGAGTTAACAATACGGACTTTACCAGAACCAATACGTTGACCAATTGAACGACCTTCACAAAGAACAGTGCCTCTTTGTTTGAGAAGGTAGCGTTCCATAGTGCCTACATTTTGGCGGCTTTTTACAGTTTCAGGACGAGCTTGAACAATATAAATTTGACCGTCATCACCATCTTTTGCCCATTCGATGTCCATTGGAGCACCGTAATGCTGCTCAATGATAAGCGCTTGTTTAGCTAACTCTTGTAACTCATGGTCATTTAAAGCGAATTGTTGACGGTCTTGTTTTTCAACATCAACAACAACAACAGATTTACCCGCAGAACCTTCTTCACCATAAATCATTTTTTGGTGTTTAGAGCCAAGGTTGCGACGTAAAACAGAATGTCTTCCTGCATTTAATAATGGTTTAGATAAGTAAAACTCATCTGGGTTAACGGCACCTTGTACAACCATTTCACCTAAACCGTAAGATGCAGTAATAAATACAACATCACGGAAACCAGATTCTGTATCAAGTGTAAACATTACACCTGCAGCGCCAGTTTCAGAACGAACCATACGCTGAACACCCGCAGAAAGTGCAACGATGTCATGATCAAAACCTTGATGCACACGGTAAGAAATTGCACGGTCATTATATAAAGAAGCAAATACTTCTTTAATCGCAATAAGTACGTTATCAATACCGCGAATATTCAAGAAAGTTTCTTGTTGACCCGCGAAAGAAGCATCTGGTAAATCTTCAGCAGTTGCAGATGAACGAACGGCAACCGCGATATCAGGGTTGCCGTTAGAAAGTGCTGTAAAAGCGGCGCGAATTTCTTGTTCTAAGGTTGCAGTGAGTGGAGTCTCTACAATCCATTGACGAATTTTAGCGCCTGTTTCTGCAAGAGCATTTACGTCATCGACGTTGAGTTGAGCAAGTTCTGCTTGAATTCGAGCGTTAAGACCACTTTGGTCTAAGAACTCACGATAGGCAGCAGCAGTAGTTGCAAAGCCACCAGGTACCGATACACCAGCATTTGATAAATGGCTGATCATTTCACCCAAAGATGAGTTTTTCCCACCTACGAGTTCGACATCGTGTTTCCCTAATTTTTCTAGACCGATTACGCGCGCTTCCAAAGTTTTCACTCCACTTTTGCAGTATTAATGTCTATCTTGGCATGAAATTATAAAAATAAAGTGCTTAGTTGAGAATTATACTAAGCGACAGTCATGTAAGATCAGTTTACTATAAAGATTATATAGCACTAAGACAAATGTTTAAGGAGAATTTTAATGTCAGAAAGTAAACAATTTAAGCGGAGTGTTTTTTTTATTTCTGATGGAACTGCAATTACTGCCGAGACTCTTGGACATTCGTTATTAGCACAATTTCCCAATGTAGATTTTGATATTCACATCATGCCGTATATTACAACTGAAGAGGCGGCAATGGATGTGGTGGTTGAGATTAATCGATGCCAAACCAAAGATGGTTGCCTACCTTTAGTATTCGATACTTTAGTCGATCCGCATGTGCGAGAGATTATTAATACGGCTAAAGCGGTTAATCTGGATGTGTTTGAAGGTTTAATTAGTAAACTTGAACAAGAGCTTGGAACACCACCAACAACATTGGTTGGGCAGACTCATGCGGTAACCGATTCTGAATATTATAAAGCCCGTATCGATGCTGTTCATTTTGCGCTTGATAATGATGATGGGGCACGTACTCGTCATTACGATAAAGCGGATTTAATCTTAATTGGAGTTTCCCGTTCGGGTAAAACACCGACTTCTATTTACTTATCTCTTCAATTCGGTATTCGCGTTGCAAACTATCCATTAACTGAAGAAGATTTAGATGATAACCGTTTACCAGCAGTATTAAGAGCTCATCGTAGCAAGTTATTTGGTTTGATGATTGATGCTGAGCGTTTGGTCGCAATTCGTAGTGAACGTAAAGCGAATAGCCGTTATGCAAGTTTTAGCCAATGCCAAATGGAGCTAAGAGCAATTGAAGGGATTTATATTTCAGAAGGCATTAAATATTTAAACGTGACCGAAATGTCGATTGAAGAGATTTCAACTCGTATTTTACAAATGACAGGATTAAAACGTCGTATTGGTTAATTTAATCAATTGTTTATTTTAACCATTCAATTTTTGTATATTAATTTATAGATAAGTTGAATGGTTTTTTAATATATATCACAGAGAAAAATTAAAGTTTTATATATAAAACTAAATATTATTAAATAGTTCTTATTGGTTATAAGCCCGTAGTTATTTTGAAACTCGTTTGTAAATTTAAATAACACTATTGAAAAGAAGTGTATGTTTTTTATTGCACATAAAAATGATAATTCTTTATTTTTTATGAATATTTTATGAAAGCATTCATGAAAAATCCATAATTTATAAAATGTTAAATAGATCACACTTTTTTGGTGTTATGTGATTGGTTTTTGATTTTAATTATAATTTCCCACCTCGATATGGGACTATCCGATTATCAAAATGCTAAAAAAATGTATTTTTTCATTGGTATATATCTTGCCTCTTAATTTATATGCTGCTCAAGTAGATGAATTGCGAGAGCAAGCTATTCACACTTACAAAACTGGGCAAACTCAACAAGCAATATTGCAATTAGAACAATTGCTAAATAAGTACCCGCATGACCAAAAATTACTAGCTGATTATTTAGTTGTCATGTCAAGTGAAAAAAGAGATTTATTAACCTTTTCTCAGCATTTAGCAAATGTTAATTATGTGAATTTCCCAGAATATGGGCAACTACCATTAATACGTAATTTTCGTGATTTTAAACACTTCAAAGATGCAATTGATTGGTCGAATAAATTTAATATTCAAAAGACATTTGATGGGCAGATTTTATTAGCGGTTCTATATGCTGAGGCTAAAGACCCTGTAAATGCTAAGGTGCATTTATCAGGTATTAAGAGTAAAAATCTTACAGCTGATCAATTTGTTCAAATTGCTTATGCATATCGACTTATTAATTCACCTGTAGATGCTTTATCTGCAATCGAGCAAGCTTATCAACAACAACCAAAATCTTTTGCGGTTTTGCAAGAATATAGTTACGACTTGGCGGCTGTAGGCGCTTATAAAAAAGCTCAGCAGTTGCTGCTTGCCAGCGATAAAAATACGCAAATAGAATCGTTACAACACTGGTTAAAAGTCAGCGAGTTTTCTCAACGTGTAAATAACGCAATTACTCGCTATAAATATTTGAATCGGGAAGGCATGTCGGACAGTGAAGGCTTTGCCGAGCTTGATGCTGTGTTGAAACAAGGTGAACAAATACAGTCTTTGATTCAACCGTCAGACCCTAATTATTTAAGATTTCATTATGACTATTTGTATGCTTTGGACTTTCGTGGGCGTAGCCGTACGGTATTAGATGAATTTACTAAATTAAATGTACCGTTAGAAAAGCTGCCGGCTTATGTACGTCATGCGATTGCTGATAGTTATTTAGCTGAAAGACAACCGAAGCAGGCTGAACTCGCTTTTAAAACCTTACTTACCGAAAAAAACTACTCAGATATGACGGTATATACGGGGCTTTATTATTCTTATATTGAACAAGAAAAATATAAGCAAGCTGAACAACTTTTGAATGATGTTGATAGGTTGATCCCTACATATAAATATAGCCAAGCCAAAGGAGTAGATAAATCAAGCCATCCTGATCGTGATGATTATATTGCTTTACAAGGCATGCATTTAGCCTATGCAAATCATTTGGGTCAATCAGAAAAGCATTTTCAGAAACAAGTAGATCTTGCACCTGCTAATGAAGGTTTAATTAACAACCTTGCTCGTGTTGAGCGCTGGAGAGATAAACCTTTACACGCAAAGCAAACAATTTCTCGTTTAAATGGCTTAACGCCAGTTGCTAAAGATACGCGTATTAATCAAATGCAAAATGCTCAGGCTTTAGGGAATATTCCTGAGTGGCGCAAAAGCACAGAAAGTCTTTTGCAATATTATCCTGAAGATAGTGGTGTAGTTAAAAGTCGAAAAGAGTTGGATGATCGTGATAGAGCAACTATCTCGCACTCAACAACTTGGGGCCAAAGTAAAGCAGAAAATAGCGATTCTGTGAGTGGGCAAAATGGCTTAAAAGATCGGGAAATGGAAACTCGTATTAATAGCCCTTGGATTAAAGATAATTATCGTCTATTTGCTTGGCATCAAGATCGTTACGGTGGATACCGTTTTGGTGATGTGCATGACCAACGTTATGGGGTTGGTGCTGAGTGGCAAGCAAACCGTAAGGCATTGTCGGCAATTTTGTCGCAAAGTACAGATGGTGGCCAAGCAGGTGTTCGTATTGATTGGTCGCAATGGTTAAACGACCACTGGCAATATCAATTGCAATATGACAGTCAGGCTAATATTCCATTACAAGCAATTGATGCTGGTGAGGATGGACAAGCTTACCGTGCTGCTTTGACATGGCAAAAAGATGAGTCACGCCAAATTGGAGCGAGCTATGGCTTAACCGATATAAGTGACGGTAATAAACAACAAGAATTTTCTACTTTTTGGCGTGAGCGATTATTCGATGCGCCTCACCATATTACTTACGGAACCGTTCGTGGATTTTATGGCAGCAATAGCCAAGATCAGACTGCTTACTTTAGCCCAAGCAATCATTACAGTGCCGAGTTGAATTTAAGCCATGACTGGGTCACTTGGCGAGAGTACGAACGCTCATTTAAACAACATTTTGAAGCTGGAGTAGGGCTATATAAACAAGCAGATTACTCAGCTCGACCAACATACTCTTTGCAATATCAACATCAATGGCAGCTCTCACGGACTTGGCAACTTAATTATGGAATTGGTTGGCAATACCATCCATACGATGGTCATGATGAACAACATACCTACGGTATTTTCGGATTTGAAGGGCGTTTTTAATGAATAACATGATGTCAAAAATGTTGAGCTGTGTGTTTGCCTCAACATTATTACCCGTACAATTTGCCTATGCCCGCATTGAAACTGAACTACCAAAAAATCATACGGTTTCGTTAACTTTTCATGATGTACGAGATGACGTACTCAAGGAAGGTGATCGTGATATTTATGCGATTCAGACCAATAATCTGGCGCAGTTTCTCGATTGGCTTAGTCAGTCGGACTGGAAACCGATTCGACTAAAAGACATTGAAGAGGCGCGCAAGCAAGGTAAAGAATTACCTCATAACTCTATTCTACTGACCTTTGATGATGGTGCTTTAAGTAGTTATAGCCGAGTATTTCCTTTGCTTAAGCAATATAAAATCCCAGCAGTTTTTGCACTTCCAACCAGTTGGTTAAATGGTAATATAAAAGCGGGTTATGAAGCCTATGGTCAAGGTAATTTGGTGAACTGGGCTCAAGTTCGTGAAATGCAAGCATCTGGCTTAGCCGAGTTTGCAAGCCATAGCGATGATTTACATCATGGTGTATTAGCCAATCCTCAAGGCAATGAGCAACCTGCTGCTACTTCTTATGCCTATTTAAAATCGCAATCACGTTATGAAACCGATGCGGAATATCAACAGCGCATTTTGCAGGATTTAAAAAAATCTTATGCAGTTTTAAAAAAAGAAGTAGGGGTTAATCCTAAAGCAATTATTTGGCCTTATGGCGCCGTGAATGAACAGTTAGAAAAGCTAGCACAACAGGCGGGTTTCCAGTTTTCATTCAGTTTGGGACGTGATGGTATGAATCGCGTGAGTGACTCAACTTTTAAGCGTAGCTTAGTCATTGATAACCCTACAGCCGAACAACTGACAGAAGGCATGTTAAATATTCTGAGCTTTGAAGAGTCAGATTTATTTAAGCAATCGCGTCATTTTGTGAGTATGGATTTAAAGCATTTGACAGCACAACAAAATGCTCAAACTGATGAAAAACTTGGGCAGTTGTTATCAAAATTGTATAGCTTAAAAAACAATGCTTTAATCTTAAAGCCTTTAGAAGACAAAGATGGAGATGGGCAATATGATGTTGCCTATTTCCCTACAGATAAAATGTCTGTTCAACAAGATATTTTAAACCGTAGTTTATGGCAGGCTCAAACTCGCGCAGGTCAATCTGTAATATTAGAATTACCTGCTTATCCGCGAAAAGATAGACCATTTTTAACTATAGATTTGGCTAAAGATATTGCGCGTTTTAACAGTAATTTAAGTGGTGTTCAGCTTAATGCAGGATCATCTTTAAATTGCGCAATGCAAAAAATAACCGTGCAAGAAAGCAGTTGCATTGAACAATCAAAACAGCTGGAACAACTGAGTGAACTGACTAAAGAAGCGGTCAAACCTTATTTAAATATGAGTAATCAGGCACAGTTTAGTTTATTGCTTACACCTGATTTAGATCATGTGGAAAATCTACCTGAGCTTATAAAAACACTTTTAATGCAACATGACTTAGTCAATTTGAAGTTTGATGTGATTGGTAAGAAAAAACAATTTAATCAGTTGTTAACGCTCTTAAATACACTTGATCAAAATGATAAGCAAAGAATAATGCTGACTTTAGTATTACCAGAAAATTCGCAGAAAAATGCTTGGGAAGATGTTCAGCAAGGACTCTTTTCTATTCAGCGAGTAGGAATCCAGAAATTCGGTATTGATGGCTATGACTTTGAAAAATCAAAAGATGTTCATCAGTACTTATATAATCCGCTTAGTCTGAATGCTAGCCCTGTGATGTATCAGCCTTTTGCTGGATTGGTAGAGGGGAAAAAGTAATGAGGGTATTACTCGATATTCTGTTTGCTTTTGCCTTTTTATATCCCTTACTGATGGCTTGGACATGGATGGTAGGGGGACTTTGGTTTTTCTTTAAAAGAGAATACCGCGAACAAGCGCTTCCTGAACCGACAGGTGAAGGATGCAGTATCATCATTCCGTGTTTTAACGAAGAAGCGCAAGTACGCCAAACAATTCGTTATGCGTTACAAACCAAATATCCGAATTTTGAAGTCATTGCTGTTAATGATGGAAGTAGTGATAGGACCGCCGAAATTCTAGATGAATTGTCAGCGCAAGATTCACGACTTCGGGTTGTACACTTAGCAGAAAATCAGGGTAAGGCCGTAGCTTTAAGATCGGGAGTACTGGTTAGTAAATACGAATATCTTGTTTGTATTGATGGCGATGCGTTGTTGCATCCGCATGCGGTACTTTGGTTAATGCAACCTTTTATTAACTTCCCGCGAATTGGTGCTGTAACTGGTAATCCACGAATTTTAAACCGATCTAGTATTTTAGGAAAATTACAAGTTGGTGAGTTTTCTTCGATTATTGGTTTGATTAAACGTGCACAACGTACATATGGTCGTATTTTTACCGTATCTGGTGTGATTGCAGCATTTCGTAAAACTGCACTCGCTCGAGTCGGGTTTTGGTCAGACGATAAAATTACCGAAGATATTGATATTTCATGGAAGTTACAGCTAGACCATTGGGATATTCAGTATATTCCACAAGCGCTTTGTTACATCTATATGCCTGAGACATTTAAAGGTCTATGGAAACAGCGTCTTCGCTGGGCGCAAGGTGGGGTAGAGGTTCTTATAGAATATATTCCACAAATGTTCAAACTGCGTGTTCGAAGAATGTGGCCGGTCATGATTGAGGCGCTAGTCAGTATTATCTGGTCTTATGTGATGATCATGATCTTCACGCTATTTTTTGTTGGATTATTTGTTGAACTGCCTCAGCAATGGCAGATCAAAACGCTTATGCCGCAGTGGTACGGTGTAATACTAGGCGGAACATGTTTGATCCAGTTTTTAGTGAGTTTGTGGATTGATCATCGTTATGACCGAGGGCGTTTTTTTAGAAATTACTTTTGGGTGATTTGGTACCCGTTATTTTTCTGGCTACTGACTTTGTTCACGAGTGTCGTTGCGGTACCAAAAACTTTATTTAACACAAAAAAACGTGCCCGTTGGGTAAGTCCAGATCGAGGCTTCCGTGGAGATAACCCATGAAACTTGAGGAAAATAAGGATATAGAGACTTTAGATATCCCTGAATATATTGATCAGCCAGAATATGTCAAAAATAAAACAGCAAACTATACATTACAAACCATTGGCTGGATTTGTTTAATGTGGTTGCTTTTCCCGTTGGTTTCACTGTTTTTATGGGTTTTTGAAGGTCACTTAATTTATGATTACGTCTGGATAGACCACTTATCAGAAGTTAAGACCTTATTACATTTAGCATTAATGATCGGAATTAGCGCGCTTATTTTAATTTTATGGGCAAGTTATAACTGGATTAGGTTTAGTGGTGAGGACCGACGTGCTAAGGCACCTAATAGTTCTGTAGAATTATTAGCGGCCCAATTTTCAGTTACTTCCGACATGCTAAATGATTTGCAAGAAAAACAGCGCATCATTTTGCATTACGATGATCATGGTAATTTGCAAAAATATGAGTAAATAAAAAAGCATGGCCTAAAACCATGCTTTTTTTTACTTTTATGGTATTGCTCTGATAATAATATCAACGGGTTGTTCTATACCATCCATGCTGTGAATAGATCTATTGGTAATTTTAACAATTGGCCATGTTTGCAATTTACAGTTGGGTTTCTGAAGTGCTGCATAATAACTGTCGGATTTAAAAAATACTTTTTTGGTGGTTGCAGTATTGGGAGTCAAAAGACGCTTAAGCCATGGTTCGTTTACTTGGGTTTCTAGAAAACGTAATGCCAGAATGCTTTTAACACGATTGTTAAATAACCTGCGGTTTTTGATAATAAGTGGGTGAGTAATTAACTTATGTGTACCCATCTGACTATGGGGCAAAATAAAATGAGGGGTGATTTGGAAGACAGTCACAAATTTTGCTTGCTGGCAGATTTTTTCAAGATGAGTCACGCTATCTTGATTTGTACCAATAATCGCGACAGATGAATGTGAAAAGTCAAACTCTTTAATTGATGTTGAGGAAATCACTTGACCAGTAAAATCTTCGAAATCTTGAGAGATATTCTGAAAAATCACTGATTTTGAAGTGTTATTTTTAATATTAATACTCATTTTCCAAAAATCCTTTTGGTTTTTAAATCATGATGTTTTTATCGTTTTAATATAAATAACCAAGCAGGCAGTTGGGGTAAAGTCTTTTCAGATAGATGGTCATCCCATACTCGAAATCAATTCAAGTATGGGAGCTTAAAGTAGAGTTTAATGTTCTGTTTTTACATTCATGAGTTGTGTAAAGCTTTCTAAACGTTTAGCTGTATCGTATACATCGCATGTAAAAATAAATTCATCAACATCGTATGTCGCTAATAAATTTTGTAAGCCAGAGCGAACCGTATCTACAGAACCAATTTGCGCCATTGCATAAAAGTTTTCGACAGAAAGTTGTTCTGCTGTATTCCATAATCCCTGCATTGATTCAACTGGTGGTTTCAGCTTCAAGCTTTCACCACGGATTAAACCTAATACGCGTTGATAAGCACTAGTTGCTAAAAATTGTGCTTCTTCATCTGTATCTGCAACAACAACAGGCACACCCATTGAAACATACGGCTTATCTAGGTACTCAGAAGGTTCAAAGTTCTCCCGATAAAGTTGAATCGCTTGACCTAACATACGTGGTGCAAAATGTGATGCAAATGAGTAAGGAAGTCCAAGTTTTGCCGCGAGTTGTGCACTAAATAGGCTAGATCCAAGTAACCAAACAGGAACATGGGTGCTTTGCCCTGGTGTTGCAATAATTTTTTGTCCTGCTTGAGGTACATCGAAATATCTTAAGATTTCGACAACATCTCGAGGAAACTGATCTTCTGTTTCTTGATGGCCACGACGTAAAGCTCGCATGGTGAGTTGGTCTGTACCGGGAGCACGGCCTAAACCAAGTTCAATACGATTTGGATATAAAGTAGCAAGCGTCCCGAACTGTTCTGCGACAACTAAAGGGGCATGGTTAGGAAGCATAATTCCGCCTGAACCTAAGCGAATATGCTGTGTATGTGCTGCAATAAAACCGAGTAAGACAGCGGTAGCTGAACTTGCGATTCCATCCATGTTGTGATGTTCAGCAAGCCAGAAACGTTCATAACCTAGTTTTTCTGCATGTTGTGCCAATTCTAATGCGTGACGTAATGAGAATTCGATGGTTTTATCATTACGAATAGGAGCAAGTTCCAAAATGGAGAACTTGGTATCTTGAAGTGATCGCATGCGATATTCTCGAATAAGGATATATCGAAATAATACGATATATGGGGTGTGATGTATATCGTTTTTTTTCGATATTAATTTTTAGCTATAAATAAAAAAGCACCCGAAGGTGCTCTTTTGATTCATCTGTGAATTAGCGGTTTTTATACCAACCACGGTGTAAGCCATTGTCATGGCGACGGCTACCACCTTTATAATAACGACGGTCACCATCGTAATATCTGCGGTCATCACGATCGTAACGATCACGGTCATAACGGTCATCGTAATTACGATCTTCAGCAACTTTACGACCTAATGCAGAACCACCAGCTGCACCTACTGCTGCACCGATGTATCCACCGTTGGTGCCGCCCATATTTTTGCCGACTGTATAACCAGCACCACCACCTAAAGCACCACCAATTGCAGCTTCTGTACGATTACGACGATCACTTGCTGCTGCTGCACCACCAGCACCACCTAAAGCAGCACCGATTGTTGCACCTGAGGTACCACCAATACTTTTACCAATTGCAGTACCCACTACACTACCTAAAGCAGAGGTTGCAGCAACACGTGTACCATTGTCAGCATGTGCAACTGTTACCATAGAAGATGTTGCAATTAATGCACTAGCCAACCAAATATTCATTTTCATCGTAGAACTCCATGTCCTTTTTACTGGAAGGACAGTTATCTTTATCTTGGGGTAAATGTAATAAAAAATTTCGTGATAATTATGGAGAACCCCAAGGGTGATACAAGTGTTTTGTGTCTGTTTGTAGTGTTTGTATTAATTTGTGGATAAACCATGAGCATACGACAAATTAGCTTTTAATCACTCATAATAAAAAAGCACCCGAAGGTGCTTAAATATCTGTTCGTCAAATTTGATTAGTGATGACGACGGTGTTTTTTCTTCCAGTGTTTAGAAGATTTTTCTGTATAACGGTCTTTAGAGATTTTATTACCCAAAGCAGAACCACCCGCAGCACCTAAAGCAGCGCCTACATAACCACCATTTGTGCCGCCCATGCTTTTACCAACCGTATAACCAGCACCACCACCTAAAGCACCGCCAATCGCAGATTCAGTACGGTTACGACGATCACTTGCAACAGCTGCACCACCAGCACCACCTAAAGCAGCACCAATTGTTGCGCCAGATGTACCGCCCATGCTTTTACCAATTGCAGTACCTGCTACGCTACCTAAAGCAGAAGCAGCTGCTACATGTGTTGTATTGTCAGCATGTGCCACAGTAACCATTGAAGTTGCTAGAACAGCGCTACATAACCAAGCATTTAATTTCATTTTGACTCCGTGTCCCTAGTTGCAGGACCCTATATCTTTTGTTACGGCAAATGTAACAAAACACTTCTCCCCAAATATGGAGAACCATCTTTTGATTATTGCAGTTTAGTGTCTGGTTTGTATGTTTTCTATTAAAATAGAATATTTAATACTCATATAGATAAATTAAGCTTTATTTAGTTTTGACGGGGGGAGTCACGATCAGAACATAGAAAATTTATTAAAGCTCTTGTCGCAGACGACATATGTTTATGTTGTGCGTACAGTAAAGAAAAGGGCCGTGTGTGACCTGCATAACCCTCAAGTAGGGGCTGCAATTTTCCTTGCCGGATCTTTTCATTAACAATAAAGCTATAACTCTGACATATTCCTAATCCACTTTCAGCAAGAGAAACTACTCCCAAAATATCTTCTTTTACTAAAATCCGATTTGATGGTATCCATTGAATTTCATTATCACCATTTTTAAAAAACCATTGAGTGACCTTACCTGTGCTCGGTAATTCAAAGGCAATACATTGGTGATGGTTTAAGTCTTCCAAGGTTTGAGGAACACCCATACGTTTTAAATATTCAGGTGAAGCAACAAGTTGAAGAGGGGCAAGCTCCAAAGGTCTGGCAATGAGAGTGCTACTAGGAAGCTGACCTTGACGAATAGCTAAATCAAATCCTTCCGCAATTAAATCGACGTTTCGATTAGAAATACTGACTTCTATTTGAATATCTGGATATTCCAAAAGAAATTTTTGTAGTAATTCTGGAAGGCGATAGTGTCCATAGGTGGTGGGTACGCTTAATTTAATTTTGCCGGAAATTAGCAGTTGCTTACCTTGAATAGCACGCTCTGCATGGTCAATTAACTGAAATGCATGTTGCATCTTTTCATAATAAAGCTGGCCTGCTTCGGTCAGACTTAAATGACGAGTTGTTCTTCTGAAAAACTGAATACCAAGTTTTTTCTCTAGCCGCGTAATTGTTCTACTAATGACTGAGGGGGTTGTTGCTAAATAAATTGCAGCTGCACTAATAGAAAGCTTCTCAGCCACAATTAAAAACACTTCAATATCGGCAAGATGGTCAAATTGACGTGACATTTAGTCCTCAAACGCAAAAAAGATTTGTATGTATGGTTGTTTTTCTACCTTATTGGCAAAAATAGAATATATCCATCCAAAATATAAAGCCAGCAAATGGTTGGAATGAAGGTCGAATGATGAAATCTCTAAATAAAATAATGCTTGCAGTAGTTGCCGCTTCAGCAGCATTCACTGCAAATGCTGCTCATGTGTTGGTTGTATTGTCTGATGAAGCCCAATTAGAGCTGAAAAAAGGCCATATTTTTAAAACTGGTTTTTATTTAAATGAATTGATGCAACCTACAAAAATGCTTTTAGATGCAGGCCATACAGTAACTTTCGCTACACCAAAAGGGAAAGCTCCAACCTTAGATGAATCATCGAATAATGCGATGTATTTTAACCAAGATGAAAAAGCATTAAAGCAATATGCAGATTTATTGCATGATCTAAAATTAACATCTGTTCAAGATTCTCCAGTTGTGAGCCTATCTCGTATTGAGCAAATTGGTGTGGGTCAGTTTGATGCTATTTATATTCCAGGTGGGCATGCACCTATGCAAGATCTATTAAAAGATAAACAACTTGGAAAAGTACTTACAGCTTTCCATAAAGCTGGTAAACCTACTGCGTTGGTCTGTCATGGTCCTATTGCATTAATGTCTACTTTACCTAATGCCTCGGAAGTAGTTGGTCAACTCGAACAAGGCAAACCAGTAAAAACTGGCGAATGGATTTATAAAAATTATCGAATGACGGTGATTAGTAATCAGGAGGAAGAGCAGGCTAAAGCTTTATTAAAAGGTGGAGAAATGAAGTCTTATCCACAAACTGTATTACAGTCACTTGGAGGTAAGTATCAAAGTAATACCATTGCATGGACTCCAAACGTAGTGGTGGACCGTGAACTTATTACAGGACAAAATCCGGCGTCAGCTGTTTTGGTGGGCAAAACCTTATTAGAAAAATTAAAATAAGTAGGCGGGGCAAAAGAGGTTTTTAAATAAAGCCTCGATTGTCATATAGAGGGAAAATATAACTTATTATTTTCTACAGAACAGCCAAATTATAGGCAAGTAATAAATCTTATTCGAAATCATTATATTTATACGCCTCTACTTATTGGGAAAGTTGATGAATTGGCTGATTATATATGTCATTTAAGCAGCATAATCTGTAAACTATGCGCTATTTTTACGATTTTGCTTATCTTCTATACTTACATAGCCTTCGATAAGCTTTTTGGACTTTTGAGATATTTCCTCTTATGAAAGCGTCACTCCGTTTACGACTTGATCAACTCTGTGATCGACATGAAGAACTTACTGCATTGCTTGCAGATGCTGAAGTGATCTCCGATAACAAACGTTTCCGTAAATTGTCTCGTGAACATAGTGATTTATCTGAAATTACCGAAGTTTGGGGCAAATACCGTCAAGCAGAAGAAGATATTGAAACTGCTGAAATGATGAAGTCTGACCCAGACTTTAAAGATATGGCAGAAGAAGAAATTCAAGCCAATAAAACATTGCTTGAAGAATTAGAAAGCCAGCTCAACATTTTGATGATTCCAAAAGATCCAAATGACTCTAATGCGGCTTATTTAGAAATCCGTGCTGGAACAGGTGGTGATGAAGCTGCGATTTTCTCTGGTGATTTGTTCCGTATGTACAGCAAATATGCCGAGACACAAGGCTGGCGTATCGAAGTCCTTTCTGAAAATGAAGGCGAGCATGGTGGCTTTAAAGAAGTTATTTGCCGTGTAGATGGTGATGGCGTTTATGGTCGCTTAAAGTTTGAAAGTGGTGCTCACCGTGTACAACGTGTGCCAGCAACTGAATCACAAGGTCGTGTGCATACATCAGCTTGTACAGTTGCGATCTTGCCTGAAATTGATGTTGATACCAACGTTGAAATTAATCCGGCAGATTTACGTATTGATACTTACCGTGCATCTGGTGCAGGTGGTCAGCACATTAACAAAACCGATTCAGCGGTGCGTATTACTCACATTCCAACCGGCACAGTGGTTGAGTGCCAAGAAGAACGTTCACAGCATAAAAACAAAGCTAAAGCGATGGCATTGTTAGTATCGCGTTTAGAAAATGCAAAACGTGCAGCAGCCGACGCAGCAACTTCTGAGATGCGCCGTGATTTGGTTGGTTCTGGTGACCGTTCTGAACGTATCCGTACTTATAACTACCCACAAGGGCGTATGACGGACCATCGTATTAACCTAACTTTATATAAGTTAGATGCAATTATGGAAGGTGATTTGACTGAATTGCTCGATAGCTTACACCGTGAATATCAGGCAGATCAGCTTGCGATGCTTGCACAGGAAAATGGCGGCTAATGAATATTGCTCAAGCGCTTGCAATTCGTGGTGAGCCTGACAGTTATGAACGACAAGAAAATGCTTGGTTACTTGAGCATTTTCTAAAAATCAATTCGCTTGAATTAAAGTTTAGACTTGAGCAAGAGTTAACTGCCCAACAAAAGCAAGATTACTTGGCTGGTCTAGAACGTATCCAAAATGGTGAGCCTTTAGCTTATGTGACGGGTTCACAGCCATTTTGGACACTCGATTTAAAAGTAACGTCTGATACTTTAGTGCCACGACCTGATACTGAGGTTTTAGTTGAAACTGTTTTAAATCTAAATTTGCCAAATACTGCAAATATTGTTGATTTGGGAACGGGAACAGGTGCAATTGCGCTTGCATTAGCAAGTGAACGTCCAGATTGGCAAGTCACGGCAACTGATATTTATGCGCCTACTTTAGAAGTCGCAAAAGAAAATGCACAAGCACATGATTTGCAACGTGTGAAATTTGCCTGCGGCGCTTGGTTTGACGCACTTGAACCACAAAAGTTTGATTTAATTGTTTCTAATCCGCCCTACATTGACCCTGAAGATGAACACATGCAAGCTTTGGCTACAGAACCACGCCGTGCATTGGTTGCAGATCATCAGGGACTGGCTGATATTGAAATTATTATTGCTCAAGGGAAAAACTGGTTAAAACCGCAAGGCTGGATTGTACTAGAGCATGGTTATGATCAGGGACAAGCTGTTCGAGATATTTTCACAGAGTATGGTTTTAGCCAAATTAAAACTATTCAAGACTATGGCCAAAATGATCGAGTCACTTTGGCATGCTGGATTTAAAATTACCTTTGTAGTGTATCTCGCCAACGTAATAACCAGTTTTCGATAAGTTTCATTAAGGTATCGGTTACTTTACCCAATAGGGCTAATAAAATAATTGCAATGATAACAATATCTGGTCGAGACGTTTCTCGGCCATCACTGAGTAAATAGCCAATCCCTTGAGTGGCTGCAATCAGTTCAGCTGCAATCATAAACATCCAAGATAAACTTAAGCTGTTACGTAAACCCGTTAAAATGCCTGGAGATGCTGCCGGTAAAATAATAGATATAATCCGCTGAAAAGCATTAAGCCGATAAACTTTTCCAACTTCAATGAGCTTTTTATCTACATTATGAATTGCTGCAACTGTATTGGTATAGGTTGTAAAAAATGCTCCGATTGCAATCAATGTAATTTTAGAACCTTCGTCAATTCCTAACCAAAGCAATAACAGGGGAATCCAAGCAAGACTTGGGATCGATTTAATTGCTGAAAAAGTTGGTTCTAAATAAGCTTCTGCTTCTTTACTTAATCCAACCCAAATCGCAAAAATTAAACCTAAACCGCTTCCTATAATAAAGCCCAACAGAACACGCCATGTACTAATATAAATATGGGCAAACAGGTCGCTATGAGCTAAATCTAAAAAAGATTGCCATAAACTAGACGGTGCAGGCAGTAGATAAGCATCGATATAGCCATTTCTGACTAAAAACTCACAAGCCGTTAAAAAGATGAGTGGAATGAGTAGCGCTTTAAACCACCGTGTAAATTTGTGGTTTAGATGCTTTTTCTCAGATTTTAAAGCCTGCTGAGCTAAGAAGTGATTTAGCTCAGCTTTGTTAAGTGAATCACTCATATACTATTTCACGACTTTTTGAGCAAAACGTGGGTCTAGCAACTGATCAACCACTTGATTGACGTTAGTACCTTTTCTAACCAAATCTTCTTCAGTCAAAATTTTCCCAGAACGTTTTAGCGCTTGTGCTTGAGTTGCTGATGGAATGCTTTGATCGAAGTTGGTTCGGCTCAGTTGTAGTTTAGCCACAGGTAGAGGAAGTTTTGATTCTTGAGCTAAAAGTGCTGCCACTTTATCTGGATTGGCTTTTGCCCATTTTCGGGCTTGTTCATAGGCTTTAATAACGGCCTCTACCGCTTCAGGGCTTTGCTTTGCAAAATCTTCTTTAACGCTCAGTACACTATAGCTATTAAATCCAACATTACGATAAAGCAATTTGGCACCCGATTGAATTTGAGCAGAAGCCATTAATGGATCAAGTCCAGCCCAAGCATCTACTTGGCCACGCTCTAATGCAGTTTTGCCGTCTGGGTGTTGTAGATGAACCAGTTGTACATCACGTTTACTCAAACCGACTGTATCTAGTGCTTGTAGTGTAAATAAGAAAGGATCGGTTCCTTTGGTGGCTGCAATTTTTTTACCTTTTAAATCTTTTAGGCTTTTAATTGGTGAATTTTTTGCGACAACAAGCGCGGTCCATTCCGGTTGGCTTTGTACATAAACCGTTTTAATTGGACTACCATTCGCTCGACTTAATACAGCAGCTAATCCAGCGGTAGAAGCAAAATCGATGCTGTTACTGTTGAGATATTCTAATGAGCGGTTACTACCTTGACTAAAAACCCATTTAATTTGGGTATTTGGCAGTGCTTTTTCGAGAAGTTTTTGATCTTTAACGATTAAACTGGTTGGTGCATAGTAAGCATAATCAAGTTTAAGTGTAGTCGGAATTGCTGCAAAAGCAGATGAAGCAAATACAAATCCCAATGTTGATGCCAACAAAGTCTTTGGTAGAGAAAATTTTGATTTTAAAGACATGATAAAAATAAAACCGAAATGAAATAGGAGATCATCCTTTCACGTGTTTAGAGGCTTATGAACTTAGTTATTTTGATTTATAAATCAGTTTGAAAGATAAAAGTTTGAATAAAATTATAAATCACTGTTTTTATGACTATTATCAAATTTTAAATAATGCATTTATCTGAAATATTGAATTTAAAATACATAAATATCATAAGCTTAAACTCTAACGCCTTAAGCTTCATTCGATGTATATGTTATTGCTTGTGTCCAGTTAAATTATCTCGATATGCACCTGGGCTGACACCTGTCCATTTTTTAAAAGCACGGTGAAATGCACTTGGGTCATGGAAGCTTAAATCTTCACTAATATTTTGAATTGAGTCATTCGTTTTGCTTAAACGTTGAACAGCAATATCACAGCGGATTTCATTTTTAATTTGTTGATAGCTTACACCTTCATGTTTCAGTCTACGTTGAACGGTGGCTTCTGAAATATTGAGTTGGTGAGCTACATCTTTAAGTTCGGGCCATTGTGCAGGGTGGAGTTTCAATAAATGGCGACGAATAAGTACACTCAGGGCATTTTCATTTTTAAAGCGAACTAAAAGATTTTGCGGAGTTTGCTCTAAAAAATCATAAAGCGCTTTTTTATCTTTTTTAATTTTAATATCTAAATAGTGGGCATCGAACTCAACTCGATTTATCTCAGCATTAAATTGAATATCTTCACCAAAACGAACGAAATAGTCCTGAATATCTTGAGGTTTAGGACAACGTACCATAATAGTATTTAAACCAATTCGCTGGTCTACCAACCAACACATAAGTCCGTGCACTAATATTAAAAAGGTTGCGTAGGTAAACATGCGTTTAGGCTGTTCACGATCATGAATCACTAAATAAGCTTTGTCTTGCTCTCGAATGAGTTCTCCATGCATGTCATCTAGAACAAAGTTAAAAAACTTCAAAATATCGTAGAGTGCTTTTTCTAAAGTTTCAGCCGTACTGACGAGTTTAGTCAGTAATTTATAGCTTCCACGACGCATGGGGTGGCTATCCATTCCAAAAAACTCATCGTTCATGGCATTGGCAAGCTCTATCCACAATTGGGCATAGGTTGTAACAGGCACACGTGCCTTTGGCGACATCAGTAATTCAGCGGGGATGCCTGCTTTATTTAGAATTATTTGTGTATTTAGGCCTTTGGCATAAGCCGCACTCAGTGCTTCATGTACTAGTGCAATCGAAATTGTGCCTTTACTTAAAGAAGATTGGACAACCATGTCAAAGACTCATATTTTCTTCATATATTTCAAGTGAAATACTGCATATTTAAAATTTGGATTGATCAAAAGCTGCAAACATTTTGAGGCTTTTTGAAATTGTATCGGAAAACAACAACTTTTACTCTCACTACTAAGTTTAAAGAACATTTCTATAGGACATTACACAATGAAAATTCAAGGGAAACATTTCGTAATTACAGGTGGTGGGTCTGGTTTAGGTGCTGCAACAGCTGAGTATTTAGTCCAGCAAGGTGCTTCAGTTACCTTGGTAGACATGAATACAGAAGCAGGCGAGCAACAAGCAAAACAGTTGGGGCCAAAAGCTGACTTTGTAAAACTTGATGTGACCGATGAAGCTGCTGCTGAACAGTTCTTTAAAGATGTGTTGACAAAACATGGTCATTTGCATGGTTTGGTGAACTGTGCCGGTATTGGCCCTTCTGCGAAAGTGGTTGGCCGTGAGGGCATTCATGACTTGGGATTATTTGCAAAGACTTTAAATATTAATGTTACAGGTACATTTAACATGCTGCGTTTTGCAGCAGATGCAATGAGTAAAAACACGGTTGAAGAAGGTGAAGAAGATCGTGGTGTAATTGTTAACACTGCTTCTGTTGCCGCATTTGATGGTCAAATTGGTCAGGCTGCGTATTCTGCATCAAAAGGCGCTATTGTTGCGATGACATTGCCGATTGCTCGTGAGCTTGCGCGACATGCTATTCGTATTATGACCATTGCACCGGGAATTATGGAAACCCCAATGCTTAAGGGTATGCCACAAAATGTACAAGATGCTTTGGGGCAAATGGTGCCGTACCCATCTCGTTTAGGAAAACCAGAAGAGTTTGCTCGTTTGGTGGCACATATTGCTGAAAACTCTTACTTAAATGGTGAAGTCATCCGTCTAGATGGTGCAATTCGTATGGCAGCAAAATAATAAAAATAAGGATGCTGAAATGATCTTAAATGCTGAACAAAGTATGGTTCAGGAGATGATGCGTAACTATGCGCAAAATCAGTTAAAGCCAACTGCTGCACATCGCGATAAAACTCATGAATTTCCAGCTCAGGAACTCAAAGATTTAGGTGCACTAGGCGCTATGGGGATGACCGTGCCCGATGAATGGGGCGGTGCAGGAATGGACTATGTATCTTTGGTACTCGCAATTGAGGAAATTGCCGCAGGCGATGGTGCTATTTCGACAATTGTAAGCGTACAAAACTCTTTGATTTGCGGTATTACACTGGCATACGGTTCAGAGCAGCAAAAACAAACCTATTTGCCAAAATTTGCCTCTGGCGAATGGCTAGGATGCTTTTGTTTAACTGAGCCACATGTCGGTTCCGATGCGAGCGCGATTTTATGTAAAGCCGAGCGAGATGGCGACCATTGGGTGCTTAATGGCGTAAAACAATTTATCACCAGTGGTAAAAATGCCCAAGTGGCTTTGGTGTTCGCGGTCACAGATAAACAAGCTGGTAAAAAAGGTATTTCGTGCTTTCTTGTACCCACCAATACACAAGGTTACTTGGTGACTCGTATTGAAGACAAAATGGGTCAACATGCTTCAGATACAGCGACCATTACTTTTGAGGACTGCCGAATTCCTTTAGAAAATTTGGTGGGGCAAGAGGGTGAAGGTTATAAAATTGCATTATCTAATTTGGCAGCTGGACGTATTGGTATTGCAGCTCAATCGGTAGGTATGGCAAGAGCGGCTTTTGATGCAGCGGTGCAATATGCAAATGAGCGTAAAGCTTTTGGAGTCGAATTAGTTCAGCATCAGGCGGTTGGTTTCCGTTTAGCCGATATGGCGACCCAGATTGAAGCGGCACATCAGTTGGTTTTACATGCTGCAACTTTAAAAGATGCGGAGCTACCTTGTTTAAAAGAAGCCTCAATGGCAAAGCTATTTGCATCTACTATGGCTGAGCGGGTGTGTTCGGATGCGATTCAAATTCATGGTGGTTATGGATATGTGAGTGATTTCCCTGTAGAGAGAATTTATCGTGATG
Organism: Acinetobacter sp. LT1; assembly: GCF_059800965.1. Classification (NCBI taxonomy): domain Bacteria; kingdom Pseudomonadati; phylum Pseudomonadota; class Gammaproteobacteria; order Moraxellales; family Moraxellaceae; genus Acinetobacter; species Acinetobacter sp. LT1. The sequence goes on from NZ_JBBAXE010000010.1 coordinate 54,418, forward strand.
TTCGTGTAAGCCAGATTTATGAAGGTGCTTCTGATATTCAACGTTTGGTGATTGCGCGTGAAGTGGCTCAAGTTTAAATATTAGATTTTTAAAAAATGTTGTTGACTGCAAAAAAACCGCAATTGTTATGCGGTTTTTTGCAATTAAATGAAACTCACTTTTTAAGGATTAAATTTGAGCTTTGACTTCCTCACCAATCAAATAAAAAGTTCCGCCTGCAATATAGTGCAGGCTGCGAAGTTCTTTTGGCGCATCTTGAAAATGCCAGTGCCCATCTCTAAAAACGCGGCTATCTGCCCATGCACCTACAACAGAACCAATAAATAAATCATGAGCTGACTGATTATGTGGTTCTGGAATAAGTTTACAGACAAGCCATGCAATGCAACCTGATACAAGCGGGCTGGTAAGGCCTTCTTGATAGAATAGCTCAACACCGCAATGCTCAAGTTTTTCTGGATCATCCAACTTATTAATGGTTCCAAGTTGATGAGTCAGATCGAGCTGTGCATAGCAGGGAACTTGTAGTGTGAAATAGCCACTTTGCTCAACGAGTTGTCGGGTTTTAGTGCTTTTGTCGAGAACTACGGACACTTTAGCTGGTTTGAACTCTAAGGCACATGCCCAAGCGGCAGCCATCACATTGCGGTCATCACCATGTTGTGCAGAAACAAGCACAGTTGGGCCATGATTTAATAAACGATAAGCTTTTTCTAACTCTACAGGTGCAATATATGATTGCGTCATATTTAGCCTAAGTAATAAAGAAAATAGATATTTCTATTGTTGCAGAAAGCTTGATAGATGCAATGTTGATAAATAAGCTTTATTAGAATAAAAAAGTTGTTTCTATTTTATAGCTTTCATAATAACGAACTTAATCATAAAATCATTTCGCTTCTAAGTGAAAGGATTAACGTGTGACCGAGCTTCAAGATATCGATTTTGTAGAGTTAAGTGATGAAGAAATGCATCTCTATAGCCGTCAGATTTTACTTGATGGATGGGATATTGAAGCTCAGGAAAAACTCAAACTTGCTAATGTGCTGATTGTAGGTGCTGGTGGAATAGGATGTAGCAGTGCGGAGTTACTAGCGCGAGCAGGGGTTGGGAAAATTACACTGATTGATGCAGATATGATCGAAATAAGTAATTTACAGCGTCAAATTGCATTTGGTCATGAAGATATTGGTCGTTACAAAGCAGAAATTTTGGCTAAACGTTTACAGAAAATTAACCCTTATATCTGTGTCGAATACTACAACGAACGTTTAGACGAACATAATATTGATAGACTTGTTGAACACCAAGATGTGGTTTTAGATGGATGTGATAATTTTACAACTCGCTATTTAGTAAATGCAGCTTGTAAGAAACATCAGGTCGCATTAATTAGTGCTTCAGCAATTGCTTTTCAGGCACAAATGTTTATGGTTGAAGGTGATTCAGCTTGTTATGAATGCCTTTTCCCAAAAGAACAACTTGCCAATGAGGGGCTGCGCTGTGCAGAGTCAGGGGTACTGGCAACTACTCCTGTAATGATAGCGTCATTACAAGCGCATCACACTTTGCTATATTTAGGTTTAAATCGTACACCTTTAAAGCAGAAACTATTATTGTGGGATGGTTTAAATATGACACAACGTATTGTTAGTTTTGATAAAGATGTAAATTGCCCACTTTGTCAGGCAAGCTAATCAGTAAATTAAACAAAATTTGCTACACTCAACCTGAATGATTTGGTTTTGAAGAAATATGAAAAAAAATATTTTGTTTGATGGGCTGCGTTCAGTCGCCCGCATTGGTGAAACAGCAGTGGTTGCGGCCAAAGCTGGAATTAAATACGCAACTGAAAAACCAAGTAATGCCAAACTCATGCGAGAGACTTTTGAGTCACTTGGTTCAACTTATATTAAGCTTGGTCAGTTTATTGCGAGTACGCCATCGCTTTTCCCACGTGAATATGTAGAAGAATTTCAAGGTTGTTTAGACCAGACACCAACACTCCCATTTAGTTATATTCAAGGTGTGCTTGCATCTGAGTTTGAAGGGCGCGATTTAAGCCAGATTTTTAGCTATATCGATGAAAAGCCATTAGCTTCTGCATCAATTGCTCAGGTTCATGCAGCTAAGCTGACCACAGGTGAAGATGTCGTTATCAAAGTACAAAAGCCTGGTGTTGAAACCATTTTATATACAGACTTAAGTGTAGTACATTGGGCTGCCAAGCTGCTCGAACGTGCTGTACCAAAGATCAAATTCGCAGCTCTTTCTGAAATTGTAGATGAAATTAAAAGCCGTATGGTCCGTGAAGTCGATTTCATTGAAGAAGCACAAAACCTAGATGATTTTGTGGAATATCTTAATATTTCACAAAATAAAGCAGCGACAGCGCCTAAAGTTTATCATCAGTTTTCTACACGTCGTGTCTTAACTATGCAACGTCTATATGGTGTGTCTTTGACAGACTTTAGTGTTGTAAAACAATATGCTAAAGATCCTTCGCAAGTACTGATTACTGCCATGAATACATGGTTCGGTAGTCTTATGCTGTGTAAGAGTTTTCATGCTGACTTACATGCTGGGAACCTAATGTTGCTTGAAGATGGGCGTATTGGTTTTATTGATTTTGGTATCGTCGGCCAGTTAAAACCTGAAGTTTGGACTGCATGTATTGCATTTATGGATGCCTTACAAAAAACTGATTATCAGGCAATGGCTGAAAATATGCTGAAAATGGGTATGACCCATAACAAAATTGACGTTCAGGTGTTGGCTCAAGATCTAGAACGTTTGTTTAATGGCGTATTAATGGCCGATCCGCAACAGATCTTGTCTTCAAATCCAGCCGATTTAAATGACATCATGATGGATATGGTAGGTGTAGGCGAACGCCACGGGATTAAATTCCCACGTGATTTTGCTTTATTATTTAAGCAAATGCTTTATTTCGATCGTTTTATGCGCGTACTCGCACCATATACTGATATTTATGCAGACCAGCGTTTGAAAATGGTTCAAAATATGGAACCTGCTTCGTTATTAAAGCACTAAGGTCAGTTTAAATTTATGGATGCCATTATTATTGAAGGCTTGAAAGTTGAGACAGTCATTGGCTGTTTCAACTGGGAAAGACAAATCATTCAACCTTTAATGTTGGATTTAACCATCCATAATGATTTGAGCCGCGCAGCAGAGTCTGACAAGCTTGAGGACACTCTCAACTATGCGCAGATTTGTGAGTTATCGGCTCAAACCATTCAACAAGCCAAACCTGAATTAATCGAGCATGCAGCACATCTGGTTTTACAATGTTTGTTTGAAACCTTTCCATCAATTGAAAAAATTACCATAACCATCCGTAAGCCAGCCATCATTGCAGAAGCAAATGCTGTAGGAATTCGTCTTGAACGCACCAGAAACAATTTTTGCGCTCGCCCTAGCGAGTAATTTAGACGCAGATCAGCACTTTACTTTTGCTTATACGCAATTGGCAACATTGGGGAAAGTGCAGTTTTCATCTGTTTATCAAATTCCATGCCGAGATGGTATTGGAGATGATTATTGGAATTCGGCATGTCTATTAAAAAGCACTTTATCGTGTGAACAAATTGAATCTTTTCTAAAGAAACTTGAGTCAGATTCGGGGCGTGTTCGTCCGTCGCATCATATTTCTTTAGATGTAGATTTGATTGCATGGGGAAGTGATCTGGACCATATGCAATTTAATTCTAAAAAGCTACCTTTGGCACTCGATGTAAAAATTCCTTTATATGAACTTTGGCATTGTGAAGCCTTAAAGGCTGATAGCATGATTTATCCAGTCGTTAATTTTAAAGTTTAATACCCTTCAAACTAAATTTTACGCAAACTTTACGCGGGCTTTGACTTCCTCAATAGAGAATTTACGGGTATTTTATCGATACTGAAATTCACTAAATTAGTGTTATTTCAGGACAATAAAGATGCTTATAAATTCTCAAATGCGCATCTTGCATCAGTCTGGCATTGTCTTATGCGGACTTAAAACAAATGATATTTCTTCATCTCTCCTTATTTCCAGTCTGGCAAATCAAGCCAAGGGGTATAGAGGAGAATAGCCATGTTAGAACTTATACTTGTTTTATTTATTGCTATTTTTCTAGCATGGTGCCTCAGTAAATATTTATCCAAAGTGATGGCAAATCAGCCGATGTGGGGTGATGGATTATTTCGCTGGATTGAAAATCCTGTATACCGCTTATTAGGTGTATCTCCACAACAACAAATGAATTGGAAACAATATTCTCTAGCATTTGTTGTGAGCTGTATTTTTCTTGCAGTGGCTATTCTTGCTATTTTTATGACGCAAGCATGGTTACCATTAAACCCGAACCATGCACCAAATATGAGTTGGGATTTAGCGCTACACACTGTTATTTCATTTTTAACAAACACCAACCAACAGCATTATTCTGGTCAGGCTCAATTATCTTATTTGTCGCAAATGACAGGTATTGTGGGCTTGCAAGTCATTACTCCAATGATGGGGCTGGCTTTGGTGGTTGCAACATTAAGAGCTTTCTTTTATCAGCGTCCAAGCCATATTGCGGCCGATGTTGCCGAGCAGCCAGATCAAATTTTAATTGGTAACTATTGGGCAGATGTAATTCGTCCTACAGTTCGCTTTTTGCTTCCACTCTGTTTTGTCTGGTCATTGTTGCTTAACAGCCAAGGCGTGCCAGCAACTTTCCAAGGTGGGCCAGAAGTACAACTTATTGATAAAGCCAATAGCGTTGAAACTCAAAAAATTCCTTTAGGACCAGTTGCGCCAATGGTGGCGATTAAGCAATTAGGTAGTAACGGTGGTGGTTGGTACGGTCCAAATAGTTCTGTGCCTTTAGAAAATCCAACACCATTTTCTAATTTACTAGAAATGATTGCGATCTTACTTATTCCAATCACAGTCATTTTTATGGTTGGGCATTTTACTCAGCGTAAAAAGTTTGCTTACTTTGTCTTTGGCAGCATGCTTTTCATGTCAATTATTTCAGGTGCAGCGGCTGTCTGGTCTGAGAGTATGTCATCGACAGCATCTCAATTTGCCGTAATGGAAGGTAAAGAACAACGATTTGGACCAGCAGCATCAGCAGTTTGGGCAGCGCTTACTACACAGGTAAATAACGGCTCGGTCAATATGATGCATGATTCTTCTGCACCGCTTACCGGTTTAGTCGAACTCATTAACATGCTGATTAATGCCATTTGGGGTGGTGTGGGCTGTGGTCTTCAACAGTTTATGATTTATCTGTTACTCGCAGTATTTATTGCAGGTTTAATGACAGGTCGTACCCCTGAATTGTTTGGGCGCAAGATTGAAGCCGCAGAAATTAAGTTGCTCGCGATTATTATTTTGATTCAACCTTTAGTCATTCTTGCATTTACCGCATTAAGCCTCAGCGTTCCAGGCATATCTGGAATTAGTAATCCAGGACCACATGGTATTAGCCAAGTGTTCTACGAATATGTTTCTGCATTTGCCAACAATGGTTCAGGTTTTGAAGGTCTTGGAGACAACACTGTATGGTGGAATGTCACTTGTAGTATCGCTCTACTGTTAGGACGTTTTCCGACCTTAATTTTGCCATTAATGATTGCGACACGTTTAGCAGCAAAAAGAAAAGCACCCGAAACAGCAGGTAGTCTTCAGGTTGAAACTCCAACCTTTGCTTTAACGCTGATTACGATTGTTGTGTTGCTTACCTTATTACAATTTATGCCAGTTCTTGTCCTTGGGCCTATTGCCGATCAACTTTTGTTGGTTAAAGGCTAAGGAGGCGAGTGAAAATGAATACACAAACTCATGTAAATAGCCATAAACAAACCATGGCAGTGCCAAATTTTGAAGTTTGGAAAAATGCATTTGTGAAACTGCTACCGCAGCATGCAATTAAAAATCCTGTCATGGCAATTGTCTGGCTTGGAACAGTGGTTACAGGCATTAGTACAATCTTAGGTTACACCACGCTGTTATTTGGTTTCACGGTTACAGCAATTCTGTTTATTACCATTTTATTTGCTAATTATGCTGAAGCGGTTGCAGAGGCCAGAGGTCGTGGACAGGCATCTTCATTACGTGCAGCAAGAGAAAATTTAACGGCTCGAAGACTCAACTCTTTGACAGACCGTCAAGCGACTCAAGTTGCAGCGACTGAACTTCATTTAAATGATTTTATTGAAGTACATGCAGGTGAGCTTGTTCCAGCCGACGGTGAGATTGTAGAAGGCTTTGCCACTATTAATGAATCGGCTGTTACAGGTGAGTCAGCACCTGTGTTACGTGAAGCCGGAACAGACCGTTCAGGTGTTATTGGCGGAACCAAAGTTCTTACAGATCGTATTGTTGTGCAAGTGACTGCTGAATCTGGTCAAAGTTTCTTAGACCGTATGATTGCTTTGGTTGAAGGTTCAAATCGCCAGAAAACTCCGAATGAGATCGTACTTGGCTTTTTGTTAATGGTAATGACAATCACGTTTTTAATTGTCGTGATTAGCTTGCCATTTATTGCCAAGTATTTGCATATTGAACTTGATCCAGTCGTGCTCGTGGCGTTATTGGTCTGCTTGATTCCTACAACCATTGGTGGCTTGTTACCTGCGATTGGTATTGCGGGGATGAACCGTGCACTCAAGGCCAATGTTTTGGCGAAATCGGGGAAAGCTGTCGAAGTTGCGGGTGACATTGATGTGCTTTTACTCGATAAAACAGGAACCATTACTTATGGTGACCGTCAAGCGACCTCTTTTTATCCTTTAACTTCGGTAACCGAGTCTGAGTTGAGAGCTGCTGCTTGGGTAAGTTCACTTGCCGACCCAACACCAGAAGGGAAATCGATTGTTAAGTTAGCAAAAGAGCAAGGGCTAAAACAGCAAGAACCTGAGCAAGCCGAATTTATCTCTTTTAGTGCTTCTACCCGAATTTCTGGTGTGAATTTACCGAATGGTGACCAAATTCGTAAAGGTGCATTAGATGCAATCTTGAAATTTGTAGATGAGGATTATTCTCAAGATTTAGAATTAAAAGCGCGTGTTGAACAAGTTGCCAAAAAAGGAGCAACACCTTTAGTGGTCGCTAATCAACATCATGTGTTGGGTGTGATTGAACTCTCAGATGTGATTAAACACGGTATTAAAGAACGTTTTGCTCGTTTAAGAGAAATGGGTATTAAAACTGTCATGGTTACAGGTGATAACCCATTAACTGCGGCCGCGATTGCTGCTGAAGCTGGTGTAGATGATTATATTGCCGAAGCAAAACCAGAAGACAAATTAGCTTGTATTCGCACCGAACAACAACAAGGTCGTTTAGTTGCAATGGTCGGTGACGGAACCAACGATGCACCAGCATTAGCTCAAGCCGATATTGGCTTAGCCATGAATTCAGGTACACAAGCTGCAAAAGAAGCTGGCAATATGGTCGATTTAGACTCAGACCCAACCAAACTACTTGCTGTGGTCGAGATTGGGAAACAGCAGCTGATTACCCGTGGCGCTTTAACAACATTTTCGTTGGCAAACGACGTCTCTAAATACTTTGCCATTTTGCCTGCATTGTTCGCTGCTGCGATTCCACAAATGCAAGTATTGAATGTAATGCATTTAGCAAGTCCAAACAGCGCGATTTTATCTGCATTAATTTTTAACGCGATTATTATCCCGCTATTAATTCCAATCGCACTACGTGGCGTGAAATTTAAACCTTCAACGGCAACTCAGTTATTACGTCGAAATATGTTGATTTATGGAGTAGGCGGTGTGGTTCTGCCATTCATTGCCATTAAAGCTATTGATGTAGTGATTGTTCAATTATTTGGTTTGTAATCTGGAGTTTGAAATGAAAACTTATGTACAAAATTCAGAAGCAAATTTGGGTCAGACCTTAAGAGCATCTTTGGGATTATTAATTTTTACCTTAGTTGGCTGTGGCGCTGCTTATAGTGCTATTGCTACAGGTGCAGGACAGGTGTTATTTAACAATCAAGCGAATGGTAGTTTGATTGAAATAGATCATAAAGTTTTAGGGTCAAAATTAGTTGCTCAGCCATTTGTTGGAGAGGCTTATTTTCATCCGCGTCCTTCAGCAATTGCTTATGACCCGATGGCTATGGCAGGTACAAACTTAGCGCGTACTAATCCTGAACTACAGCAACAAATTGATGCTCAGATTCTTGCTGTGAAAAAACAAGATCACACGGGCAATACACCGATTCCAAGTGATTTGGTGACTAAATCTGGTAGTGGTATTGATCCGCATATTAGTCCTGAATCTGCTCAGTTACAGGTTTCTCGAGTGGCTCAAGCTCGTCATTTAGACCCTAAGGTTGTGGAAGAGCTTTTGCAAAAGTATGTTGAACCGAAGCAGTTTGGTGTATTGGGGCAAGCTCGTGTTAATGTATTACAGCTCAATATTGCTTTAGATCAATTACAATCTACACATTAACTTAAAAATAAAGTTGTTAGTTTACCGGATGATATCAAGTGCAAAGCAATCGCGAAAATCAGGCTGAGGCCTTATTAAATCATGTCAACAGATATCAAGCCGGTCGACTAACGGTTTTTCTTGGTGCGGCACCAGGTGTAGGAAAAACCTATGCCATGCTCGCCCGCGCCAAAGAATTATTTCAACAGGGCACAGATGTTGTTGTTGGTATTGTTGAAACTCATGGAAGAATCGAAACTCTAAAAATTTTGGAAGGCTTGCCTCAAATTTCTAGAAAAGAAGTGCAATATCAGGGGCATATTTTAGAAGAAATGGACTTGGATGCTATTTTACTTAGGCATCCGCAAATCGTTTTGGTTGATGAATTGGCTCATCGCAACGTCCCAAATAGTCGTCATGAACGGCGGTGGCAAGATGTTAATGAGTTGCTAGACGCAGGTATTGATGTATTCACCACTATAAATATTCAACATTTAGAAAGCCTAAATGATGTGGTCTATCAAATTACAGGCATTCGAGTAAATGAAACAGTACCAGATCGGGTATTTGATCGTATTCGAGACATTCGCTTAATAGATTTACCCGTCAGTGAGCTTATTGAAAGGCTCCATCAAGGAAAAGTCTATGTGCCAGAGCAAGCAAATCTGGCATTACAAGGCTTTTTTAGCATTTCAAATTTAACGGCATTACGTGAACTGGCAATGCAATGCGTTGCTGAGCATGTCGATTCAGACTTAAAAGAGAGTTATGCCTCAAAGGGTTTGAAATCTATATCGTTACAAAATGAATTGATGATTGCGATAGATGGGCAAGGCTCTTCTGAATATTTAGTGCGAGCAGGCTGCCGCTTAGCAGAACGTAATGGGGCTACATGGACTGTAGTAAATGTTGCTAGAAGTTTGGACTTTGGGCAGAGTTCAGTGAGTTCTTATAAAAAAGAATACATCGAGATTGACCGTGCGTTTGAGTTGGCTCGACAACTAGGTGGTCGAACTGAAGTTTTATATGGGCCGCGAGTTGCATCAGTGTTAATGGATGCCGCCGTTGATCGAGGTATTTCCAATCTTGTCATTGGTAAAAGTATTTCACCGTGGTGGTTAAAGTTATTTAAGAAAAATTTAGCTCAGCAATTATTAAATCAAGAAAACTCAATTGCTTTAACCATTTTGCACCCAGAACAGGGTACTAAAAAGATTAATCAGCTCAAAAAGCCTTCATTTTTATCATTAAAAGAAAGTGTTTTTGTTTTAGCTGTGACGTGCGGTAGCATTTTTCTAGCTCACTTCGCCGAAGTTCTATTTGGTATTGAAGACTTCTCTGTCATTTTTATTATTTCTGTTTTAATTGTTGCAACGAAAACCCGAATGTTAGCTGCAGTAGTGGCTGCTCTTATTTGTTTCTTAGCCTATAATTTTTTCTTTATTGCCCCGCGTTATACCTTTCAGATTTCAGCACACCAAGGGGTAGTCACCGTTGTTGCTTTTTTTGCAGCAGCTTTAATTGCTGGCCGTTTAGCTTCTCAGTTACGCCAGCAAGTTTTGTCTTTAAAAGCTGCGAATGCTTACACTACGGTAATGCAAGACTTGGCGCGTAAGCTTTCTAGTGCAGTAAACCTTGAAGAAGTCATGCAAACAGGACGTATGACTTTAGAAACACAACTTCAAACTAAAGTGTGGATTTCTATTCGAGATAAGGTAATTTCATCTGATATTGAGCTAAATGATAAAGAAAAAGTAGCCGCAGAATGGTGTTTGAAACACAAGCAGCCGTGTGGGCGTTTTACCGATACTCTGAGTCAGTCAAACTGGTGGTTTTTACCTCTTTTAGAACAAAAAAATAGCCTAGGTATTGTGGGAATTTACTTTAAGGATGAAGTGGTTTCCTTAAATTTTGAGCAAAAAAAATTGACTGAAAGTGTAATTGAGTACATTGCACAGGCAGTACTTCGAACCCAATTGGTCAATGAGCTTGAACAAGCAAAAGTCACCAGTGAAACAGAGCGCTTACGTTCTGCTTTATTATCTTCGGTATCGCATGATTTACGTTCGCCACTTGCTTCTATCATTGGCGCAGCAGACACGCTTGCTAATTTTAAAGCTGATATGTCAGAACAAGACCAACAAGATCTGCTTGAAACAATTCATTTAGAAGGTGAGCGTTTAGACCGTTACATTCAAAACTTACTTGATATGACACGCTTAGGTCACGAAGGTCTAACTTTAAAAAGAGACTGGATTGGGGTAGATGAATTAATTGGTTCGGCAACCCGCCGTTTAAAGCGTTATAAACCAGATACACAAGTGGTCGTTCAGTTATCTGAGCAACAAATTAGTTTATATGTTCACCCAGCACTGGTAGAACAAGCTATTTTTAATGTTTTAGAAAATGCCGCAAACTTTTCACCTCCAGATGAACCAGTCATGATTCGTGCTCATCTTGTGTCAGAAGATGAAGTAAAAATTGAAATTGAAGATAGAGGAACGGGAATTCCTGAAGACGAAAGACATCGTATTTTCGATATGTTTTACACGATGGAACGAGGAGACCGTGGAAAGTTTGGTACTGGTTTAGGGCTTACAATCGTAAAAGCGATTATTGGTGCTCATATGGGTACAATAGAAGCATTTTCAGGGCGCCAAAATAAAGGTACTTTAATTCAAATCAGATTACCCATTCACCCAGTAAAAGAATAAGTTGTAAATTCATGATAAGTTCCGAAACCTCACCTGTAGAAACACGTATTGTGATTATTGATGATGAGCCTCAAATCCGTAAATTTTTAGACATTGCTTTAAGAACTCAAAAATACAAAACCACGCTCTGTGAAACGGGTTACAAAGGCCTAGAGGCATTGGCAACCCAAGGGGCTGATTTGGTTATTTTAGACTTAGGCTTACCTGATTTAGATGGGAAAGAAGTCCTCCAAGAATTACGTAGCTGGTCGAATGTTCCCGTTATTGTGTTATCTGTACGCGCTGATGAATATGAAAAAGTTGCCTTGCTAGACGCAGGGGCAAATGACTACATGACCAAGCCTTTTAGTGTGCAAGAGCTTTTGGCGCGCATACGTGTCATTTTAAGAAATCAACCGATTCAACAAGAAGCTCATGTGTATGACGATGGCTATCTCAAGGTTGATGTCATGCAACGTTTAGTTTGGATCGAGCAACAACCAATTACTTTAACTCGAAAAGAGTTTCAACTTTTGACACTATTAATGCGCTATCAAGGGCAGCTTTTAACACAGCCTCAGCTCTTAAAAGAGCTATGGGGACCCACCCATCAGGAAGATACGCACTATTTACGTATTTTAGTGGGTAAGTTACGCAGTAAACTGGGGGATAACGCGATTCAGCCACGTTATATTGCTACTGAACCAGGTGTTGGGTTACGTTTTTTAGCTAAACAGAAAAATCATTAATTAGATATAAAAAAACCTTAGGGTATTTCTCCCTAAGGGTTTGCAAAGTGGTTTATAGTTTTTTTGCTTTTTTTATTTATATATCCCAATGTTGTTCTGCTTCGGTTATTTGACTATAAATATTTTGATATTCAGCATGTTTAACTGTGAACCAATGCTCTACAAAGTCTGCTCCTAAATATCCTTTTAAAATAAGACTTCCTTTAAATATTTTTAAGGCTTCCGGTTGGTTATTTGCTAGTAAAATGTGTTCGTCTGGAAATTTTAAAAGATGTGCTGGTTTTGGGAGCGGCAATTTATGAGATAAGCCATAAGACACACCAGCTAAAATAGTCGCTGTAACAAGATAAGGGTTACAGTCAGCTCCAGCAACACGATATTCTAAGCGTTGATTTTGTAAATCTGAGCATGGAATTCGTATTGCGACATTTCGGTTATTGGTATCCCAATTGGCTTCTAATGGCACATGATGACCAATTTTAAAACGTCTATAAGAATTAATATTAGGCGCTAAAATCGCCATAGATGCAGGCATTAACTCAATTAGGCCACTAATCGCGCTCAATAATTTGGCTGAAAGCTCATTTTTTTCTACTTCTGAGCTAAATATATTTTCATGGTATTGATTAAGTATGCTCATATGAAAATGCATGCCACTACCAGCCTTTGCTAAGTTTGGTTTCGCCATGAAACAAGCAGTTAAGTCATGTTTTCTTGCGACTTGCTTTACAATTCTTTTTAAAGCATTAATTTGATCGCAGAGTTTTAAAATGTCATGGCTGTGTTGAAGATTTAATTCGTATTGTCCAGGGGATGATTCCGCAACAATTGCGGTAATTTCAATTGATTGTAGTAAGGCTGCTTTTTCAACTTCATGTAGGACTTGTTGATAGTTATTTGGCGCATCTATATCAAAACATTGGTTTTCTGAACATGTCTCGAATTGATGCTGAGGTGAGAAAAGGTAAAACTCTAGCTCGGCAGCCATGACAGGAAAATAATTATTAGCATGTAACTGATTTAATAATTTTTTTAATATATTACGTGGTTCATAGCGACAGTCTGAACCATCTTCTTCTTGCATTGATAGGTAAAGCTGAGCATTTAATTCTGGGGATAAGGCACTTGGTTGCAAGCTGCCTAAAATGGGTAGGCAAAGTCTATCTGGTTCACCAATATATTTTCCCAAGCCTGTTTCTTCAATCACTTTTCCATCAAGGCTCATGGCATAAACAGAAAGAGGAAAATAACAGCCATTAGATAGATTTTTCAGACTCTTAACTTCAATTCGTTTGCCACGAATATGCCCGTTTAAGTCATGCAGACAAATATCAATGTGCTGAGTGTGGGGATATAAACTTAAATATTCATCAACTTCTTTCAAAAAAAGCTCTGAGTTGAAAATGTCGGTTTGTGTTGGAGGAATAAAATCATCTGATATTTTAAATGCCTTAAAAAGAGGATTTTGTAAGTTTAAGTTTGGATAAATAAGCGTACTCATTATAAAAAACCTTGGTGGTTATTTAGCTAAAATCCTAACTTAGCCTTTGAAGTTAATCTCGTAAAAAAAGAGTAAAATAATGAAAGGTTTTTCTATGGGGTTTGTTGCTTTTATTTATTAATAATCAATGTTTTGAATCTAATTTTTGCAATCAATTTTTAAAGTAAAATTAGCGTATAAGATCAGTTGGCGTATTATAAAATTCTACGGATTTCTCTTTTTTAAGTTAAACAAAGCTAAAATTTAAGCTTCTCATTTGGTGAGATGGTCAAACTGCTTTAAACTTAAATGCTTATCCAGTTAAACATTTATTTATAAATCTTGAATTGAGCAAGGCTTATATAGCACATGTACTGGAATTTTATTTTTTGCGTTTTTTAATTTTATTTTTGAGTTTTCTTAATATGAAAAATATCGGGTTAGCCATTTTAGCAATCAGCCTTTCAGGTTGTGCTGCAATGAGCGTAGAAGAATGTAAGACTGCGAATTGGTCATTAGTGGGTGAGAAAGATGGTTCAAAGGGATCTTCGCCACGTTTAGATCAATATTATAAAGCGTGTGGAAAAGCCAATATTGTTCCAGATCAAAAGTCATATGAACGTGGATATAAAGAGGGCTTAGGGTATTATTGCCAGCCATCAAATATTTTTTATAACGCTTTAGAGGGTAACGGCAATATTAATGTATGCCCAATCGAGCAGCGTAATCGTTTAATACCTTATTATCGAGCAGCTTCCGATTACTACAACGCAAAAAATGAATATGAGCGTTATGACGAAAAGTTTAAGCAATATTCTGATAATGCTTACAACGAAAAATTAAAGCCAGAAGAGCGTGAACGTTATCGTAAGCTTTTAAGAGAATTACAAATTGATCGTGACCGTATTAACAGAAACTATTGGAACTCAATTCGAGATATCGAACGTTTCAAATATGATCACGGCTTAAAATAAATATTTTAAAAAAGGATTGATCTGAATGAGATCAATCCTTTGGTTTTTAAAGATAATAACTGGTTTTTGTCATTAACTTTGAAATAGCAGTCATTGTGATTTTTACTGCATATGGTAATTCAACACCGCCTGCTTCAAGTGCAGTATGACGGTGATGCAATTCATCTTCATTCATTTGCTCTAAAATTTTACGAGAGCGTTCATCTTGAGCAGGTAACTGGTTTAAGTGATCTTGTAAATGCAGACTAACCTGACGCTCAGTTTCAGCAACAAAACCTAAGCTATATTTGTCACCAGCAATACCGGCAAGGGCACCCATGCCATATGACAATCCGTACCAGATTGGATTTAACAAACTTGTATGACTGTTTAATTCTTTTAAACGATCTTCACACCAAGCTAAATGATCTTGTTCTTCAATCGCTGCTTGTTGCATTTCTTGGCGTACATTTGGCAATTTCGCCGTTAATGCTTGCCCATGGTAAAGTGCTTGAGCACATACTTCACCACTGTGGTTAACACGCATTAAACCTGCGACATGGCGAGCATCTTCTACACCAAGTTTTGTTTCTACTGTTTCAGCTGGATTTTGACGCTGTGCTGCTGTTGCACCCGGAACAAGACTACGCAATGCCTGATCAAATGAGTTAATAAGTTGATCAATTCCAGTATAGTGGCGCATAAATTAGTCCTCTAAAGAAAGGTGGGCTGTGGCAAGCATTGGTTTTAGTCTAGCAAGAAGCCAGATACTAAAGATTGCACTAAGTACAGCTGTAATAATAAATAGTATTTTAATATCAATTTTTAAAACACTTAAGATTAAGATTGAAAAAATTGCAGAAGAAACCATAAAAACGGCATTTAGGATGTTATTCGCTGCAACAACACGTGCACGATGTGAACGTGGTGAATAAGCCTGCATCATGGCATATAGGGGAACAATATAAAAACCGCCACTAATCCCCAATAAAGTCACAGCAATCATGACATGATAGTAAACCCAGCCTTGGGTAAAAACATCTTTTAAGGTAAGTAATGCCCCAGTTCTTTCTGGTACAAAAGCTAAACTGGCAGCAAGGTAGAGCGCAAAAACAGTAAGGCCAATTGCACCAATCGGCACCATTTTAATATTAATTTCTGAACCACCAATTTTACGACAAAGAAGAGAACCCACACCAATACCGACTGAAAAGAAAGTCAGTAACAGGCTAACGACATTTTCTGATGCATGAAGGTTTTGCTGGGTAAGCTGCGGAATTTGCGTTAAATAAGTCGCGCCATAAAACCAGTACCATGAGTTGCCTAGCAAAATTGTGAATACTAACGGTAAGCTTTTAGCATATTTAATGGTTTGAAAGCTTGTACGGATAAAATTCCAGTCAATCTTTAAGTCAGGTGCAGCAACTTTTTGCGGCAAAATGAAGCGACTAAATAAATAGCCTATGCAAGCAATAGCCACTACGGTGATACTAATCCACAATAAATTACCATCTGATGAGGCAATTACGGCACCACCTAAGATCATTCCGAACAAGATCGCCATGGATGTGCCGGATTGAAACAGCGCATTACCAGACATTAACTCGTTCGGTTTTAAAATTTCAGGCAAAATTGCGTATTTAATCGGGCCGAAGAACGTCGAATGTGTACCCATCAAAAATAAAGCAAAAAGAAGTAGCCATAAGTTTCCTAACAGGAAACCTGCAGTACCGATGAGCATAATGATGATTTCTAAAATTTTAATACCACGGACGAGTTGAGATCGTTCGTATTTGTCGGCGATTTGTCCAGCTGTGGCTGAAAAAAAGAAATATGGCAGAATAAACAAGAGGGCTGCCAAATTATTAAGAGTACTTACGGGAGCAGATTGTTGCTGAATCCATCCATAAGTAATCACCAATAATAAAGCTTGCTTAAAAACGTTATCATTTAATGCGCCAAAAAACTGGGTAAAAAACATCGGTACAAACCGACGTGAGGTCATCAGGTGCTCATCTTGTTTCATCATGTGCAAACTTCATTGTGTTTTATAAAAAAATGTGACCGAGTGTTAATTTGCATCGAAAACCATGTATGATATTTTTAACGCTTGATTAAATGAAAAATCAATGGTTTTGAGTGAGTTTTACACTCACATTGGTGCGTTTTATTAAAAAATAAGTCTAGAGTTTTCTATGCCTTCTAAAATTAAGTTTAAACAGTCAACTCTCTCACATTCTATGCATTTAATTTTAAAAATGCAGGGCATTCCTAAACTTATTTGTAGCAGCTTGTTGTTAAGCGTTTGCGTAACGCCAAGTTTTGCTCAAACTTCTGTTGAGAATAGTTCATCAACAACTTTAAACCAGACAGTATCTGATGAGTCAACTGAACAATCAGCTCAGGTTAACGAGCAATATACTGCTCCAGTTACAGATATCGCTACACTTGTAACCCAAGCTCAGCAGCAACAAGATAGCTTGGCTATATTGCAACAACAAGAACAATTTCCAAATCAAATTGATGAATTTAAGCCAATTACTCTTGATAATCTTGAAGATTTACCCGATATGCCTGTTGATCAAAACATGGCAAATGAAATTTATAGGGTAGCGGAAGAAGCGAAGAATGAAGCACAGAACTTTCAAAATGGGACTCAGAAACTCCCTGAAGTTACTGTAAGCGATGCAACTCAATCTGAATTAAATCAAATTAATCAGGCGCCAGTAAATATCGATCAGCTTATGCAAGAGATTAAGTCTGATAGTAAGATTGTAGTGGAAGCCAATGAGACTGGAAAAACACTACCTGAATTGACACCAGAGGCCGAAGAACCACCTGAGCAAGCTGGTTTCTTTAAACGTATTTTAAATAAAGTACGTCCGCCGCGTGCAATTCCGATGGAACAAGTACCGCGTATTAGCGCAGAGGTAGAAGGCGCTTCAGATGTGTTAGCTAAAAATATTAAAGGTAAGCTTTCAACATTTACTCAAGAATCTTTTGAAGACTTTAATGCTGCTTTACCTCAGCTTAGAACATTAAGTAATCAGGCTGCTCAAGCTGTTGGTTACTATAATGCTGAGTTCCGATTTGAAAAATTAAGTCCGAGTCGTGTTCGTGTCAGAGTGACACCAAATGAACCAGTACGAATTAATGAGCAAAATATTGAGTTTACAGGTCCAGGCGAAAAGCAGCCGCAATTTCAGGTTATTCGCTTAGTTCCTGATCAAGATGTTGGTGATATCTTTAATCACGGTTTATATGAAACCACTAAAACCCGTATTGTCGATGCAGCATCTGATAACGGTTATTTTGATGCTTATTGGCGATTGCATGATGTAAAAGTAAGTCAGCCAGAAAATAAGGCCGATATTAATTTACGCTACGAGACAGGTGAGCGTTATAAATTAGATAAGGTCGAGTTTCGTATGAGCGATCCTTCGAAACCTTTGCCATTAAATCAAAATATCTTAGAAAGTATGGCGCCTTGGAAAGAAGGTGATGACTATGCTTTCTGGCGTGTAAATGTGCTTGCGAATAACCTAACCAACTCGCGTTATTTTAATTACACATTGGTTGATAGCATTAAACCAGATCCAATTGAAAAGCCACTTGAGCTACCACCAGATTTACAAGCTTTGGTGGATGAGCAAAATATTGATGTTGATGAGTCTAATTTACTTTCACCAGAACAAAGACAACTTGCAAAAGCTCGTCAATTAGCGACATCCAATAAAGAAGTTACGCAAAACGTAGTCGATGAAAAACAGTTTGCCGGAACACAAAATGCGAAACAGGCAGAGCCTCAAACTGCGATGTTGCAAAGCGCCGCAGCTCAGCATGATGAACAAAAAACTGAACAGGATCGTTTACAAGCTCAAGCACGTGAAACAAAAAGAATTCCAGTTATTGTGACTTTAAATGCTGACAAGCTAAATAGTTTGGAAACTGGTATTGGTTATGGAACCGATACGGGGGCGCGTTTACGTAGTCAATATCGCCGTTCTATCGTAAATAAATATGGTCATTCTTTTGATGCCAACTTAGAAGTTTCTGAAATTCGTCAATCGATTGATGGTCGATATAGTATTCCCTATAAACATCCGTTAAATGACTATTTTAATATCGTTGGCGGTTATGAGCGTGAAACACGGGATGATATTGGTCCGGATGTAAGCCTGTTAACCGAATCTGCTGTTGTGGGCGGGGAGCGCGTAATCAAACGTCCATTAGGAAATTGGCAGCATACTATTGGTGTTCGTTATCGTTTAGACCGTTTGACCCAAAAAGGTAATGTTGATATTTCTGAATTACCAGATGCTTTTAAAACAGCTGCATCTGAGCAAGAAGCATTATTGTTTAGTTATGAAACATCTAAAACTTCAAGTAATACACGTTTAAACCCAACAAAAGCTTTTAAACAAACTTATAAATTAGAATTAGGCAGCGAGAGTTTACTGTCTGATGCCAATATGGCAATTGCGAGTGCAGGCTGGAGATTTATTTATTCTCTAGGTAAAAATGATGATCACCAATTTGTTGGAAGATCTGACCTCAGCTATATCTTTACAGATGATTTTGACAAAGTTCCATACAATCTTAGATTCTTTACGGGTGGTGACCAAACGATTCGTGGATTTGACTATAAAAGTCTTTCTCCAGAAGTAGATGGATATAAAATTGGGGGCCAAGCTTTAGCTGTAGGTTCTTTAGAATATAACTATCAGTTCAAAGATGGATGGCGAGCAGCTGTTTTCTCTGACTTTGGTAATGCTTACGATAAAGATTTCAGTAATCCAGCAGCTTATAGTGTTGGGGTCGGAATTCGCTGGAAGTCTCCAATTGGGCCAATCCGTTTAGATGTCGCTTCGGGTATTTCAGATGAGAACCATCCGATTCGTTTACATTTCTTTATAGGCCCACAACTTTAAAAATAAAATTTTATTAGGTTTATTTTATGGCGGAAGTAGAACAGCAGCCCACTTCGGCACCAAGCTCTCCTAAGAAGAAGCGTCGCATTTTGCGTAGCTTCTTGCTGACGATATTGATCATATTGTTATTATTGGCTTCTTCGTTAGTCATCATGATGTCAACGGATCGCGGAAGCCGTTTTTTATTAGATCGGGTTTTAGAAGCTCAGAAAATAATTAAATATGAATACGAAGGCGGCAACTTATTGCGAGGCATTATTCTCAAAAATGTGTTGGTGCAATTAAAAGACGTTGATGTTTCATTAGATCGAGCTGATGTAGGCTTAGGATGGCGTTCTTTATTATTAGAAAAAGAAGTGCATTTAAGCCATGCAGATGTACGCAACTTACGTATTATTAATAAAACTCCGCCTTCTGGTAAACCGTTTGAATTTAAACCAATCAAGTTACCCTTTGTTTTACGCGTAGATGAAGGTGATGTTGATCATTTAGAAATTAAGTTGGCAACCTCAGATGTAAGTTTTCATGACGTTCATTTGCAGGATGCACTTTGGTCAGAGACCAAACTGGAATTTGAAAAATCTAGTATGGATATGGGCTATCTTTCAGTCCATAACGCAACAGGTAAAATGGATTTCAGTGGTAAATATCCATTAGATGCCACAGCAGATTTAAGAATCCCATCTTTAAAAAGTCTAAATATTCAAAATATTAAAGTGGCTGCTCGGGGAAGTTTAGATACTATAAAAGCTGGGGTTGCAACAACCACTCCCGATCTATTAACAGGTTGGGTAATATTGCATCCGGTTCGCGATGAAGTTCCAATGCAAGGTGAACTATTATTAAAAAACTATCATTTACCTTTGCTACAAGAACAAAAACTATTTGCAAAAAATGGTGTGATTAAGTTTCAAGGTGATATTAAACAGCTTAATTTGGCACTTGATACAGATTTAAAGGGTGAGAATTTACCTGAAGGTCAGTACAACGCTTTAATGAATACTGATTTAGTTCATCAGCTTAATATTACCGATTTTAATGGCCAAGTTATGAAAGGTGCCGTTAATCTGAAAGGTCTGGTGAATTGGAAAGATCATGTGACTTGGGACATCAAAGGTCGTTTAGATCGCATTAATCCTAAAGACAAAGCGATTCCTCAGGTGGTTCAAGACTTCTTACCGCCAAGTTTAGATGCTGCTATTGCTTCAACTGGTTCTTTGGAAAAAGGCACAGAAGTATTTGCTAACGTTGATTTTGACCGTTATGAGTCTTGGAAACTCAAGCTTAATCAGGCGCCTGAAAAAAATAATAAACCTCAACCAATGCTCATGAATGTGGCGTGGGCGAATATAGACCGTGCAATGCCTTATATTGGATGGTTAAGTAGTGATAATGGTCAAGTCGATTTAACATTACGTGACGGTCAACAAGATATTAAGGTTGCTACAAAAGTATATCAGCATGAAAAAACTTTATTGCCAGCAGGACAATATCTAGCCAACCTGAATGTTAAAGATAATATCTTAAATGTGCCTAATTTTAGTTTTGCTGCTGAAAAAGGTAGCTTAACAGGTCAGGCTAAAGTTTTATTACCTACTGAAAAACGTCAGCTGGCTTGGAATGCTTTATTAAATGCAAAAGATTTTAATCCGCAAAGTATTCATGCAGCAGCGCCGGTCAATTTATTAAACGGTTCGATTAAGGCAAATGGTTTCGCTAAACCAAACCAGCAAATTATTCAGTTTGAGAAAATTGATTTAACTGGTCGATTAGCTCAAGCAGGTCAAGAAACTGTAAGTTTAGGTGGAAAAAGTACAGCAGCATTATTATTTCATGATGTTAAAGCTGGTGGCGGCTTTAAAGGCTTTGCGGTTAATTATGACGGGTCTTTAAAAGCCTTAAAACAGGCAAATGGTTTGTTGAAGTTTTCTATAGCGGGCACGCCAGATTTTATTCGAATTAGCCAGTTACAACATGATGGGGTGGCTGGAAAAATCTATGCTACTGGTTCTGTCAATTTAAAAGACCGCATTGCATGGGATATTAATAGTTCATTAGTACGCTTTAAGCCTCAATATTTTGCCTCAACTGTTAAAGGTGAAATTTCAGGAAACCTGAAAACTCAAGGGGTTTGGTCTGATCACTTGAAGCGAATTAATATTCAGCAATTGAATCTTGCAGGCTTTTTAAATAATAAACCTGTTCGGGGTAAGGGTAATCTATCTCTATTGATGGATTCCAATCAAAATGGCTTTTTACCTCAGCAATTTGAAGCGAATAACTTATTTTTAGTGTATGGACAGAACCAGTTACAAGCTACTGGCAATGCACAAAATCTAAAAATTAAGCTGAATGCGCCAGCACTCTACGAGTTATATCCAGGACTGCGCGGACGAGCTTATGGTGATTTGAATGTTCAATCACAACCACGTTTAAAAGCAACAGCCAATATTGCCGTAGATAATTTTGCTTTTAATACACTTGTAAGTGTGAAGAGATTGAGTATTCAGGGTGAGCTTCCAACATCGGAAACAACACCGACTCAATTAACCGCAAAATTAAATAATCTGCGTAGCGGAAATAGAGAAATCCAGTCTGCTGAAGTGAATTTGACAGGAACAAGAAAAGCACATTTATTGAAAGTACTTGGCAATAATAGTGTTTCCAAGTTCTATGTTCAGTTGGCAGGTGGATTTAATCAAAAGAATGATTGGTTAGGTCAAATCCAAAAAGGAAGTTTTGATTCACGACGAATTCGTCTGGCACAAAATCAAAATGCTCCAGTAATTTTTTCTTCAGCGAAATCTGAGCTATATGTGGGTCAACATTGCTGGCAAAGTACCAATAGTCAACTATGTTTTGATCAGCCGGTACGAGTGAGTAAAGCACGAGGTAATGTTTCTTTTGTAACTCAGAACATGGATTTAAGTGACTTCGCAGCATTTATGCCAGAAGGCTTAGCGATGACCGGACAATTAAATGGTTACGCCAAGGCATCGTGGGTAAATGGTGGTAATCCAAAACTTGATGCACGTTTAATTACGCGTAAAGGTGAAATCGGTTTAGCTGCTGAAGATCCGCAAGACCCTGCGACTACTCTGGCTTATGATGAGTTAGGCGTGATTGCAAAAAGTGTATCAGAGGGACTGTTATTCCGAGTTGATGTGAAAACACCAGATATTGGTACGGGTTACGCGAACGTTATTATCAACCCATTCCAGTCTTCAATGCCAATGCATGGTGAAGTGGCCTTTAATGATGTTCAATTAAAAGTCTTGAAACCATTTATTCAAGATGTTCGCTCAATGAGTGGAACGTTAGCCTTGGCTGGTAAAGTCAACGGTACATTAACTCAACCTCAGTTTACTGGTGAAATGCGTCTGAAAAATGGTGCGATTAGCATGATTTCTTTGCCAGTAAATCTAACCAATGTGCAGGTATATTCATCAATTCGTCAGGATATGGCAACAATTGATGGAGCATTTAATAGTGGGCAAGGTGTAGGCTTGCTTAAAGGTAGTTTTGAGTGGAAAGATGCGCCACGTCTTCAATTAAATCTGAAAGGTGATAATTTACTGGTACGTCAAGCGCCATTAATTACCGCAATTGCCAACCCGAATCTGACACTTGATATGTATCCTTTTGATAAGCGGTTAAGTTTAAAAGGATCTGTAGATGTTCCTCGTGCACGTATTTCAATGCCAGAAACGACTGCTCCAATTATTAATACTTCATCAGATGTTCGCATCGTGCGCCAAGGTCAAGACCCACTTGCAATTTTACGGGCCGCTAAACCTTGGGATATTCGAGCTGATATTTCTGTTAATATTGGAAAACAAGTTATCTTCCAAGGCTTTAACAGTAATATTCCATTAGTTGGTCGTCTAAACTTAAGCCAACGTGGTTATGAAACTGCAATGAGAGCTAATGGGGCGATTGGTGTCAGCCAAAAAGTGAAAATTGAAGCTTATGGACAAAGTCTAGACTTGAACCGAGCAATTGCCCGTTTTAATGGACCATTGGCTAACCCGACTTTAGATATCGATGCGAACAAAAATGTTCAGGGAAGCATGGTTGGCGTACGTGTTACAGGTACTGCGACATCACCAAACATTCAGGTCTATAACGATGCAGGCTTATCTGAGCAAGAAGCATTGAATGCGCTTGTGACTGGTCGTATTAATGAAGGTTCGAGTGGCTTGAGTAATGCAGAAGGTTTTAAATCTGATGTAAACAACACCATTGCAGCTGCAGGTATTAGTATGGGCTTGGGTGGTACACGTGCTTTAACTAACCAGATTGGACGTACGTTTGGTTTGAGCGGCCTAGCTTTAGATGCACAAGGTACAGGTGATGATACGCAAGTGAGTTTAACGGGTTATATCACACCAGATCTGTTTATTCGCTATGGTGTTGGGGTGTTTACTCCTGTAAATAAACTTACTTTACGTTATCAAATGAATCGACGTTTATACTTAGAAGCAAGTCAGTCTTTAGAAAGAGCGATCGACTTATTCTACAATTGGCGCTTTTAGTTGATTGAAACCAATAATGAATGAATTAAAAGCTCACTATTGTGGGCTTTTAATTTAATAACATTTAAAAAAGTTTAGTATTTATGATTTAAAGTATCGCTTCTCTTAAGAGTAAAGAAGCCTTGGATAGGTATTGATTAAAGAAAATTCACTTGAAAATTGCTGTTTTATAAATTAGTTTTCAGAAACATTAAATGAAATTAGATTGATATACCTTGTTGATAAATGCAAATAAGGTGGGTTTTTTCAAGGATATAGTAGTGAATATAGATACTTATGTTGAAATTAAAAATGGCAAGGAAAACGATATCAACGTTAAATATCGTGGCCTAATTCAAAAATTAACAGCAACATTGTCATTGACGCTTTTGTCATTTGGATGGTGCTCCACCGTAAATGCTGCACAACAACAAATTGCTTTAGTAGGTACATGGACATCAATTCCTAATGCACCGCTTGCGCAAAAACCAAAACAAGCCAGTGAAGGCTTATACCAGCTTCACGTGAATAAGGATGGAACTTTAACTCCCGTTAAAGTGTTGAAAATGAAAAGTCCTTCTTGGATTGTGAAATCGAAAGATGGCCGTTTTGCATATACCACTAATGAAGAAAACGAAGGTGCGGTGACCGCATTATCTATTCAAAATGGAAAGGTGGAAGTGTTGAACACAGTGGATAGTCATGGTGGACATCCAACACATGCAACAATTAGTTTAGATGGTAAGTTCCTGTTTGTGTCGAACTATTCAGCGTTCGATAAAGGCCGTGGTGGTGTGGCTGTTTTGCCAATTTTACCAAATGGCCATTTGGGTGAAAAAGTACAAAATATTGTTTTTGAGGAAGGTTCTGGCCACGTCAAAGGCCGCCAAGAAAGTGGACATGCTCATTCCACAACTTTTAGTCCGGATGGTAAGTATTTATATGCTAGTGATCTTGGAAATGACAAAGTCTATGCATTTCGTTATAACCCGAACAAGGCTCAGCCACTTGAAGCGGATACCAACCGCGATGTAACTTTTACACATGGTTCTGGCCCGCGTCATATGGTCTTTTCACCCAATGGCAAACATGCATATGTTACCGCAGAAATGCGAAGTGAAATTGTGACATTTAACGTGCAAGATGGTCATTTGAAAAAAGTGGCCGAGCTAAAACTAATCCACGAGGACAAAACACCTGAATTTAAGAGTGCGAGTGGAATTATCCTTAGCCCAAATGGTAAATATGTGATTGCTGCCAATCGAGGTGCAGACAACAAACTTTTAGTATTTAAAATCCAACAGAATGGATTGCTAGCTAAGCCAGTTGTTTATAAAGCGAATGGTATTGAACCTCGTGCATTCTCATTTGATGCATCTGGTAAGTATCTATATGTAACCAATGTTTATAGTAACAATATTAGTTTATTCCGTTTTGATGCAAAAAATGGCACCTTAAAACCAGCTGGCGATGCAGCAAAAATATCAACACCTACGGATATTAAATTCTTTAATTAATCCAAAACATGAAACTGACCTTTCTAGTACTTAATACAAAAGACCGAGATTTTGTTATCTCGGTTTTTTATAGCAGTTTTGGCAAAAACGATGATTTTCCGTATGATATGGGCAGCAATAATTAGTGTAGTGAAATGATGAAAAAGATTTTATTGATTGCAATGAGTTTGCTCTTTGTTGGTTGTTCGGAAAAGAAACCATTAACACCAGAAGAGCAGTGGCATGGCTTTTGTACTAGCGTAGGAAATGCTGCAAGAAGTATTGTTTTTGATCGTCAGCAAGCAATTGAAAAAACTCAGGCAGTTGAGCATGCAAATAAGATTGAAGATGAGATAACTAAAAAATTCATTCTTAATATTATTGAAAAAGTTTATGCAATTCCAAAAGAAGAACTGACAAAAGATCCTCAAGCAATCCAAGAAAAAGTTAGAAAGCAAATGATGGATGAATGTTTGGCAACACCTCATGACAAAATGCCAAAATATAAATCATTCTAATTGTGGATGAGGTTATTGAATTTTCATCCGGCTAAAGCTCTTTTTGCTTAAAAATAGCTCAAATCCGCCTAATATGCTCATTATTTAGACACAGGTATTTAGATACAAAATAATGGGCATCACGGAGAAACACCCCGCGCTCATTAACTTTTACCTTGAACTCTAGTAAACTTTTGTAGTCCATATTACTTGTGAAGCTTTTAAGAAAGCTGGAATTTGCAAGTAATTTTTCAAAAAAAAGAGGAATGAACACCGTGCTAGAAGCTTACCGCCAACACGTTGAAGAACGTGCCGCACTCGGAGTCCCACCGAAGCCACTTGATGACGCTCAAACAGCTCAGCTTGTTGAACTATTAAAAAATCCACCAGCAGGCGAAGAAGCGTTCTTGGTAGATTTGCTTGAAAACCGTGTTCCTGCAGGTGTTGACCAAGCAGCTTACGTAAAGGCAGCATTCTTGGCAGCGATTGCAAAAGGCGAAGCAACTTCACCACTCGTTTCTAAAGAACGTGCAGTTTACTTACTTGGCACTATGCTAGGTGGTTATAACGTAGCACCACTTGTTGAACTTCTTGACAATGCCGAACTTGCAGGCTTAGCTGCTGAAGCATTAAAGAAAACTCTTCTTGTATTTGATGCATTCCATGATGTAGCAGATAAAGCAAAAGCTGGTAATGCAGCTGCTAAAGCTGTTTTACAATCTTGGGCTGAAGCAGAATGGTTCACTAGCCGTCCTGACGTTCCAGAAGAAATCAAAATCACTGTGTTCAAAGTAACTGGTGAAACAAATACTGATGACTTGTCTCCAGCTCAAGATGCTTGGAGCCGTCCAGACATTCCATTACACGCAAATGCAATGTTGAAAAACGAGCGTGATGGTATCAACCCTGAAAAACCAGGTGAAGTTGGTCCATTAAGCCAAATTAAAGAACTTATCGCTAAAGGCAATCAAGTTGCTTACGTTGGTGACGTTGTTGGTACAGGTTCAAGCCGTAAGTCTGCAACTAACTCTGTTCTTTGGTTCTTTGGTGATGAACTTCCACACATTCCAAACAAAAAAGACGGTGGTGTGTGCTTAGGTTCTAAGATCGCTCCAATTTTCTTCAATACTATGGAAGATGCAGGTGCATTACCTGTAGAAATCGACGTTGCTAATATGAACATGGGCGACGAAGTAGTATTGAAAATTGACCATGCTGCTGCAAAAGTAACTGCTTTTAAAGATGGCGTGCAAATCTCTGAAGCAGATCTTAAAACTCCAGTACTTTTAGACGAAGTACGTGCTGGTGGTCGTATTAACTTGATCATTGGTCGTGGTTTAACTGCTAAAGCACGTGAAGAATTAGGTCTTGCACCTTCTACATTATTCCGTACTCCAGTACAACCTGCTGACACTGGCAAAGGCTTCACACAAGCTCAAAAAATGGTTGGCCGCGCATGTGGTTTACCAGAAGGTCAAGGTATCCGTCCAGGAACTTACTGTGAACCTAAAATGACTACAGTTGGTTCTCAAGATACAACAGGTCCAATGACTCGTGACGAGTTAAAAGACTTAGCATGCTTGGGCTTCTCATCTGACTTAGTGATGCAGTCTTTCTGTCACACTGCTGCGTATCCAAAACCAGTTGACGTAACAACTCACCATACATTACCTGACTTCATCATGAACCGTGGTGGTGTATCTTTACGTCCAGGTGACGGTATTATCCACTCTTGGTTAAACCGTATGTTACTTCCAGATACAGTAGGTACTGGTGGTGACTCACATACTCGTTTCCCAATCGGTATTTCATTCCCAGCGGGTTCTGGTCTTGTTGCGTTCGCAGCAGCAACTGGTGTTATGCCACTTGATATGCCTGAATCTGTACTTGTTAAGTTTAAAGGTAAAATGCAACCTGGTATCACTTTACGTGACCTTGTACATGCAATTCCTTACTACGCAATTCAAGCGGGTGATTTAACTGTAGAGAAGAAAGGTAAGAAAAATATCTTCTCTGGTCGTATCCTTGAGATCGATTTATCAGAAATGGAAAATGACTTGACTGTTGAGCAAGCATTCGAACTTTCTGATGCGTCAGCTGAACGTTCTGCTGCTGGCTGTTCAATCACACTTTCTGAAGAGAAAGTTGCTGAATACCTACGTTCTAACATCACGATGTTGAAGTGGATGATCGCAGAAGGTTATGGCGATGCACGTACACTTGCGCGTCGTGCTGAAAACATGCAGAAGTGGTTAGATAACCCAAGCTTGTTAAAAGCTGATGCTGATGCTGAATACTTAAAAGTTTACGAAATCGATCTAGCTGACATCAAAGAACCAATTCTTTGCTGCCCGAACGATCCAGATGACGCGAAACTTCTTTCTGACGTTCAAGGCGATAAGATTGATGAAGTATTCATCGGTTCTTGTATGACTAACATCGGTCACTTCCGTGCAGCTGGTCAGTTACTTGACAAAGTACCTGGTGGTTCATTGTCTACTCGTTTATGGTTGGCTCCACCAACTCGTATGGACGAGCACCAATTAATGGAAGAAGGCTTGTATAACATTTATGGCCGTGCTGGTGCACGTACAGAGATGCCGGGCTGTTCATTATGTATGGGTAACCAAGCACGTGTAGCGCCGAACACAACTTGTGTATCGACTTCTACTCGTAACTTCCCGAACCGTTTAGGTCAAGGCGCAAACGTTTACTTAGCGTCTGCTGAGCTTGCATCTGTAGCTGCGGTTCTTGGTAAATTACCAAGCCCAGAAGAATATCAACAGTACGCGTCGCAAATCGACAGCGCTTCTGCTGACATCTACAAATACTTAAACTTCGACAAGATGAGCGAATATACTAAAGAAGCTGATCAAGTTGATACTAAGAAAATCCAAGCTGCTCAATTGACTTAATACGTCGATTTAGTACAAAAAAGGAGCTGATTATTCAGCTCCTTTTTATTTTAAATGAGACTTTGTACATTATTAGACTTAGAAAATAATAAATAGATCAAATTTTATTTAATGAAAATGTAAAAATAAATATTACTCTAGATATTAAATTGATTTTTGTTTTAAAATATTTGAACGAACTTGAAAATAATTAAAAAAAATATGAGTATTTTATATAGGGAACTTAAGAATGCTAAAGACAATTGTTGAATTTAAATTTGATGATTATCAATTATATGACCAAAAAACTTATGCTGATGAAGGTAGTATTTTAGTTCAAAAAACTGAAGATATTGCACAATATATTTTTAGTATATTAAAGAATAGATATCATTTAAATGTAGAGTTATATAGTGAAAGCTGGGGGTGGGAAATTGAGATTCCCTTAGCTGAAATAACGATGTATCTCGGAATTAGTGTTTATGAAGAATATAGTAATGGATTCGCAATTTTTATTTCTCCAAATACTCCGATTTTAAGAAAATTTCTATTTAGAAAAATTGATATTACTCATCATATTATGGTGTTGCAAAATTATATAAATATTATCTTAAAATCGCATCCAGGCATCTATGATGTGATGTGGTGGGAAGAGAATGAATTTCGATGTGTAGCCACGAATTGATGAAAAAAAATTAAGGCTCAAATATTGGGGTAAGTAAAACAAAAATTGTTAAAGACTATATTGGTGAATAGAGGCGATGAGCTTACTATATCTACAATATTAAGTGGTCAGATCAATATGCATAATTCAGCTTGGAAGGGATTACGTAAGTTTTTTTATAATAATCTTCACAACCATGACTATGAAACGACGGTAAGTAAATGCATTAACTATTTTTTAGTTATTTTAATTATTGGTAACGTCGCTGCTGTTTTATTAGAAACAGTAAATGATTTGTACTCAAATTATCGTATTTGGTTTGACTACTTTGAGAATATTTCAATCGCAATTTTTAGTATTGAGTATTTATTAAGGTTGTGGAGTGTTGCAGATCGAGATACGACACAATCCGCATGGAAAACTCGCTTGAATTGGATGAAAAGTGGGGAAGCAATTATTGATTTGATGGCAATTTTGCCAGCTTACCTGAATTTCTTTGTACGAATCGATCTTCGTATGCTTCGGATTTTACGTCTACTTCGTTTATTAAAATTAACACGCTATTTCATCTCACTACAGATATTGTTATGTGTGATTAAACGCGAGAAGGGATCTTTTCAAGCAGTTATCTTTATTTTAATTATCATGATTATTATGACTGCTTCTGGAATTTATGTGGTTGAAAACAAAGCTCAGCCAGAAGCTTTTAGTTCAATACCTAAATCTATGTGGTGGGCAGTGGTTACCTTAACTACAGTGGGGTATGGCGATGTCACTCCTGTAACTAGCCTAGGAAAGTTATTAGGGGCGCTTATTACTATTTTAGGTGTGGGTATTGCAGCATTGCCTGCTGGTATTTTGGCGTCTGGACTTGCAAATGAGCTTAATCAACGGAATCAGAGACTAGAGCAAGAGTTTCGTGAGCTACTTCAAGCACGAGGTATTGATATTTTACATAATGAAATTGAAATAGAGCGGATCCGTCAAAAAGTAGGATTGCCAAAAGAGCAAGCGCATAACCTGATTATTCAAATTATGCGTGAAAAAGTATTAGAGGAAGAAGAGTCTGTTCGAGAGAAAAAATGTTATTGCCCGCACTGTGGTGGAAAGCTAACTGATTAGAAGTAATAAGTTAGCCTTTTCTTTAATTAAGCTTTTTTGTTAGCTTTTTCTACTGCAAATGCGATAAGTAAAATAATCAGACCGCCAAGGCTTAAAACAAAACCTACCCAGATTGGAGCGATCCAACCCATTTGGTGACTGAGTACCCAGCCCCCTAAAAATGCCCCTAATGCATTGGCCATATTAAATGCAGAGTGGTTGAGTGAGGCAGCTAAAGTTTGGGCATCACCTGCAACATCCATTAGACGAGTTTGTAATGCTCCGCCTAATCCCATTACCGTGAGACCAATTAAAAATAAAGATGCGATGGCAGTATAGATATTACTCATTAAAAAACTAGCGACAACAAAAGCGATAGCTGAGCTAATTAATACACCCACTATAGTTTTGTTGAGGTTCTTATCTGCAAGCCATCCTGCCGCTAAACCACCAATAACCATACCTATACCCCAGATAGCTAAAGCGATAGGAACGATTTGGATATTAACTTTTGTATATTCAGTCAAAATTGGTGAGACATAGCTATAAACTGAAAACATGCCTCCAAAACCGATTGCACCCACTGCTAGTGTTAACCACATGTTGATATTTTTAAGGCCAGCTAATTCAGTTTTTATACTGGCAGTAGCTTGAACTGGGATATTGGGTACAAAGAAACCTACAGCAATTAAAGTGACGAAAGCAATAGTTGCTGAAAACTCAAAACCAGCTCTCCAACCAAAGTTTTGGCCTAACAAAGTTGCTAAAGGAACTCCAATTACAGTTGCGACTGTAAGCCCCATCATCATTTGGGCAACCGCAGAAGCTCTTCTTGATGGACCCGCTAGTTCAGCTGCAACTAATGCACCGACTCCAAAATATGCTCCGTGTGGTAAACCTGCAATGAAACGTGAGATTAAAACAGTTTCAGGTGTATGAGCTAAAGCAGTAAAGGCATTCGCAACACCATAAAAAAGCATTAAGCCGAGCAATAAAGTTTTCCTAGGTACTTTAGCTCCAAGAATTGCGATGATAGGAGCACCAATAACTACACCCAATGCATAGGCACTAATAAAGTGACCAGCTTCAGGTACTGTAATATTTAAATTATTTGCAATTTCCTGAATCAGTCCCATTGCGACGAATTCAGTGGTTCCAATACAAAAACCACCTACAGCGAGTGAGAAAATTGCTAAAAAGAGAGAGTAATGTTGAGGTGTGGAAAGAGGAGATTGCGGGGACGCCATAATAAGTTGAAGCAAGACTCAAAAAGAGAAGTATAAGGGAAAAGAGAACAGAATAATAAAAAACTAAAATATTGAGGGGAAAGTTTGCGTATTTCTTTTTTAGTAAAATTAAATTTATTAATGATAATAAGAATTATTTTTATTTGTGTATACTGTATCCGCTTATATTTTGTCTGAAATTTTAACTTTGCGTATAACAGGATTTTGTAATAATGAATAGATTTCTAATGATGTCACTTGCATTGATATCTACAACAGGCTTTGCTCATGAACCTTATGTAGCTCCTGTAGCTTATAAAACTGAACAAACTCAAGTACCCGTAATTGCTGGTTATGCGGAAGAAGCATTAAATAGTGAATATGCTTTAAAGGATGCTAAGCTTACTGTAATTACACCTAAAAATGAGCTTAAAACCGTCAATTCAGAAGCCCTGAATAAGTCTGCTACTGTTTTTGATGTAGATCTACCTGAAGAAGGCACATACATTGTTCAAACTCAGGCAAATTATCCTTTGAAATATGTATACGACCAAAAAGCATGGCATTTATTTTTTGATATGCCAGCTGATAAAGCTCCACCGAAAGCAGAGCGTGAATATTTGATTCCGACTGACCTTAAAACAAAAACAATTAAAACAGAACAAGTAACACGTGAGTGGATATTGCAGAGTTATCTTTCTAAAGGAAAAGTTTCAGATATTCAACTTCCGAATACACCGATTAAAGTTAGTTTCTCTGTACATCCTAACCAGATTAAAGCTGTTCAACCTGTTAAATTAACCATAACTGAAAAAGGGCAACCTTTAGCTTATGCTGAAGTGAATTTAAGAGAAAAGGGTGCAACTGAGAAGCAAGCGCAGCAGTTTAAGGCAGGAAGCAACGGTCAAGTTGAGCTTACGTTTCCAAAAGCTGGAGAGTATTTAGTAGAAGTAACAGCTCCTCTAAATTTGAAATTAAAACCTAAAGATCAGAGCTATACGATTATTAGCTTAAATGTTTTAGCACAATAGTTTTTAGTGTTTTAAAAAAATAGGCCTTTATTAGGCCTATTTTTGTCTTATAGTTTTTAACTACTTTAAAAAATTTTTATAAAATCGTTTTAATTTTCCTTCATTTTTGAATGATACCTAAATTCATACCATGTAAAAATAGTGAAATAAAATTCATGTTGAGACAAACTAACTAATTTTATGTTAAAGTGAATAAAATTCATCAATAAAGATTTGTCGAAAGTTTTATGGAAAAGCAAAGATGAGCTTTATCCATTTATAGATAAATCTGTTTTTTAGGCTTGGGCCCATGTTAGAAATACGCCACCTTAAAACTTTAGTTGCTTTACGTGAGCATGGTTCATTAGTTTCGGCAGCAAATGACCTTTGTTTGACGCCATCTGCTATTTCCCATCAATTAAAAGAATTAGACCATTGGTATGGAGTAGAAGTAGTTAATCGTCGAAGTAGACCTGTTAGTTTTTCTAATGTTGGACAGCGCTTATTAAAGTTAGCAGATGATGTTTTACCACAAATCCAGATTACACATAGTGATATCACACGTATTGTGCATGGACAGACAGGTAGAATTATTTTTTCATCGGAATGCCATAGTTGTTTTGACTGGTTAATGCCTTTATTAAATCAGTATCGCCAGCAATATCCTGACGTCGATTTAGACTTTGCTTCGGGGTTTGAAGCTAATCCACATGAACTCTTACAAAATGCAGAATTTGATTTATTGATTACAGCTGACCCAATCGCGTTAAAAGGAATTGAGTATTTTCCGATTTTTGAATATGAGTCACGGTTAGTCTTATCAAATACTCACCCTTTGGTGCGGGCTGAAAATATTACAGTTCAAGAGTTGGCCGAAGAAGTTTTAATTACTTATCCAGTAGATAAGCACCGTTTAGATATTATGTCTAAACTTTTCATCCCCGCGAATATTCAGCCTAAACAAATACGGACAACAGATTTAACTCAAATGCTTATTCAACTTGTTGCAAGTGGACGAGGTATTGCTGCTTTACCTGATTGGGTGGTGAATGAGTATGAACAAAAGGGATGGGTTACTAGTCGTCGTTTAGATTGTGTTTCTCCTACAGGTTTAAGACGAACTTTATATGCGGGCTACCGAACTGAAGAAAAAGAGAAAAGTTATTTTGAAGGCTTTTTAAAGCAGTTAGAAAAGTTCTCTCTAAAGCGAAACGCTTATTATTCTGGCTAAAAAATAATTTAGCCTAAGTGTTAAAAAGGTGCTTTATTGCACCTTTTTTATGTCAATTTCTTATTTGCCAATGAATAAAGAGAGTAGGCCTGCCGCAATTAGAGGACCGACTGGTACACCACGGAGTAAAGCGACACCAGCAACTGTACCAATGAGTAAACCTGCAACTACGTCAGGTTGGCTCGACATTAGTTTTACTCCGCGACCACCTAGCCAGGCGACTAACAGGCCAATTGCGATAGCCATAATAGACTTAACACTAATAAAGGATTTTAAAATACTCTCTCCACTGAGTTTCCCACTGGCAATTGGAGTGAGTACGCCAATGGTTAAAATAAGAATTCCTAAATTAAGACCATGAGCTTGAATATAAGGGAAAAACTCATTTAATGGTGTGATTTTAACGACAATCAACACACCTGCTGCAATAGTTACAGCTGCATTTTGACTTAATAAGCCGCAGACAAGCAGAACGAGTAGAACAACTAAATTAACATCAAATTGGGCAAGCATGGCGAGCGGAGGGCATTATAAATAAATGGAATTGTATAATATTTAAGACTTGGAATGTGAAAGCTTTAAAAGATACAGCTGATTTCAGCTCTTCTTAATTAAAAATTGAGTGTATATCTCTCAATGATAAGGAGTTTTAATTTTTGGTTACGCTTGGAAACAATGTTATATAAATTAACAAGTTAAAAATTATAGCGTTTAAAAATTATGATATAAAAATAGTCATTACTCATGAGTACGGGATATTTTTATGGACATTATAGATATCAAGAT
This sequence comes from Acinetobacter sp. LT1, assembly GCF_059800965.1. Lineage (NCBI taxonomy): Bacteria > Pseudomonadati > Pseudomonadota > Gammaproteobacteria > Moraxellales > Moraxellaceae > Acinetobacter > Acinetobacter sp. LT1. The sequence goes on from NZ_JBBAXE010000010.1 coordinate 89,101, forward strand.
CAAAGATCAGTTTGATAAGATTCATGATGCAAAAGCACAACTAAAGAAAAATTTAGTGGAACATGAAAATGAATCTTTAAAACTAAGCCAACGTATTGAGCATATTATTGTTGATAATGAAATTATTTTGCCTACTACAGAATTATTATTTGAAAGCGAACAGAATGAAAATATTTATCGAGTCGTTGAAGAGTAAGGGTGCGAACTAGTTTAAGTAGATGAAAACAGTAGCGAGTAGTATTTAGTAAAAAATGGAAACTACGTTAAAATAACAGCTTAGTTCTAATGAGAAAACTTCATGCTGCTGGAAAAAATTTTACAATCACAAGGGTTTGGTTCTCGTAAATATTGTCAGCAGTTAATAAAAAACGGATCTGTAAGTATTGATGGAGAGGTTGTAAGTGACCTTAAAAAGCAATTCTCTCCAGAAAATTTAGAATTTTCTCTTTTTGGGGAAACTTATCAATATCGAGAAAAAGTTTACCTTGCGTTAAAGAAACCGAAAGGTTTTGAATGTTCACACCAACCTCACCATCATCAAAGCGTATTTAGCCTTTTACCCGAAATTATGATTCAACGTGGTGTGCAAGCCATTGGCCGTCTAGATCAAGATACAACAGGCTTACTTTTACTTACTGATGACGGTAAATATCTTCAAGCTTTAACTCATCCCCGTAAGCATGTTCCAAAGGTTTATCATGTTACGACTATAGATCCGGTTACACCAGAGCAAATTGAAATGCTGAGCCAAGGTGTAAGCCTACATCAGGAAAAAGGTGTTTTCGCTGCAACGGATATAGCGATATTAGAAACGCATCAATTAACCATGACGATTCATCAAGGTGTTTATCATCAAGTAAAAAGAATGATTGCAGCTGTGGGAAATAAGGTAGAAGCATTACATCGCCATCAAGTCGGGCAATTGGTTTTACCTGAACTTGAAGATGGAGAATGGGTTTATTTATCTGAACAACAAAAACAGCTCGCTCAAAATATCATTTGAGAAAACAATGGAAGGTTTGGAACTCACTATCTCGAATAAATCCCATTTGTTCATATAAACGATGAGATTCATGATTGTTGCTTTGAGTTTCCAAACTAATCCGCAAAGCATTCTCTTGCTTTGCAAATAAGATTGCTGTATCGATTAGCTGTTTAGCAGAACCTTGACGTCGGAAAACAGGCGTAACATATACATCATCTAAAATATAGTAAGTTGAACAAGCAACTGAAGAAAAACCTAAATAGAGTAAAATAAAACCCGTAATTTTATCGTCTTTAATATGAATGAAGAACACACTTTCTCTATTCTCAAAACGTTGTTTTAGGAAGTGAAGTGATTCATTAAAATTAGAAGAGGCCCCATAAAATTGGCGATATTCATCAAATAAAACGGCGAGTTGCTCTAAATCTTCAAAAGTCGCTCGTCTAACGATCATTTGGCACTCCTTGTAACTTATCATTATGTTTTTACAAAGAGAGCATAACGAAAAAAAGAGCTTTTTGACGTTAAAACTTGTTTATAAATGCAACAGTGTTAAGTTTTGTCGCTTTCACCAAGAAGTGCATTCAACTCTTCAAATAAATCTTCATGGTCATCATCTTCAGCTATAGTTGATGAGTTTTGGTTTAATGAAGATGCTTTTGCTTTTCTCAGTTTTAATAATTGTTCCATATTAATATTCTGATTTTCGATTGCAAAAGGAATAGATTTAGTTAATACGACCTGTTTAAAAAAAAGTCGTACTGCTTGGGCAGGGGTAATTCCCAGTTGTTTAAAAACAGCAAAAGCCTGCTTTTTTTCTTGGGAGTCAAGTCGAACCTGATAAACTTCTGTTTTTCGCATGAATAACAAAACCAAATGATTTTAATTTTTAGGAATTTATTTTAAACCATCGCAATGTAATTTCAATGCTTTTTGGCATAAAAAATAATCTTTTTGTCATTACGGTTACATTACAATGTCAATTCAAACTTGGAATTAAAAGACATTCCCTCTTTTGTGAGGGGGTCTGTAAATGAAATATGCTTAGCCAGAAGCTGTAATGGTTCCGAGAAGTCATCCTCAGCTTTGTGCTGAACTACTGGATAAAATGGATCATTTTTAATAGGAATTTCTAAGTAATTAAGATGCACTCGAAGTTGATGCTGTTTGCCCGTTGTAGGAGTTAAGCGATATTTTGCCCAAATCTCGTTGTGCTCGATAAGCTCAATATCAGTCTGGGTATTGGCTTTCACATTTTCTATAACCTGCATCGTATAAAAAGGATGGCCTTTATCTAAATGCAAATATAATGTTTGAGGAAAATTTAAATCTTTTTTATAAGGTGCAATAGCGTGATAAATTTTATTGACTCGGCGCTCTGCAAATAATTGGTGATAAATACCACGCGATTCAACACGTTTGCAAAATAGAACAACACCCGCGGTTTCGCGGTCTAAGCGATGAATAGGGGTTAAAAATTCATTGCCTGTTTGTTTTTTTAGCCGTACTAAAAGCGTTTCTTGAACATATTGTCCTGTCGGGCTAATTGTTAAAAAATGTGGTTTATCGACCACTAATAAATCATCATTCTCAAATAAAATCCGATGTTCAAATGGAACGTGGACTTCATAAGCAAGAAATCGATAATAAAAAATATGACTATTACTTTGGTATGGACTATCTAATGTTAGTTTTTGTCCATTTGCCCCATAAATAAGCCCGTCTTGAAATCTTTGTTTCCACTCATCTGTTCTAATATGTGCAAAGTGACCACAGAGATACTCATAAATTGTTTGAGTGTCTTTTTGTTGAGGAAGATAAACTTGGCTTGCGCTTACACCATCAATCATAGGTGGCAAAAAATCGTTCGGACTAGACATAAAAAAGTGTAAATATGTAAGAAAATTGATATAAAAAAGCCAACTTCTAGGGCTTAAGTAGGCTTTTAAGGCAGGGCAATGTTATCATATCGATTATTTTGAATCATGTTATGTGTGCTATGTCGTATTCATTGAAATTGCTCTTAAATCATGAAGAAGATACTGAGCGTCTAGCTCGAGCTTTGGCGCAGCATGTTCAGTCGGGTGTAATTTATTTAATTGGGGACCTAGGTGCGGGTAAAACCACACTTACTCGTTATTTTTTGCAAGCTTTGGGTCATAAAGGTTCTGTTAAAAGCCCAACTTATACCCTCGTTGAACCATATAAAATTAATGACAAAGAAATTTTTCATTTTGACTTATATCGCTTGAATGACCCCTACGAACTTGAATTAATGGGAATCCGTGATTATTTAGATATCACAGATGCGTTATTTCTATTTGAATGGCCTTCTAAAGGTGGAGATGAAATTCCACAAGCGGATATCATCATTGACATTCAAAAGTCAGATGATGAGTTGACTCGTTTAGTAACGTTAACTTTACCAACAGAAAATTTGTACCATACTTTGCAGGAACAGCTTCATGACTGATGAAAAGCTAACACAACGTCGTATTCATACATTAGACGCAGCGTTAGCGAACCAGATTGCAGCAGGTGAGGTGATTGAGCGTCCTTCTTCTGTGGTCAAAGAATTATTAGAAAACTCAATTGATGCAGGTGCAACTGAGCTGATTGTACGGATTGCTCAAGGTGGTTCGACTTTAATCGAAATCATTGATAATGGGCATGGTATTCATCCAGATGATTTAGCACTTGCTGTCATGCGTCATGCCACAAGTAAGATTAAAACCGCTGAAGATTTACATGCGATTGTGAGTTTGGGGTTCCGTGGGGAAGCCTTAGCTTCGATTGCTGCGGTTTCAAGATTGACTTTGACCAGTAGCCAAGATGAAAGTGGTATTGGTCATCAAGTTGAAGTAAACGGTACAGCATTTGATCATCAAGAAGTACAAGCAGTTGCTGCTCAAAAGGGAACCCATATACGTGTTCAGGACTTATTTTTTAATGTTCCTGCACGCCGTAAATTCTTAAAAAAACCAACCACTGAATTTGGGCATATCGAAGAGATTGTTCGCCGTCTGGCTCTAACGCATTTCGATATACGTTTTGTGCTTGAGCATAATGATAATATAAGAATTAATTTACCTATAGCGGATAGTGGAGAGCTACGTTTTCAGCGAGTTCAGCAATTATTAGGCTCACAATTTGTTCAAAATGCATATTGGATGGATGCTGAAAGTATTAGTATGCGTTTATCAGGTTGGCTTGGTCATCCTTCAGATGCACGTGCACAGGCTGATATGCAATATGTCTATGTAAATGGTCGTATTGTCAAGGATAAAACGATTTCGCATGCGCTACGCATGGCCTATGACGGTATTTTACATGGTCATCAACATTCATCTTATTTACTTTTTTTAGAAGTTGACCCTGAAAATATTGATGTCAATGTCCATCCTACTAAACATGAGATTCGATTTTTAAATCAAAGAGAAGTGCATGAGTTTGTAAGACATTATGCAAAAGAAACTCTCGCACAATTTCAGACAGCGAGTGCTGATCTAGCTCAAGCGATGAAAGCGGATGAAAGCTCAGATTATTCAGTACAACCTCAGCCCAAATATCAAGAACAATTTTCATTGCACCGTGCAAATGAAACTTTAAATTCAGACAGTGAAGCACGAACTCAGCCTGCACCGACAGAATTATTAACTGATTTTAACGCTAGTCGTCCGCAAGCTGTTCACTATGCAGATCAAACACCAAAATATAATGGTTCTGCTCTACTAAATAATGCTTTAAAAACTTATTTAGCCCCACTTCGCGACCAACCTACTAGTTTTTCGGTAAATGAGGATGTTGAGCCAGTTGCTAAAGTAGATGAATTTCCATTAGGTATCGCAATTGCTCAACTGCATGGAATTTATATTTTAGCGCAGAATACCGAAGGGCTTATTATTGTTGATATGCATGCGGCACATGAACGTATTTTATTACAGCAAATGAAAAATGCTTGGGATAAACCTGAATTTTGGACATCTCAGCAATTGCTTATACCTAAGGTGATTTCCATTAGCCGTATGCAAGCCGTTAGAGTTGAAGAGTTAAAACCTCAGCTTGAGCGCTTAGGTCTGGAAATTGATTTATATGGTGATGAGCAAATTATTGTTCGCGGTGTGCCTGCCATATTACAAAAAGCTGATTTTGAAAATCTTATTCCAGAGCTTTTAAATGATTTAGATCCAAATGATGAAGCACAAGGATTACTTCAAAAAAGAGATGAGTTGTTAGCTGGAATGGCATGTCATGGAGCCGTACGTGCGCATCGACAACTCAGTCTTTCAGAAATGAATGCTTTACTTCGTCAAATGGAACAAACCGAATTTGCGAGCCAATGTAACCATGGGCGGCCAACTTGGCGTGCATTCCCATTATCTCAATTAGATAAATTATTTGCTCGAGGAGAGTAGTTTTACATGTCAAATCAATTGCCCGTCATCAATTTAATGGGACCAACTGCGAGCGGAAAAACCGCTTTGGCATGTGAATTATACGAGCGTGGAAATTTTGAGCTAATTTCTGTTGATTCCGCTCTTGTCTATAAAGATATGGATATTGGCACGGCTAAACCAACTCGTGAAGAGCAAGAACTCTATCCTCATCATCTTATTGATATTATTACTCCTCTGGAAGTCTATTCAGCTGCTCAGTTTGTTGAAGATGCATGTAAATTGATTGATGAAATGCATTCACGTGGCAAAACTCCTATTTTAGTAGGAGGGACAATGTTATATTTCAAGGCATTGTTAGAAGGATTATCTGGTAATTTACCAAGTGCTGATGCTCAAGTTCGGGCAGCAATTGAAGAAAAAGCTCTAAACGAAGGATGGCAGGCAGTTTATGATGAGCTGGTTTCTGTAGATCCTGCTGCTGCTATAAAGTTTAATGTAACTGATAAGCAAAGAATTATTCGGGCTCTTGAAGTTTATAAAATTACCGGTGAACCAATTACTAAATTGCAGGCAGAACAACCAAAAAACGTACCATATCGATACATATTTCATAACTACGCTTTACTTCCGGATCGGGTAGAATTACATCAACGCATTGAGCAAAGATTGAGCAAAATGTGGGATATCGGTTTTTTGAGTGAAGTTGAAGCTCTAATTGAAAAATACGATTTAGATGAAAATTTACCCTCAATGCGTTCGGTGGGCTATCGACAAGCACTAGAATTTCTATTAAAAAGTGATCTAAGTCTCAAAAGTAAACGTGAAATGGAGGATAAAGCTTTATTTGCAACACGACAACTTGCCAAACGTCAATATACGTGGTTACGTTCTTTGCAAGAAATACACGATTTTAAAACTTACTTGACGATAAAGCAGGCGAAAGAAGACTTGCGAAACTCTTATGGATAAAGCAAAATTTGCACACTGTCTTTTTATAATTTTTAGTTGAAAAATAAAGATAGTTTTTTTGCGCTGATTTAAAAATTTTTTTTGGAGTTAAAAATGTCTAAAGGTCAAACTTTACAAGATCCGTTCTTAAATTCTCTCCGTAAAGAACGTATCCCTGTTTCTATTTTCCTTGTGAACGGTATTAAATTACAGGGTCATATTGAATCTTTTGACCAATATGTTGTTTTATTAAAAAATACTGTAAGTCAAATGGTTTACAAACACGCGATTTCAACTGTTGTTCCAGCACGTAACCCTCGTCCAGCAGGCGCACAAGGTACAGGCTTCCCAGCACAAGGCGGCACTCAAGGCGGTTTTGGTGGTCAAGGTAGCGGCTTTGGCGGCGGTCAAGGCGGTGGCTTCGGCGGCGGTCAAGGCGGTGGCTTCGGTGGCGCTCAAGGTGGCTTCGGTGGTCAAGGCGGCTTCGGTGGTCAAGGTGGCTTCGGTGGTCAAGGTGGCTTTGGTGGTCAAGGCGGCTTCGGTGGTCAAGGTGGTTTCGGTGGTCATCAAGGTGGTTTTGACAACGATTCTAAATTTGAAGATGGTCAAGATGACGAAAATAATCGTTAATTGAAATCTTAAAAGAAACCAGTCAGACAATGACTGGTTTTTTTATGTGTATTTAAAAGTTGATTCAGAATATTTAACTGGTCATGGAGAATGATTTGCTATGATGACTAATTTTATTTAAATAAATAGGGCTTTAATGAATGCTATTAATATTAGCTGCTGCTTTTAGCAGCGTCTTGGTATCTATCCTATTAAAAAATTTAAAGAGAAAAGGTTATCAACCACTACAAATGATTGCATGGAACTATGCAAGCGCAAGTCTTCTTTGTTTTTGGTGGTTTCAGCCTGATATTCAACATGTTTCAATACAACATACTCCTTGGTGGTTAATCTTTGCTTTAGGAATAATTTTACCTAGTATTTTTTTATGTCTTGCTAAATCATTAGAGTATGCAGGAATTGTGAGAAGCGAACTTGCACAGCGTCTTTCAGTTGTTCTTTCCTTACTTGCGGCATATTTCTTTTTTCATGAACAATTTAATACCTTAAAACTGTGGGGTGTAGGCCTAGGGATTTGTGCGGTCTTACTCGTATTATTTGGGCAAATAAGTTCTTCAGCAAATCACCAATCTCGAAAAGCGATCTTTGCTCTTTTAAGTGTATGGTGTGGTTATGCAGCAGTAGATATTCTCTTGAAATATACAAGTAGTTTAGGTCTGCAGTTTACACTCACTTTAAATCTTATTTTTATTACTGCTTTTATATTGTCGATTTCATATTTATTGCTACAGAAGACTCAAAAGTGGCAGTTTAAAAGTACGATAGCTGGGTTAATATTAGGAATACTTAATTTTTCAAATATTGCTTTATATGTAAAAGCTCATATTCTTTTAAAAGATTCTCCTGCTATTGTTTTTGCGAGCATGAATATTCTTGTTGTGTTATTTGGAATTTTAAGCGGAGTGATTTTATATAAAGAAAAATTAAAATGGCCTACTATTTTGGGGATCCTTTTAGGAATAAGTGGGGTAGTTTGTTTAGCTAGCGCAATGGCTTGATAGTTCAAGAGAATAGAATCTCTTGAACTATAGAGATTTTTATAAATATGTGAAAATCACTTCATCTGGCAGACGTGATTTAGGAAGCTTAGCATTAAAGTCATTTTCACTGCGGTAGCCTAGAGAAACAATCACAGAGCTTCGTAAGCCTTTTTCAGTTAAACCTAGCTCAGTATTTAAAATTTCTTCATCAAAGCCACCCATTGGAGTTGCATCAATGCCTTCTAAGCCAGCAGCAAAGAGTAGCTGTCCTAAAGCAATGAATGTTTGATTTTCCATCCACCCAAATAAATTTTTCTGTTCATTTCGGTAGAACTCGACGTAGCCATGGCGAGTATCTTTTTGACCTAATTTTGCTTTTTCATCTTTAAAACGGCCATTTAAATCATCTTGCTCAAGTAGTTGATTTAAGTACTCAGATGTAATATCCGTTTTTGTACAGAATACAAGTGTATGCGATGACTCAAGCACTTTAGGAGCATTGTAAGCATACTTTCCTGTTAATGCTTTTGCGATTCGTTCTTTCGCTGCAAGATTATCTGCAACTACAAAATGCCAAGGCTGAATATTTACTGAAGATGGGGTAAAACGTAAAATTTCTAATAATTTCTTAATTTTTTCTTGAGGGATTTTATTTTTCAGAATCATACGCTTTTGTTGTATAGCGACTTTTAACCGTATTTAATAAATCCATACTTTACTCCATATCAGTTTTATAGCAATTAAGAGAATTTAATCTTTGCCATCATACGCTATTTTATTCAAAAACATTTCGTATGTAGTTTGATAAAGAAATATAATGTTTATATAAAGTTTTAGTAATCTATTGAAAATGATTGATTTAATGCCAACAGATGCGAAGAGGAAGTTGCGGGAAATTAGAATTGTGAAAGCTTTTATCATTTTTGCATTTGTTTTGAGTCTTTTGATTTTATACATTGAGTATCACAATCATGCACATATAAGCTGGAAATTTGTATTTATTGCCAGTCTATGTGCGATTTACGATTTTGATTTAAATAACAAAATTAAAGACTTGAAAGTTGAAATAAAAAGTAACTAATTTTTAGTTAATAATTCCAGGTAACCAATTCAAGCTGTTGCATATTTGAAGAGGGATCAATTTCTAAAATATAAGCTTGATCTTCACGCCAATCGCCAAGAACAATTCGTTGTTTAGCTTGTACTTGGTGAATTGCAGGGCGATGGGTATGCCCATGAATCAGTATATCTGCATCTTCTAAAGCAGAAATAACAGCTTGTTCATTCACATCCATAATTTCATAGCTTTTTTGCTGTTTATCTGCGGAGCTTCTTTTTCGAAAGCCATTAACCAGTTTGGTGCGAAAACTCAGGGGTGTACGACGTAAAAAAGCCACTAAAAGTGGATTTCGAATAATTTTTCTAAATCTCTGGTAGGAAACGTCATCTGTACATAGTGCATCACCGTGTTCTAAGCGGTACTGATGTCCAGCAATATTAAGATAATAAATGTCAGGTAGTAATACACCGTTAAATTTATTGAGGAAAATCTGATTTAAAGCAAAATCACGGTTGCCTACTTGGAAGTAAATCCGATTTCCTTTTTTGTTAAAGTCTTTTAATGCCTCAACAATTTCATCGAGCCATGGTGCTGAGTAATCATCGCCAATCCAAGCGTTAAACCAGTCACCTAAAATATAAAGCTGTGTTTGTTTATTTTGATAATGCACCAATAAATCTAAAAACCCTCGAACAAGTCGAGGGTGTTCAGGTGACAAGTGTAAATCAGAGATAAACAGATAAGTCACAGCTTATTCCTAAAATTATTCAGAAATAATTTTAGCAGATTCGATTACAACGTTTTCTAAAGGAACGTCAGCGTGGTAACCACGGTTGCCAGTGCGAACGCCTTTGATCGCTTCAACAACATCCATACCTTCAACAACTTTACCAAATACAGCATAACCCCAACCTTGAGCAGTTTTAGAGGTATGGTTTAAGAAAGAGTTGTTTTTTACGTTAATGAAGAACTGTGCAGAAGCAGAGTGAGGTGCTTGAGTACGTGCCATAGCAATCGTACCAACATCATTGCTTAAACCATTGTCAGCTTCGTTTTCGATAGAATCACGAGTTGCTTTTTCTTTGAAGTTTTCATCCATCCCGCCACCTTGGATCATGAAACCATCAATGACACGGTGGAAAATAACGCCGTCATAAAAACCGTCACGTACATATTCTAAAAAGTTTGCTACTGTTTTTGGTGCTTTTTCAGTATTTAGTTCAAGAACAATACGACCTTTATTGGTGTTTAATTCGACTTGAGGAAAACTCATTACATTAATCTCCTAAACATGGGCTTATGACCATGGGTTTTTGGTTGAGAGAAGCATAAGCAAACTGTAAACTACAAGGCAAGTAAAAAACGTTAAAATCTTTGTGAAAAATGAAGATAGCGTTTAAATTTTTCGAAATTTATCTACAAAGAAGTGATTGATACACTATGAAGCCTAATGATGTTGTCTCGAGCCTGCCTAATAACCCGACACCGAATACTCATGCCTCTGTCGATTCTGCGCAGCAAGAACAACAGGCTGGCTTAGATTTTGTTCGCCAAGTCATTACTGATGATTTGGCTACGGGACGTGCAAAGCAGATCGTAACGCGTTTTCCACCAGAACCAAATGGTTATTTACATATTGGCCATGTAAAAGCGATTTGCTTGAACTTTGGTGTGGCTGAAGAGTTTGATGGTTTATGTAATTTGCGTTTTGACGATACAAACCCTGATGCTGAAGAACAAGAGTATGTTGACGGTATTGCTAACGATGTGAAATGGCTTGGTTTTAACTGGAATGGTGAACCACGCTATGCATCAGGTTATTTTGATCAATTATATGCATGGGCAGTTCAACTTATTGAACAAGGCGATGCATATGTAGATTTACAATCTCCAGAAGAAATTAAGTTAAACCGTGGTAGCTTTGTTGAGCCAGGTAAAAACTCTCCATACCGTGATGCTTCTATTGAAGAGAATCTTGCTCGCTTTGAAAAAATGCGTAGCGGTGAGTTTAAAGAGGGTGAAGCGGTTTTACGTGCCAAGATTGATATGGCAAGTACAAATGTACATATGCGTGATCCGATTTTATATCGCGTATTACATTCAGAGCATCACCAAACTGGCGATAAATGGAAAATCTACCCAATGTATGACTATGCTCATCCATTGTCTGATGCCATTGAAGGAATTACCCATTCGCTTTGTACATTAGAATTCCAAGATCACCGTCCGTTTTATGACTGGATTGTTGAAAAAGTAAAATCTAAAGCTGTTCCGCATCAGTATGAATCTTCACGTTTAAACGTGGATTACACCATCACGTCAAAACGTAAATTACGTAAATTGGTGGAAGGTGCGTATGTAAATGGTTGGGATGATCCACGTATGCCAACCGTAGTCGGTATGCGCCGTCGTGGTTTTACTCCTGAAGGTTTACGTGATTTTTGTAAGCGTGTAGGCGTGTCAAAAACTGACGGTATTGTTGATGTTGCAATGCTTGAGTTCTGTATTCGTCAATCTTTAGAAAATACTGCTGCGCGTGGTATGGCTGTTTTAAGTCCACTTAAAGTGACTTTAACTAATTTACCTGAAGATATGGATCTTACGCATGCTCGCCATCCTAATGTTGATATGGGTGATCGTGTGATTCCTTTAACTAAGGAAATCTATATTGATCGTAAAGATTTTGAAGAAGTACCGCCAAAAGGCTTTAAACGTTTAATTCCTGACGGTGAAGTGCGTTTACGCCATGCTTACGTGATTAAATGTGATGAAGTCATTAAAGATGCAAATGGTGAAGTGATTGAACTGAAATGTTCAATTGACCCTGAAACTCTAGGAAAGAATCCGGAAGGCCGTAAAGTTAAAGGCGTGATTCACTGGGTATCTGCAACTAAAGGGATTCCTGCTGAAGTGCGTATTTACGATCGTTTGTTTACTGAAGCCGCACCTGATGCAGATGATGACTTCTTGGCAAATCTTAATCCTGAATCATTAAAAGTGGTACAAGCTGTCATTGAACCAGCTTTGGCACAAGCGAATCCTGAAGATCGTTTCCAATTTGAGCGTGAAGGCTATTTCGTTGCTGATCAATATGATCATTCACCAGAGAAACCGGTTTTCAACCGTATTCTTGATTTGAAAGATAGCTTCAAGCCTGAGAAAAAGTAAGAGATTGATTATCTCTTACTTTTTCGCAAGATGAACAATATGTTGTGAGTAGATAGTAGAGATCGATTATCTCTTACTTTTTCGCAAGACGAACAACATGTTGTGAGTAAACAACAAATATAAAAAAGCCCAACTCAGTTGGGCTTTTTATTTAGATGTCTTCTCATATTTTCTTTTTCTTTTTCTTTTTCTTTATGATTAATATCCTTGGCAAATTAGCTTAGGTTGGATTAATCACATAAAAATAAAGAACCAAGATTATAAGGAGAATACATGAAAGCAATAAATAAGTATTGACCGTATTAAAGCTTTTAAGAAATTTCCAGATATCCATAGTAAATCAACGTATATTTTGTGTTACAAATTAATAATACACTGAAAATTTTATTAAATGTTTGTTAAAGGCGAATATAGCACTCTCTTTGTTTGAAAAATAAGCAAACAATAATACCAAATGGTAAAATTTAATATTCGCGCACATTCGAGTCTTTATAGTTTATCCACTATAACCAATTCTTTTTAAGAATTTTTGAATAACCTCAAATGCAGCATGTTCAAGTGCTTGAGCATATTGTAAGTTTTCTTCGCGAAGTTTCTGAATCGAAATCTTGGCATTACGAAGTTCACATGTGTGGCCAATTAACCATTTCTCAAAATTTTCTTCTGTTGTTTCAATATGAAACTGCAACGCGAGAATATTATTTCCAATTTCAAATGCCTGATTGGTATAAATCTCTGAACTAGCTAATAACACCGCGTTTTCAGGGAGATCGAAAGTGTCACCATGCCAATGTAGAACATGGATATTATTAAGCAAAGCAGATAATACCTGATTAGGACGTAAACTTAAGCTCAGTGGACCCCAGCCAATTTCTTTTTGATGTCCTGCATATACTTTTGCACCAAGTGCATGAGCAATAAGCTGTGCCCCCAAACAAATACCTAGTGTAGGTTTATCTGCTGCTAAACGTTGTTTAAGTAAAGCGATTTCATCTTTTAAAAACGGATAATCTTCAGTTTCATAAACCCCGATTGGGCCACCTAAAATAATAGTTAATCCATCGTGTGCAAAAGCAGCAGTTAGATCATCTACACCTGCTTCAAAATAACGGACGCGAAATCCGAGTTGATAAAAGACATCTTCTAATGAACCTAAGTCTTCGAAAGCAAGATGCTGAATGGCATAAATAGTTTTAGGGAAGGCGTTTGTTGTGTTCATACAAATGATTCATAGAAGATCAATAGGTGGAGTATAGCGATAAATATAAAGAAGAAAATATCTGTATAAATCGTCAATACCTGAAAATTGATATTTTTCGTTAAGATAATATTGTTATGCAAAGGATTATCTATTTTCCAATAAATCTCTTTGCATATTCCATTGCTTAAAATAATAGCTTTTGAGTTTCTTCAAAATCTATATTTGAAAGTTGATGCTCATCTTTTAGATTAACTCCTGAGAAACCAAGTTGTTTGGATTTTTTTATTAAAGCGATTAAACGTTGTACTGCAACTGGAATACTTAAACCTGCTGAGCGAATATTAGAAACACAATTACGTTTGGCATCGAGGCAGCCTGAATATGCATTCCATGTATAGTAAATTCCCATACTATCAGGAGAGCTTAAACCAGGACGCTCACCGATCAGCATCACAAGCATCGGTGCCTTAAAGATTTCAGCAACCTCATCACCTAATGCAACCCGACTGCCTGTTGCCAGTGCAATGGGTGCAAGGCTCCAGTTTTCTTGCTGAATTTGTTCATTCAGCATTGTAATGAATGAGATAGCATTCGCTTCAATCGCTCTTGCGGAGAGACCATCACCGACCACAATACAAACATCGTATTGTTGCGTGTTTTCTGCATACTTCTTAATTAAGGCTTCTTTTGAGGGGTTTGAAAGCTGACGTCCTAAATCAGGACGTTTAAGATAAATTTCTTTATTAGGTGCATTACTTTGTACATGAAGACTTTGCAGCTGCCGTTGTGTTAATTGCTCCGAGAGGTAGGAAACATCCATCTCTTGATAAACCGCATCTTTTGCTTGCGCATGCGACAACTGGAACTCAAGTAAGGCACGTGTTGGAATGCTACAACCCGCACGGCCCAGAGCAATACGGGCATCAGTAAACTGTTTAAGTTTTTCCCACTGATCTTGATGGGTAGAAGATGGATATTGAATATCACGGTTCAGTTTCATGGGGTTCTCCCTAGTTCATGAGCAGACGAGAGAATTGGTCAGGCATGTGGTCTGCCCAACAGATTTGAGAGTTTTGTTGTTTAAAAATACCTTGCTGTTCAAGCCAAGCTGAAAACTCAGGAGCAGGTTTTAAACCTAGGAGTTGTCTTAAATAGAGAGCATCATGGAATGAGGTCGTTTGATAGTTGAGCATGACATCGTCTGAACCCGGAATTCCCATAATAAAGTTAATGCCCGCAGCACCAAACAGAGTAAGGAGAACATCCATATCATTTTGGTCGGCATCGGCATGGTTGGTATAACAAATGTCGCAGCCCATCGGTACTCCAAGTAACTTACCGCAGAAGTGATCTTCTAGTCCCGCACGTATAATTTGTTTACCGTTAAATAGGTACTCGGGGCCAATAAAGCCGACGACTGTATTTACTAAAAGCGGATTGTATTTACGGGCGACTGCATAAGCACGCGTTTCTAATGTTTGCTGATCAACGCCGTGATGTGCATTGCTGGATAACGCACTGCCTTGGCCCGTTTCAAAGTACATGACGTTTTGTCCAATCGTTCCGCGCTTGAGTGCAAGTGTGGCTTCATATCCTTCTTGTAGTAAATCGAGTGAAATTCCAAAACCTTCATTAGCTAGTTGGGTGCCGGCAATTGATTGGAACATTAAATCAATTGGCACATTTTTTTCAGCCAGTTGAATACCTGAGCTGATATGGGTAAGTACACAAGATTGCGTCGGAATTTGATATTCCTGAATGACATGATCAAGTAACTTCAGTAGCTCTGATAAATTATGTAAGTTATCTGTCGCTGGATTAATCCCAATTACGGCATCACCATTGCCATACATCAAACCATCTAAAATACTGGCAGAAATACCAAGCACATCATCGGTAGGGTGGTTCGGTTGTAAACGGGTAGAAAGATGACCTTTTAAACCGATTGTGTTGCGAAATTGGGTGACCACTTCGCATTTGCTGGCGACATAAATCAAATCTTGATTGTGCATAATTTTGCTGACTGCAGCCACCATTTCTGGAGTTAAACCTGATGCTAAAGCTTTTAAGCTTTGTGCAGTCGCTTCTTCACCAAGTAACCAATTTCGAAAATCGCCTACTGTAAAGTGTGAAATAGGGGCAAAGGCTGCTAGATCATGTTCATCAATAATTAGTCGTGTAATTTCATCAGTTTCGTAATCGACCACAACCTCATTCAAAAAAGTTTTAAGTGGTACATCGGCTAAAGTCATTTGTGCCGCAACATGTTCGGTTGCATCTCTGGCCGCTACACCTGCTAATTCATCACCTGAACGTAACGGCGTTGCTTTTGCCATCAAGGTCTTCAAGTCAGCAAAGTGATACTGTTGATTGGCGACAATATTGCGATAACTCATAGTTGAATCCTTTTTTATAGTTCTTGTTCTGCGGCTTTAATATTTGCAAACTCTTCTTCTGGTGTGCCTTTCACTAAATGATAACGGCTATAGAATAAAAAGTAAGCAATAAATACGACATAAATAGCGGCAGCAATAAACCAAACTTTTGGGTTAACAACAAAGCCCGCAACTACAGCAGCGACTGCTAGAACTAAGGCAATACTTGAAGTAACGATTCCTCCAGGAGTTTTATAAGGACGAGGCATGTCGGGTTTAGATAGGCGTAGTTTGATGTGGGATAAAAGAATCAACACATAAGAAATGGTGGCACCAAAAACAGCGATTAAAATGAGTGAATCACCTTCTTTGGTGAGTGAAAGCAAGAACCCAATAATGCCCGGAATAATAATTGCGAGATAAGGGGCTTTATTTTTATTGGTTAAAGAGAGTGAAGTAGGTAAGTAACCAGCACGAGAGAGTGCAAAAGTTTGACGCGAATAGGCATAGATAATTGAAAAGAAACTCGCGATTAAACCTGCTAAACCAACAAAGTTAACAAAAGTCGCAAGCCAAGTATTGGTGCCATACACTTTAACCAGAGCATCGACGAGGGGAGCGCCAGAGTTTTGTAAAGTACTTGCACCCGCTGCACCTGCACCTAAGAATAAAATGAGTATGGCAAAGGCTGTTAAGATGAGCATTGCTCCGATTAAACCGCGTGGAAGAGATTTGGCTGGATCTTTCGCTTCTTCGGCTGCTAATGGTACACCTTCAACTGCAAGAAAAAACCAGATAGCAAAAGGAACTGCAGCCCAGATGCCCAAATAGCCATGAGGTAAAAAAAGACTTGCACCAACACCTGTACCAACTGGAATATCAAATAAATTTTGCGCTTTAAAGTGTGGAATCATTGCCCCAATAAACACGACAAGGGCAACAGCAGCGACAAGCGTAATTGCGAACATGATTTTTAAGGCTTCGCCAGCACCTTTGAGGTGTATACCCATAAAAATGGCGTAACAAGCGAGGTAAATCATCCAGCCATTAATACCAAATAGAGATTCGCAATAACCACCAATAAATACGGCAATAGCCGCAGGAGCAATTGCGTATTCAATTAAAATAGCTGTTCCTGTTAAATAGCCGCCAAAAGGACCAAAAGCAGCACGTGCAAAACTATAACCGCCACCTGCTGTCGGCATCATGGTGGACATTTCTGACATAGAAAGACACAGGCACAGATACATGATTGCAGCAAGGGCAGTGGCAATAAACATCCCGCCCCAGCCACCTTGGGCTATGCCGAAGTTCCAACCGGCAAAATCACCTGATATCACATACGCTACGCCTAAACCAATCAGGAGTAACCAACCAACGGTACCTTGTTTAAGTTGACGCTGAGCAAAATATTCTGCTGACGAGACTTCTGTCTTTGAGGAAATAACGGAAGCTGTTTCTGGTTGATTCATACAATACTCCTGCGAGTTAGTTTGTATGAATCAATGCAAAAGCAATGCCTAAATGAAGCACTTTAGAGAGTAGATGGAGCTTTTTTATTCTAAATGATAAAAATTCAATCTTAACAATCGGGAATAAAGAAGCCAGCAATCTAAATTACTGGCTTCTTATATAATTAGTCATCTTACTTCTTTCTAGTGTTGATAGTTTGGTATCAACTTGGTGCGAAACTTAGAAGAAGCCCATTGGTTTAGTTGAGTAACTTACCAACAAGTTTTTAGTTTGTTGATAGTGATCTAGCATCATCTTATGGTTTTCACGGCCAATACCAGACTTCTTGTAGCCACCAAATGCAGCATGTGCAGGGTAGATGTTATAGCAGTTTGTCCAGACACGGCCAGCTTCAATAGCACGACCCGCACGATAAGAAATGTGAGCTGAACGTGACCATACACCTGCACCTAAACCATACATGGTGTCATTGGCAATTTTAATTGCATCGTCAAAGTCTTTGAATGTTGTCACAGCAAGTACAGGTCCAAAAATTTCCTCTTGGAAAACTTGCATGCCATTGTGACCTTTAAAAATAGTCGGATCGACATAGTAACCATCGCCTACTTCTTTACGGCCGCTACCGCCAAGTAAGAGTTCTGCACCTTCTTCACGACCAGTGTTAATACAACGTAAGATTTTCTCTTGCTGTTGTAGAGATGCTTGAGCACCAATCATCGTTTCAGTATCAAGTGGATGACCAGTTTTAATACGTTTTACACGTTCGACAGCCATCTCTAAGAACTGATCAGCAATGCTTTCTTGTACTAAAGCACGAGAAGGGCAAGTACATACTTCACCTTGGTTTAAGGCAAACATAGCAAAACCTTCAAGCGTTTTTTCTAAGAAGTCATCTTCTTTATCCATGATATCTTCAAAGAAAAGGTTTGGTGACTTACCGCCAAGTTCTAATGTCACTGGAATAATATTTTCGGTCGCATATTGCATCACCATTTGTCCAGTTTGAGTTGAACCTGTGAATGCGATTTTTGCAATACGTGGGTTGGTAGCTAACGGGCGGCCGACTTCTGAACCGAAACCATTGACAATATTAAGTACACCCGGCGGTAAAATATCTTGGATGAGTTCAGCCACCAACAAAATACCCACTGGAGTTTGTTCAGCTGGCTTAATCACAACACAGTTACCTGCTGCTAAAGCAGGTGCAAGTTTCCATGCTGCCATCAAAATTGGGAAGTTCCATGGAATAATTTGACCAACTACACCGAGTGGTTCATGGAAATGATAAGCAATGGTATCTTCGTCAATTTCAGAGATTCCGCCTTCTTGAGCACGTATACATCCAGCGAAATAACGGAAATGGTCGATCGCGAGCGGAAGATCAGCTGCTAAAGTTTCACGTACTGCTTTACCATTATCCCAAGTTTCAGCAACAGCAAGCATTTCAAGATTTGCTTCTAAACGATCAGCAATTTTTAAAAGTATATTTGAGCGTACCGTCGGTGATGCTTTATTCCATGTTGCTTTCGCTTTATGTGCTGCATCTAGAGCGAGTTCAATATCTTCGGCACTAGAGCGTGGAATACGTGTGAAAGCTTTTCCATCAACAGGAGATACATTGTCAAAATATGCACCCTTTAAAGGTGCCACCCATTCACCGCCAATAAAATTTTCGTATTGTGATTTAAATTGAACTTTTGAGCCTGGTTGATTTGGATCGATATAGCGCATATAAATATTCCTTTGCTTTTTAGGACTAAAGACTAACAAGAACCCTGTCAGTAGGTACTTTCGTACTTTGTATAATTAGGATATAAAGAAGAAGGTTGGAGAAAGGTTGGAATAGAAATGTGGATATATAAGGAATTTACAAATGTTCACAAAAAAGGATTTATTGCAGCAACGGACGTTGATTGATCAACTGCGCACGCAAAATAGTCTCTCTCCTCAGAACGCTGCCAAACTCGGCCAAAGTATTGCAAGCTCGTGGGAACGATCGGCTTCTGCCGCGATTCCTAAAGAGCGTTTTGCTGCTCCATTAGTCGAGAAAAAAACTGCTTCACAAAATGCTTTAGATATGGCTTTAAGCCAATGTGCCGATGACTTACGTCATATTGCAGAGCAATCTTCAATGGTAATTGCTGTCGGTGATATTGGCAGTACGATTATCTGGACGGCACCAAGTGCTCAAATGCAAAGTGCTGCTGAGCGTGTACATTTCGTACAAGGTGGTCAGTGGCGTGAAGAATTTGTGGGCACCAATGCCTTGGCTTTATCTTTAAAAACTCAACAATCAAGCTGTGTTTTTTCAAACGAACATTACATGGAGTCGATTCATGATTGGGTGTGTTATGCCGCGCCGATTATCGATCCATATTCAAAACAAACCCTTGGTGTTGTTGATTTATCAACCACATGGAAGAACCATAATAGTTTAGGAATTCTGGCTGCTGAACGTTGTGCATCCATTATTCAATCTGCTTTGCTAGAGCAGCAGCGCCAGCAATTACATATCCGTGCATTTTCGACGCCGCAAGTTAAATTTAACGGCAAAAGTTTATTATTAACGCCGCGTCAAATTGAAATTTTAACCATATTGGCACTATGTCCGCATGGTTTAACTTTAGAGCATCTTTATCAGGCGCTCTATGGCGAACGTAAAGTCAGTATGGGTACGCTTAAAGCTGAAATGTCTCAACTACGAGATATTTTGGGTGGTTTACTTGGTTCACGTCCATATCGTTTGCTGGTGCATGTTGAAGCCGATTTTTTACAAGCTGAACAAGCGCTCGATGCGGGATATGCAGCCTCGGCTTTGCAGCTTTACACAGGTGTATTTCTGGCAAAAACTGAAAGTCCATTTTTATGCGCATGGCGCGATTGCCTTGAGTCACGCTTGAGCGATGCAATTTTTAAAACCCAAGAAACAGATTTACTGTTAAAGCATCTAGCTCATTTCCCTGAAGCAATTGACGCGGTAGAACGCCTTATGGAGCTCTTACCAAGTGAACATCCTGCGCATCAACTGCTGGTGAAATACCTTGACTCACCTAAGCTTAGTTAAGTAATTTTTTGATCCAGCCACTGGAACAATTGTTGATAGACTTGTTCTCGTACTGGCTGGGCCGAAAGGACTAAGTCATGCAATCCATTGTGAATAGAGACAACCGAGACATCGCCTTTAATTTTTTTACCATGTTTCTCAATATCTTTAACATCTAAAATTACGTCACTTTGAGTCGCATCTATTCCCCATTTTTTTGGATTTTTAGTTTGGTGCGAATGCATAATCAGGGCGGGAACGTTCAGTTTAACCCCACGGTGAATCTCTTTTTGTGCTGTATGAATTGCATGTACAAAGCTGAGTTGAACTGTAGGGGCAGAGGTCGGTTTCCAGTCAAGATTGAACTCCCATTCACCTTTCAGCTGCTTATGAAGGCTAGTGGTGTACCATTTGTTTAATTGGCTTGGAAATTTAACTTTTGGTAGATATTTTCCTACTCGACTGAGCATTGGAATACCAAACTTCTTTTCGACTAAGCTTAAATTAAAATCGTAAAATGGACTATTTGCCCATAGCGCTTTAATAAGAGGATGATCTGGATGATGGGCAGCATAAAGTGTTGCTGTCAAACCACCAGTTGAATGCCCTGCGAGTAAAACCTGAGTGTGTTGCTCTTCGCCAATAATCTCTAATGCTTGAGTAATTTCGGCATCATATTCTTTTAAATCAAGCACATTATAGAAAATTTGATGAGGTAGCTTTGAGCGGCCATATTTTCTTAAATCAAGTGCATAGAAGTCATAACCATGAGCATTGAATTGCTCAGCCATTTCGGTTTGAAAGAAATAATCTAAAAAACCATGAATATACAGCACGGCTTTTTGAGTCGATTGAGCGGCCTTTTTACGTACTAAGGTAGCTACAACTTTCCCTTCATAATCATCAGGAAAACTAAGTGTGAGCTGTTCGTAACCTGTGCCTAAAATATCTGGAACATAAGTTTGATTAGCTAAAGATGTATTCATTTTTATCGAGCTATTGTAATTAAGACATGCAGAGTATCCTTCAATGAAATGGGTGAATTGTCAATCAGGTTTGGAAAAGGTTGGAGTATAGGTTCTAAAAAAAGGGAATACCGCTGGAGCTAAGTATTCCCGAAAAAAGTAAGTCAACGGTCGGAGGGATTTGACTTACTAGAGGGATATGCCATTACATCAGTATTAAAGTGCTGCTTTGAAAATCTCCACAACTTGTGCATGATTTGCTTTACGAGGGTTGGTGAGCATACATGCATCTTTTTGAGCATTATCTGCCATCACCGCAAGGTCTTCAGTTTTTACACCAAGCTCGGTTAAACCAGATGGAATACCAATTGATGAAGACAGTTTACGAATGGCATCAATAGCAGCATACGCAGCTTCCATCACTGTTAATCCATGAGTTCTTACACCCATTAACTCTGCGATTTTTGCGTAACGATCTGGGCAAGCAATTAAGTTAAATTCACAAACGTGTGGTAACAAGATGGCATTACATACGCCGTGAGGTAGGTTGTAGAAACCGCCTAACTGGTGCGCCATTGCATGAACATAGCCTAATGACGCGTTGTTAAATGCCATACCAGCCAAGTATTGTGCGTAGCTCATTGCATCACGCGCTTCGATGTTTTCACCATTTGCGACAGCAGGTTGGAGCCACTGGCTAATCATCGTAATCGCTTTTTCTGCACACGCATCAGTAATCGGGTTTGCCGCCGTAGAAACATATGCTTCAACTGCATGAGTTAACGCGTCCATACCTGTTGCCGCTGTTAAACCAGCCGGTTTTGCGATCATGAGTTTAGGGTCATCAATGGCAATGAGTGGGGTACAACGCCAGTCGACAATTGCCATTTTTACGTGAGTGTCTGTATTAGTAATAATACAGAAACGAGTCATTTCAGAGGCCGTACCAGCCGTTGTATTTACTGCAATCAACGGCGTCATAGGTACTTTGCTTTTATCAATACCTTCATAGTCACGAATATGACCACCGCCAGCAGTGACTAAGCCAATCCCTTTTGCACAGTCGTGAGATGATCCACCACCTAGAGAGACAATAAAGTCACAGCCATTATCTTTATAGGCATTTACGCCATTATGAACATTAATATCGGTCGGGTTCGGTTCTGCACCCGGGAAAATATGGCTCGCAACACCTGCTTCAGTTAAATAGTTTGCGATAAGGTCTGCAACGCCAAATTTAAATAAGCCTTCATCGGTCACAATTAATGCTTTTTTTGCACCGAGGTTTTGCGCCTTCGTACCAATTTCTTTGGCACATCCTGGTCCAAAGAGTGATACGCAAGGAATGTAAAAACCGTTTGTTTGATCTGCAATATTTTTAAAAGCCATGGAGTGATTCCTTCTTCCATAAATCCATTGTTTGTTATTACAGGTGAGCCTCACCATGGGCTTAGTATTGTGATGTGAAGTTTATTTTCCTACCTACCAAAAACCTACCAAATATTATTTTGTTTTTAATTATTGATTTATATTTGCTTTTTAGAAAGTTTGGCACATTCATTTAATTTTTTCGGGAAAATCGTTAAGCTATGGGCTGTTGAAGATGTACATATGAGATTATGAAACAGGAAACTGCGCTTAAACTGCTTAAAGCAGGTGAAAATGTCTTTTTAACCGGTTCGGCTGGTGCAGGGAAAACCTATACACTTAATCAGTACATCCAATACTTAAAAGCACGTAAAGTGCCTGTGGCAATTACGGCGTCTACAGGTATTGCAGCAACACATATGAACGGTATGACCATTCATACATGGGCTGGCATTGGCATTAAAGATCTGTTAACTGACGACGATCTAAAACGCATGAAAGAGCGTAAATATCTCAAGGAACACCTTGAAAATGCGCAAGTTCTTGTGATTGATGAAATCTCAATGCTACATGCGAAGCAGCTCAATCTGGTCAATCAAGTCCTAAAATATTTTAAAGAAAGCGACGAAGCATTCGGTGGTATTCAAGTCATTGTGGCTGGAGATTTCTTCCAGTTGCCGCCTGTAGGACGTAATGGTGAAGCCAATCGTGACAAGTTCTGCTTTATGTCAGATGCATGGGTCGAAGCCAAATTCCGTGTATGTTATTTAACGGAACAACACCGCCAAGATGATGAAATTCTGAACCAGATTTTAAACGCTATTCGCGCGCAAAATATTCAACCCGATCATTTGCAAGCACTGCGTCAATCACGAGCACATGATATTGGTGAGACCTTTACTCGTCTTTATACACACAATATGGATGTCGATAACATCAACTATCAGCACTTAAATGAAATTGATAATGAAGGGCATCAATTCAATGCTGTTTTAGATGGTAATGAAAAGTTATTAGAAACTTTAAAATCTTCAGTTCGTGCGCCAGAAGAACTCACCCTTAAAAAGCATGCAAAAGTCATGTTTGTAAAAAATAACTTTGATATGGGTTATATCAATGGAAGCTTGGGTGAAGTCATCGGCTTTGAAGAAGATGATGAAAATGGCTTACTGCCGAAAGTAAAACTGACTGATGGCACGACTTTGCTGGTTGCTCCTGAAACGTGGTCCGTTGAAAATGAAGCAGGCAAAGTGATTGCAAGTTTTCAGCAAATCCCACTTCGTTTAGCGTGGGCGATTACTATTCATAAAAGCCAAGGTATGACTTTAGAAGCGGCTGAAATTAACCTGATGAATACCTTCGAGAAAGGTCAGGGTTATGTTGCATTGTCGCGCTTAAAATCTTTAACTGGTCTAAAATTATTAGGTATTAACGAGCAAGCTTTAGAGTTAGACAGTTTAGCTGTCAAAGCCGATCGCCGTTTCCAAGAGCTTTCAAAAGAAGCCGAAGACAACTTTGCAGATGTAGATTTAACGGCTCAGCATAAAGCATTTATTCGTCATTGTGGCGGTACCTTGAATGAAACCGAGATCTCTCGTAATGAGAAGAAACTCGCAAAAGGTGGCAAGCAAAATTATGCTACGGCAACTTTAGATGAGACACGTGTTTTGTTTGAAGAAGGCTATGAGATTGAAGACATCGCGCATGAACGTGGTTTAACCCCAGCGACAATTATTAATCACTTGGCTCGACTGCATAAAGAGCAAAAGTTAGATATTTCGGTTGCCCATCCGGGTGAAGAGGTGGTCGAAGAAATTCGTAAAATTTATAAGAAGCTGAAAAAGCGCCAAAATCCAGATCATTTTTCTGATGATGGTTCGATCAAACTAAGACCAATTGTTGAAGCAACCAGCCCTCGAATGGGATATGATCAGGTCAGATTAGCTTTATTATTTATTGAGTAAAGTTTAATTAGCTTAATGACTTGTTATATAAATTGAGGTGGCTATGCCGCACGTTATAGTTGATTATTCAGAAAATTTAACTGGATTAAACGCAAAACAATTACTTGAAGAAATTAATACCACATTGATTGATACAGAGCTATTTAGTCCAGAAGACATTAAAAGCCGTGCGCGTAAAGATGATGTTTTCCTCATAGGTTTGGGAGCGGAACAGGCTTATATTCATGCAAAGGTCTATATTTTGTCGGGAAGAACGGCTGAACAAAAACAGCTTCTGGGTGAGCAGTTATTAGCGGCGCTTAGTAATAAAAAATATCTACAACCAGAGTTTCATAAAGAAATTCAATTGTGCGTTGAGCTTGTCGATATGCCAAGAGAAGATTATTTCAAGCAAGTTGTATAACACTAAAAAGCGTAATTTCGATCAAGAATAGCGATCAGCACTATGTAAAAGTAGTGCTTTCGAATGAACAGACATCTACTTACTTTAAAGTGAGTCTAGTATGATACAGGTATAACCTAGATTATGCCTGTATCTCTAAAAGCTTAATATCTGCATATTGCTCAATCAAGTTGTCATCTAGCATGTGGATGTAATCCATGAAGATGGTGCTAAAACTTCCCATAGTTTGCGCTTGATTTGCAGCAAGTTTACCCGCAATCGCAAAATGAACATGAGCTGAAAGAGCAGCAATTGTTGGCGTCGTCACAGCGCTATATGCTGCGATTAAGGCACCTAAAGCGCAGCCCGTTGCTGTAATTTTGGGCTGTAATGGACTTCCACCGTTTACTTGAATAACGATGTCTAATTCTTTAGATAAAATATAATCTGACTCACCTGAAATAGCGATACAGTCCGTATGTGCTAATAGTGCATAAGCCTGTTGATAGGCTTGATCACTGCTTAAAGTACTATCGACACCTTTAGATTGAACTTGGTTGCCAGCAAGCGTACTAATTTCTGAGGCATTACCACGAATAACGCTTGGCTTGAACTGTAAAAGCTCGTCTGTCATTTGACTACGCCAAGCTAAAATTGGTCCATAGCCGACTGGATCAAGCACCCATGGAATGCCATTGAGCTGTGCAGTCTTGGCAGAGATTTGCATAGCTTGCATTTGCTCTGAGGTTGGCGTACCCAGATTAATAGTCAAAGCCGATGAAATTTTGGTAAAACTTTCCCCTTCATAAGGATTATCAATCATGGCAGGTGAAGCACCAGAAGCAAGTAAGACATTGGCTGTATAGTTGGCTGCAACGCTATTGGTAATGCATTGCACAAGAGGCGTCTTTGCCTGCATGTTTTGCCAAGCGTCAATTACCTGCTCAATCAAAGTCGATGCTGATGTCATGTTATTATCCTTATTAAGCCAAAGTGATTGTAGATTTAGTGAGTAAAATAATGATCTTGATGCTTACATCTTTGGCAAATTAAAGAAACATAATCTGCCGCATCATAATCAACACTTAAATCATTTGAACCACAATGCATACAGCGTTTAACTGAATAAAAGTTTAATCGAGGTTCAATTTTTCGCCATGCTTTCCAGACAGGTTGGACAAAGATTTGTTCGTCGTAGCCTAAGAAGCGGTTAAGTAAAATATAACTCATTTTACTGTAGGGAATATTGTGAGGGCGAGGCAACATTGAGGTTTCCCACTTTTCAGCTAAGGCTCTCTCGCGATATTGCTCTAAGGTTTTCTTTAACAAATTGGTATTAATAAATTTTTCATTACGCGGCTGTAGGGCTTTCTGTTTATAAAGATACTCAAGTGCGGTTTGAATTAAATAATAAATCTGACCAATTGCCAATGAATCCATTAAACGATAGCAAAAAGTTTGGAAATTTGAGCTTCCTGCAATTTGAATGCCCCAAGTTCGGCAATAGAACTGCATAAACTGAATAATCTCTTGATAGAGCACCTGAAAAAGTACGTCTTTTACTTCATCAGCACTACGAAACGGAATACCAAGACTTAAATTTTCATAAAACCAGTAGCGTAATTGCTGGGCTACACTAAATAAACTTGGGTCACTATAACCATCTAAGCGAATGTTTAAATAAAAGCACTGAGGTTCATCCGCTTGATCTTGGGCGTTTAAAATTCCATCTTTATGGAGTTGTTTAATCAGATAGTTTTGAAAAATCCAATTTGGTGTAATGGACTGATATTTAATTTTGTCCCAGTGAATATATTCGTCATGAGCAACATCGTCTCGTGCATAGTCGTCGAGCAGGCTAAGTAAAAAAAGTTTATGTAAAAAACTGAGCTGTTCCAGACTACGTTGAGGTTGCTCTTTTGACTTAAACTGGCGTTGTTCTTGTAGGCGTGTTTGCTGTAAAAGCTTTTTTCGTTGTTTTGTGCATGTTTCACAATGACAAGTCATTTTCGTATCTTTAAATACACGGTGCTGACAATGACTGCATTCATGAAACTGAATGTCTTGTTCAAATTGCTCGGCATCTACCCAGTACATTGAAGCTTGGCAGAGAGGACAATGGCTACTTTCATCTAGCTGTTTCTGTAGAATTTGTAAGACCATTTTGCTCCGAACGTTTAAAACTATCATGATTGACTTATTATACACAGCCGCATTGCCGATAGCTGAGATTGTCTTTTTGTTTGATGCAAAAATAGAAAACCTAAAATCTTTATTATGATTTTAGGTTTTCATAAGGGATTAAAATTTAAAATTAAACAGGGCACGGCAAGCTCTCATCATTCTGTCCAAGCTTTTTGGCATTAATAAGGGCCTGCACTTTTTTACTTGGTAATTTTACTTTACCTAAAGCGTCGTAAGTATTGACGATAGAAGTTACCTCCTGAGCAGTCATTGAAATACCTTCTGCAGATAAAAACACCGCAATCACATGGTGATCGAGACCTGCTGCGTTTAGATCATGAATCGCTTTAATATTTTCTAAACGATGAAAATGTGCTTTTAATTCCATACTGACACCTCTTGTTCTGATTGAAATAATTATATTGGTGTATTAGTGAAGGCAAGAACCATGCCCAAAATGTAAGCTGACTCTAAAAAATGTTAAAAGCTGAAGTTGTTTTATTTTTATTGTATAGATTGATTATATAAGCAACGATTATCGTAAATTTGGTCTAATCTGTGCTAATAAAAGACGATTCTAATTTGAAATGTATAAATGAAGTCCCATTAATTTTATAAAGGTAAACAAACACGGTATGTATGAATGTGTATGATCAAGTTCATAAAATTCGTACAACGGTTTCCGAAAAGTATATAAGGAATAAAGATGAATATTGCGGCGCAGCCTCCAGTTCAGGCAGATCAAACAGTTTATTTAAAAGATTATCAAAAACCTTCGTTCTTGGTTGAATCCATTAATCTTGATATTCAAGTATATGATGACAAAACAATTGTTGATTCAACATTAGTCATGAAGCGTCAAACTGCTGGAGATTTGGTGTTATTGGGCCGTGATCTTGAGTTGCAATCTATTCAGCTCAATGGTCAAGATCTTACTCCTGCACAATATTCACTCGATAGTGAACAACTGGTGATCACTGATGCACCAGATGAAGTCATTTTACAGACTCAAGTGATTATTCATCCTGAAACCAACACTCAGCTTGAAGGTTTATATAAAGCAGATGAGTTGTTTGTAACCCAGAATGAGCCTGAAGGCTTCCGTAAAATCACGTTCTATCCAGACCGTCCAGATGTACTTTCAGTCTTTACGACACGTGTAGAAGCAGACAAAAAATATCCAGTGTTACTTGCCAATGGTAATTTGCTTGAAACAGGTGAGGTAGGTGAAAACCGCCACTTTGCGATCTGGCAAGACCCGACTAAAAAACCAAGCTATTTGTTTGCTTGTGTCATTGGTGATTTAGCTGTTCTTAAAGATCACTATACGACTTCGGAAGGGCGTGATGTTGCTCTAGAAATCTATGCAATCGAGAAAGACATTCCAAAATGCCATATCGCGATGGAAGCCTTAAAGCATTCAATGCGTTGGGATGAAGAACACTACGGTCGTGCTTATGACCTCGACAACTATATGATTGTTGCGGTGAGTCAGTTCAACATGGGTGCAATGGAAAATAAAGGTTTAAACATCTTTAATACTTCATGCGTACTTGCCGATGAAGAATACACAACTGACGCAGCAATTATGCGTGTGCAGTCTGTGATTGCCCATGAATATTTCCATAACTGGACAGGGAACCGTATTACTTGCCGTGACTGGTTCCAGCTATGCTTAAAAGAAGGCTTAACGGTTTTCCGTGACCAATCTTTCTCTGAAGATTTACAATCTGCTGCGGTTCAACGTATTGACGATGTCGCAGTACTTAAATCGCATCAATTCCCTGAAGATGCTGGACCATTGTCGCATCCACCACGTCCAGATCACTTTGTAGAAATTAATAACTTCTATACAGCGACTGTTTATGAAAAAGGTGCGGAAATTAACCGCATGATGTCTACTTTGTTAGGCAAAGAAAAATACCGTAAGGGAACAGACGAATACTTCCGCCGTCATGATGGACAAGCCGTAACTGTAGAAGACTGGGTTGCTGCATTATCTGCAGGTTCAGGTGTCGATTTGTCTGCATTCTTAACTTGGTATAACCAACCAGGTACACCAAAGCTTGAAGCAAAAGGTGAATATGATGCAGCGGCACAAACATACCGTTTAAGTTTTAAACAAAGCCTAAAAGCACATCCTAAATATCCAAACTTAAAAGCTGTTCCAATTCCTGTGGCTTTAGCGCTATTTAATGCTAAAACAGGCGAGCAATATACATTACACAGTGACAGCTTATTCGTAAATGATGTTAAAGATGGTGTGTACTTGTTTGATCAAGACGAAGCAACAATTGAATTCACAGGTGTGACTGAGCAACCAGTTGTGTCATTGCTGCGTAATTTCTCAGCTCCGGTAAATCTGGTATTTGATTATAGTGATGAAGAATTAGCATTCTTAATTCAACATGAAACAAACGGCTTTAACCAATGGCAAGCAACGCAAACCTTGCTTGAGCGTATTTTGCTAGAAGACCATTCTGCAGATGCATACATTCAAGCTATTCAGAGCACTTTGCCGGAGTTGGTTGGTCGTGACCCGCTTTTAGCATCACGTTTGTTTGATGTACCAAGTGAAGGTTATTTGGGTAGTCGTATTGATCAGAACTATGCACCAGCCGATATTCATGTAAAGCGTGAAGCCTTGCTTAATCGTTTAGCACAAGAGTTGGGTTCATTCTGGAAAGATACTTATCTTACCCTTGACCCAGACTTGCAAAAAGAATTCTCGTTAGCCATGGGTGTTCGTGCATTAAAAAATATCATGTTGATGATGATGGCTCGTCAGGGCGACCAAACTGCATTTGAATTAGCACATGTTCAATACCAAAACACAGGCAATATGTCTGAACGTTTAGGTGCCTTACGTGTATTGGTTTGGCAAAATGCACCTCAAGCTCAAGAGGCACTTGCTGATTTCTATGATCGCTTTAAAGATGAAGCCTTGTCTTTAGATCAGTGGTTTATGATTCAAGCTGCAAACCCAAATGCGACAACAGAAACAATTGAGTACCTTACTCAACATCCAGACTATGATTTAACAACTCCAAACCGTATTCGTGCGGTAAGTGGTGGCTTGTCAAATAATCCAGAAAATACTTGGGGCTTTGGTGTCGCTCACTTTATTAACCTTGCAGAATATCTTGACGAGAAAAACCCGATTTTAGGTTCACGTCTGTTACAGGTGTTATCTCGTTGGTATACGCTTGCAGAGCCTCAGCGCTCTCAAGTACAACAAGCTTTACAAGCATTGCAGCCTAAAGTGAAATCGAAAAATGTTTCTGAAACTTTAAATAGCATGCTGAGCGTTTAATTATTTAAATTTACTAAATAAAGGTCTCTAAAGAGGCCTTTATTTTTTTATATCTCATAGCTCTTCAATATTTAAAATAAATAAAACTATCCTTGTTATAGTTCATCTGTAGATCATTTTTTATCATTTTATTTTTATATAAATTATAATCTTTAATAGTTTTCTGAAGGTGCACTTTTAAGAAATAATATAAAATGAAAATTAAAGAGATAAATAATATAAAAAATAAATTGGCTCGTAAAAATTATTTAATTTTTTAAAGTTAGCTAAATTTTGAAATATTTATTTAAATTTATCTTAATATTTTTTCTAGTGTTTTTATTAAAATTATTTAAATCAAATATTTATATTTTGTAAATATTGTTTTTTTGTATCCGTAAGATAGGTTTAGGTAAATTTGTTTTATTGATTAGAAATTAAAATAATAACGTGAACATGCATTTTATTTATTTTTATGTATTATGTTGGAAAGTAGGATAAAAAAATAAGCTTTAAAAGAGCAGTCAAATAAAAATGATTGTAAGAATAAGGGTTAAATTTTTTATATCTATTAATTCGACAATTTAGTTTAAAAGGTTTTGGCCATGAAAAAGACTTTTATTTATTTATCAGCAGTTGTTGCAGGAGTATTTTCTCTCAATGCGGCAAATGCAGCTACAGCAACAGGTACATTAACTGTTAGAGCAACAGTAACGAATAGTTGTGTATTGAATACCTCTGCAACTGGCACGACAACAAATGCCGTTTTAGACTTTGGTACTTTAAGTTCACTTGCTGGCAATGTTGATGCAGATACCACAACGACTGGTGGTACCTCAATTAAAGTCCTTTGTAATAATACTGTGCCATGGACTTTGTCATTTGATGGTGGTCAGAATGTTTTATCAACACAACGTCGCATGATCGGTGGGGCGACTAGCAATGAATATATTCCTTACAACCTTTTCTCTGACACAGGACGTGCCACAGCAATTGGTATTGCAACGACTGCCTACAGTGGAACCGGAACGGGTAATGTTCAAACTATAAATGTATATGGTCGTATTCCTGCAGGAACAACTTTACCAAGTGCAGGTAACTATGTTGACAGTGTGACTGTCACGGTAACTTATTAATTTGCATAAATTAGAATTACGTTAGCCCTTTTGAAAGGGCTAATACATTAAAAAGTTATATTTGAGCAAATCATGAAAAAAAATATTTTTATTATTATGGGATTATTCTTATCTTTATCTAGCTCTATTAACGCCGCAACAATCCGTCTTTCACCTGTAAATGTAGAAATATTAAGTAATCAAAATGCTGCTTCAATTAGTTTATATAACCAGTCAAATGAAAGTGCTGATTTGCAGGTGCGTGTATTTGAGTGGAGACAAAATGCTGGGCAAGATCAACTAATCCCTACGGATGATATTGTAGTTAGTCCACCATTTTTAAAACTACAACCTAGTGACTCTTATAACTTACGTGTAGTTAGAATTAACCCAGAACCTATTTCTGGTGAAAAAACCTATCGTATTATTATTGATGAGTTACCCAAACCAATTGATAGCCGTAAAGCAGCTCAGGGAGTAAATGTATTACTTCGCTCATCATTACCTGTATTTGTAGTAAATAAAGATGCGATTACCAAACTGAGTTGGAAAATTGATGTTAACCAGAACACACCTTCTTTAAATATTAGCAATATAGGTAACCGACATGCGCTGTTAAATAGTCTAATGCTTATTGATACAACAGCAAATAAAAGTTATCCCATTAAAGTAAATACTGTGAATGGTTATATTCTTGCGGAGAAGTCGAAAAGTTACTCGATTAGTAACTTTACCTACCAACCAAATCATAAATACAGCGTATCTCTAACAGTTAATGGTAAGAAAACCACACTTTAAGAGGCTTATATGAAATACATTATAGGTGTCTTATGTGTTGCGTATTTTCCTGCATATTCTTTTGCCGAACAGTTACTAGATCATACGAATACTGCAGTTCCCAGTGTTCCTAAATCTGTAGGTAGCAATGGTGAATATACACAAATAGGAGCGAATGAGCAGGAGCAAGATCTTAATTTCATTCATCTATTTTTAAATGTTTCGATTAACTCAAATGCTAATGAAGATTTGGTTGCAGTAAAGCAATCTAAGGATGGAAAACTATATATTCGATCTAGCACTTTAAAAACTTTAAGACTAAAAATGGATGAACATATCCCAGATAATCAGTGGGTATGTATTAATGATTTAAATGGAATCCAGTTTAAATATCTAGAGAATGAGCAGTCTTTAAACTTAAAAGTTCCGTCGAACATGTTAACGGGTTATTCAGTTGACTTAAGTAGTCAGCAGGTCACTAGCCCGCATTTGCTAAAGATGAAGCCCTTAAACGCGGCTATTTTGAACTACAGTCTGTATAACACCATAACCAATGATGAGAATGTTTTCTCAGGTACGGCAGAAGGGATCTTTAATAGCGCAATCGGTAACTTTTCTTCAGGCGTTTTATATAACGGTAGTAATGAAAATAGTTATAGCCATGAAAAGTGGGTGCGCCTAGAAAGTAAGTGGCAATATGTTGACCCTGAAAAGATCAGGATATATACCCTAGGGGACTTTATTTCTAATAGCCCGGATTGGGGAAGCAGTGTCCGTCTGGCCGGTTTTCAGTGGTCGAGTGCTTATAGCCAACGCGGGGATATTGTCACTTCGGCACTCCCTCAATTCTCTGGCTCGGCAGCATTGCCTTCAACCCTAGATTTATACGTCAACCAGCAAAAGATTTATTCAGGTCTAGTGCCATCAGGTCCCTTTGATATTAAACAGCTTCCGTTTATTTCAGGAAATGAAGTCACACTGGTGACCACAGATGCAACGGGTCAGCAGAGCATTACCAAAAAGCCGTACTATTTTTCATCCAAGATTCTGGCAAAAGGTATTAATGAGTTTTCAGTAGATGTGGGGGTTCCACGCTACAACTATGGACTCTATTCAAACGATTATGATGATGTCACCTTTGCCTCAGGTGCGATTCGATACGGCTACAGTAACTCACTGACCTTAAGCGGTGGAGCAGAAGCTTCAACAGATGGGTTATCGAACCTAGGCACAGGATTTGCCAAGAATGTTTTGGGTATTGGCGTGATCAATGCCGACATTGCAGCAAGCCAGTATAAAGATGAAAACGGTTATTCTGCCTTGCTGGGTTTAGAAGGCCGCATCAGTAAGAACATTTCATTTAACACCAGTTACCGCAAAGTATTTGATAACTACTTTGACCTAGCTCGTG
Organism: Acinetobacter sp. LT1; assembly: GCF_059800965.1. Classification (NCBI taxonomy): domain Bacteria; kingdom Pseudomonadati; phylum Pseudomonadota; class Gammaproteobacteria; order Moraxellales; family Moraxellaceae; genus Acinetobacter; species Acinetobacter sp. LT1. Next base: position 122,819 of record NZ_JBBAXE010000010.1, read on the forward strand.
TGTCTCAAGTGAGATATTTAAAAGAGAATCAAATTAATCCTGAGTCACAGAACTACCTGAACTACAGCGCACTGGCAGATGAGATTTTTAGGGCAGGGATTAACTATAACTTTTATGCAGGCTATGGGGTTTATCTGGGCTATAACCAGATCAAATATAGCGACAACTCTTACAAGTTACTGTCTACCAATTTAAGTGGAAGTCTGGACAAGAACTGGGGTTTTTATGCATCAGCGTATAAAGATTATGAAAACCACAAGGACTATGGTATTTACTTTGCGCTGCGATATACACCGTCCAGTAAAGTGAATGCGATCACGAGTGTATCTAGTGACAGCGGTAGCCTACGGTATCGCCAAGAAATATTCGGTTTGTCAGAACCCCAAATTGGTTCATTTGGCTGGGGTGGCTATGTTGAGCGAGATCAGGATGCAAAAGAAAACAATGCATCGGTCTATGCATCTTACCGAGCACGAGCAGCTTACCTGACGGGACGTTATAACCGATTTGGCGACAACGATCAGGTTGCACTTTCAGCAACAGGTTCATTGGTTGCTGCGGCGGGACGTATCTTTGCGGCTAATGAAATTGGAGACGGCTATGCGGTTGTCACGAATGCCGGACCACAAAGTCAAATTATAAATGGTGGGGTCAATTTGGGAGAAACTGACAAGTCTGGAAGATTTCTGATTCCTAGTCTCATGCCATATCAAGTGAACCATATTTATTTAGATCCATCGTATCTTCCTCTGAATTGGAATGTTAAATCTACAGATCAAAAAACAGTCGTGGGTTATCGTCAAGGAACTTTGGTTGACTTTGGTGCTCATCAGGTTATTTCAGGATTAGTGAAACTTGTTGATCAAAAAAATTCACCGTTAAAGCCGGGTTATACCGTTCGAATTAATGGTCAGCAAAATGGGATGGTTGGGTATGACGGTGAAGTATTTATTCCAAACCTATTGAAGCAAAACAAACTTGAAGTCGATCTTCTAGATCATGGTTCATGCCAAGTTGGCTTCACTTATAACAGTAATCAGTACTCAACTAAAAAATTGGGACCTTATATATGTCATTAAATATTATGAATAAGGCTCAAATAGAGAGCTATAAGTTTTTTCCATTGTCTTTAAAATATTTTGTAGGCATTTGCTTATTTTATCTCGTTTATGCATTTTTTAGTCCTGCACATGCGGCTTGTACGGTAAGTGGGACCACGAATAATACGTTTACCTACACAGCAGCAAATATTAATAGTGATGCAACCGTAAATCTTTCAGGAACAATTACTTGTACGAATTTAGGACTTCCCCAGATTTCTAATTTCATGTGTATGAAAACCGTATTTACGGGAACAACAAATGCAATTAACAGTGTTTCATTACCGTATACGGTTACTGCAACTGTAGGCGGGGCAGGTTCCTCTACCACCAACCAAACCTCCAATGTGTGGTATGGCCCAGTACCAACAGTCGCATCAAATAATATTGTGAGCTACTCGGTAAATATAAAAGTACCAGCTCGAACAGGGTCTCTCATTGCATACCCTCAAGGAACATATACGGCTTCGGTTCGGTTGTATTGGGATATGGATCTTTTGGGTTTGTCATGTGGTGATTTACTTGGTGGCTGGGATTCAGGCGATACATTGCTAACAGCAAACTTTGTGGTCCCAAGCCTGTGCCAATTAAACTCAACCTCAACTGTAGATTTCGGCAATATTAATGATATTGGCACGACTAAGCGTGATTACACAGCGCAAGGGGCAGTGAATACAACCTGTAATTTTGGAACGCCATATAGTATTTATTTAGGGGATGGAAACAACCGTATTGCTGGAGGCTTTAGGCGTATGATCAATAGTAATAATGAATTTATTCCCTATCAGCTATATAAAGATTCTAACTATAGTACGGTATGGGATGCCACGGGAGGCGTAACCAATGTTGGGGGAACAGGGGGAGTCTCAAAAACAGGTACAGGAAGTGCTCAAACGACTACTGTGTATGGAAAGATTCCGCAAGGCGCTGCCATCGCAAGTAGACCTGGTGTCTATTCTGATAGTGTTGTCGTTACGGTGACTTATTAATTTTCTCATCTATTATATAGGAAGTTCTTTTTAAGGCAGAGCTTCCTATAATTCAAATTATATCGCTTGAAAAAGGTTCTGAAATAAGTAGTAAAAATCAAATAATTCTTAGCTTTCGGAACTTGTTCGTCATCAAAAACAGTTTGACTTAAAAAAGCATTCTGTATATTTATTGATTAGTTCTAAAAAAGAACTAGATAAAAGGCAATTAAAAATAAAGGTGAATAAATGTCGAATATTATTTTGCATCAATGGGAAATTTCCCCATTCTGTCAAAAAATTTCAAGAGTTTTGAAATTTAAAGGAATTCCATTTGACACAGTTAACTATAACGGCATTCTTGGAGCGAAAGTTCCTCTACTAAGTAAGGTGGGCAAAGTACCTGTCATTGACCATAACGGTCAGAGGATTCAAGACAGCACTCGAATCGCGCGCTATCTAGATGAAGCCTTTCCAGACACACCTCGGCTTTACCCTGAAGATCCAAATCAAAAAGCGCTTGCTGAACTTTGGGAAGATTGGGCAGATGAATCTCTTTATTTTTATGAAGTCTATTTACGCGTAAATGACTCAGAAGCTTTAGAAGAAGCGATTCGCATTAGTAGCATTGGTCGTCCGGCCTATGAAAAGCCCATGGTAAAAGGTTTTATTTTAGCCGAGTTGAAAACGCAGCTATTCTTTCAAGGCTTAGGACGTATGAAAGCTGAAAATGTTGAAGAAGAATTTATACGACATCTCGACCGTATTGAGCAGGTTTTGTCACAAAGTGAATGGTTAGTTGGAAACAGCCAAACCATTGCAGACATTGCGGTAGTTGCTCAACTCGGTGAAGTGATCCGCACCAGTAAAAAATTTAGTAAAGAAATTTTGAATCGTCCGTTTATTGCATTATGGTATAAAAAACAAACAGGGTGAAATGTCTATGACATCAGCAACATTAGATAAAAAACAAGATTGTGCGGTTGTTATTGGCGTCGGGGCATCACAAGGTATTGGTGCAGCGGTGTGTCGTCTTTTCGCCAAAGAAGGCTTAAAAGTCTATGTTGCTGGACGTACTTTCCAGAAAATTGAAGCAGTGGCTGCCCAAATCCATGCAAATGCAGGGGAAGCTGTAGCGTTTCGTTTAGATGCAGAAGATATACACCAAGTACAAGCCCTGTTTGACACCATTACAAGTCAAAATGAGCGTATTACTGCTGTCATTCATAATGTGGGGGGGAATATTCCTTCCATCTTTTTACGCAGTCCATTGTCGTTTTTTACTCAAATGTGGCAATCCACTTTTTTATCGGCTTATTTAGTTTCTCAAAGCTGTCTAAAAATTTTTAAAGATCAAAATCACGGTACGCTTATTTTTACTGGAGCGAGTGCATCTCTACGCGGCAAACCTTTTTTCGCAGCTTTTACGATGGGAAAATCTGCCTTAAGAGCTTATGCCTTAAATCTAGCCCAAATCTATAAATCACAAGGCATCCATATTGCTCATGTGATTATTGATGGCATGGTCGATGGCGATAGAGTGAATAAAGCATTATTTGGTCTGGGGCGGTTAGCTCGTCTTACGCGTGGCACTGGCGGACTTAATATTGATGCAATTGCAGAAAATTATTGGATGCTTTACCAACAAACACCGAAGCTCTGGACACATGAGTTGGATTTACGCCCTTATCAAGAAAAATTTTGAGAGATTAAAATGCTAAAAAAAATATTCCAAAAATTTCAAAAAAAGCAGGGCTGTGTTGTAGTGGCTGGTCATGACCTACAACTGATTGAGCGTGATTTTGTAATTCTAGATAAAAATGCACATTTTCCATTACATCTTTATCAGGTTATACATGATTCAACTACGCAAAAGATGAAAATTCATTCTATAAATGATGGCGTGACAGCAGTACATTTAAATTTAGTGAATGCAGATCACTTAAAATGCTTATTGCGTTATATTTCAAAACACGGGCATACCATTGAACTCTGTGTATTTCAGCCGAGTTTTTCATCTTCGCCCAATATCGAAGCTTTGTCTTTAGAAGAGATTGAACACAGTTGGCAGACCGCAGGTTTAAGTGCAGTAAGTATCGCTCAAGCTGTCATTAAGCCTATGCTTAAACAACAGCGGGGCACCCTTATTTTTCTTGGCGCACCCTCTAATCACTCGACCCATTACGATGTGTTAAGCCAAAGCATGTTTGCTAGCATTCGAGCTTTATCGCAGTCATTAGCCAGAGAGTTTCAGCCTAAAGGTATTCATGTTAGTTATTGCATGATTGAAAAATGGGAGGGGCAAAATCAGCACTTTACCTCATCTCTCAAACAAGTATGCCAACACATCTATCAGCAACCTGATTCGGCATGGAGCCAAGAACTCAGCCTATCTTAAAATTTTACTTTTACATGTTGTTAAAATACATTACTGATCTGAAATGACGACAGAACAATAACTTCGGTAGGTTTTAAATGGTGAATATAAAGAGTTTTCAGCGAACGGTTCAAGTAGTGTCGACCTTGGCAGCTTTTATGTGTTTTCCTCCACTCGCGCAAGCTTCACAATACACTCAAACTGCTCGTTTAGTTAACGAACGCTTATCTTATATGAAGGATGTCGCAGGTTATAAAGCAGAGCAGCATTTACCTATTGAAGATTTAACTCAAGAAAAGAAAGTTCTGGATCAATCACTTTCTGAAGCCGAATCTTTTGGCTTAAATAGCGAAACGGTAAAGCCATTTATTGTGACGCAAATGAATGTTGCCAAGGCCATTCAATACCGTTATCGGGCTGATTGGTTGTCGATTCCAGAAAGCAATTGGAAACCTCAAGATTTAGCAGAAGTACGTTTAAAAATTAGTTCTTTAAACACTGAACTTTTAAAAAATATCGCCGATGAACTTAAGAGAAATCATAACAAAGCGCCTCATGGCTGTAGTTATATGTGGCCTGTTCAGCATCCACAACTTAAAGAAGCCGACAAAAAAGCTTTATGTATGACATTAAATAAAATTAAGTTAAAAGACTGAATCTATTTAAGATAATTAAAGCACTAAATTTGTTATCAGGAGAGGTTTTATGAAAAAAGCTTCCTCAATATCTTTTCTTCTTAAGAAGAGATATTTACTGATACTTTTGTTAGTTGCAGTCTTTGGTTATGGCAAATACCACAATTACAAAGAAAAGATTTTATTTAGAGAATATTATTTACATCCACCATTGTATAGAGAGATTTGGCCATCTGAATTTGACCCTAATGGAGTCACATTAGATATTCCAGCAAATTATCTTATGGATGCAACTGCTATTTCTGAATCTTCACGAAAGAAAGATCTAGAATTCAGAGAAAAGCAAAGGTATGAGAGCGGCAAAGCCTTATGTGATAGATTTCAATGTACTGAACTTTTTCAAGTTCTTTTACCTGAGTACAAAGGAAAAACATTAGAAAATTTACATATTTTTAATCCTGAATCAGTAAGAGCTGATTATGAAATACCTAAAGACTGGCAAGAGTTTCATAAGTATGTAATTTGGTTTTCCTTAAATAGCTGGATACCTAAGAATCATAAAGTGAATGCCAGTGATGCAGAAATTACGATGGGTATAAATTTAAGTTCAGTGTTTCATCCGAAAGAGTATTTTGAAACGCCAAAATTAATTAAATATATACAAACTAAACCAGCTCCAGAATTAGGCTTAACAGAAGTGGTATCACTAGATCCTAATTTACCAGGCGGGTTCTATAAAGTTCTTGTTTATAAGGATTGGCAAAAGAAATATCCTGAGGATGTAACAGAGGATTATAATCATTATAAGATTTATTTTAAAAAAGACGCTGGTGGAAATATAGTTTCTTATATTAGTTGTAGTACTTTTGCTCGTACTTATTTATTAAGTAAACCAGATCCTGAACAGGCTATTCTAGAAGACTATGCTAGACCAAATCAGCAATACTATTGTAGACATACTTTTAATGTGAAGGGACTGCCGATGAGTATTACCGCACATTACAGTGATATACATTTAGCTGATTGGCAGAATATAGAAAATAATTTAACTCGGCTTATACAGTCATTTCATGTAAAAGAGACTAAGTAAGTTTCAATATTTAAAGCTCTTGTTATTTAAAGAGCTTTTTTTATATTCAATACTCTTACTTCTTCAGTTTAGAACATTGACACCCAAAATCTCTCCGATTATCCTTTGCCTGCTGGCCACATTGCCAGTCAGCTTTTGACAGAGCTGGTACAAAAGGCGCACAACAACGTATTATTTCGTTTTGTGCGTTCTCCTAAGTCACGCCTTTATGGTGAGGCTAGGAGGGGCACGCTTGCGTGCGCTGGTTTCCTTTTGTACCAGTCTGTCAACCCTTCTAGTCTTGCCACCATTATTTGACAGTAATTGGTAAGACTCTTCTAAATCAAAAGGAGTCCGCCGTTATGCGTACTATTTCTTCTTTATTGATCTCTGCCAAAATCTCTTTATACATTCCATTTAAAAAGTCTTTCAAACGGTTTAATCGGCTCTAGGTTTTTTGCACCTTAAGAATCGTTACGACTAAAAAATCATAGCAACAATAAACCTGAGATAGGCGAGCACACCTTTTTGTGCCGCTTTTGTATGCCTGTTTTTAGCGCTCAATTTAAGAGTGACAGCATTTCTATCTCATTTACTTACAACAAAAAATTATTTTAAACGGTATAAAAATGCCAAATTTAGAAGCATCATTTAGAGCACTTTGCGTGCTACATGCGGCAAGAGATTTGTTTAATCAATATGGGTTTTACATTGGGATTGACCGAATTATTGAGGAAGCCAAAATTCCCAAAGCCACTTTTTATAACTACTTTCACTCCAAAGAAAGGCTCATTCAGATGAGCTTAACTTTTCAAATAGATGTATTAAAACATGAGGTGTTTTCAATTATTTATTCGTACCGTGAACTTATGATGTTTGATAAGCTCAAGAAAATTTACTTTTTACATGCAAACTTAGAAGGTTTTTATCGTTTGCCATTTAAAGCCATTTTTGAAATTGAAAAGCTTTATCCAGCAGCTTATACGGTCGTCAGCGACTATCGAAAATGGTTCATAAATGAAATTTATAAGTTGCTTTTAACCGTAAAAGTTACCGCTACAGTTGAAGATGCCTACATGTTTTTGTTTGTGATTGATGGGGCAATGGTCCAGCTTTTAAATGCAAATAAGATCGATGAAAGAGATAAGTTATTAGAATATTTTATGTCGATACTTACTTAAATTGGCGAAGACTTTAATACTTAAAGAAAAGCCCTCCGAAGAGGGCTTTTTATTCAATTTGGTTTAGCTTTAAAAATCAAAAGATGTTTGTAGATAGAACGTACGTGGCAGTCCTACATACTTACCGCCAGTAGAGTCTGTTGAGCGAGTAAAATATTGCTTATCAAAGACGTTTTTGATTCCACCAGCGATTTTTAAACCTTTAACTTGTGAACTTAAGTCATAAGAGGTACGTAGCGCAAAAGTGGTGTAACCCGGAATATCTCCATATTTACCATCAGCAGTTTCTTCTGTTTGATAGACATTACTATCTGGAAGATCTGGTGAATGCTGCTTAGATTGAGCAAACATATCGGCATTTAAAGACCATTTATCTACTGTGTAACCTAACCCAACATTACCGACATGCCGCGAGTAAAACGGTAGGTCTTTATCTTTAAATTGACCAGCTTCAGCCACTGCTTTGGTAAAAGTATAGTTTCCATATACTTTTAAGCCTTCCAGTGCATCAGACAATTGTCCGAAATCATAGCTAATACCTGTTTCGACACCTTTATGGCTGGTTGCCCCTAAATCTGTCCAGATTCCGTTATTAGCAGCATCACGAACCAATGAAAGCTCTTTATCAAAGTCTAAATAGAACACGGTAAATTCGGCATTTAAACCATTGCCCAAATATTTGGTGCCAATTTCATAGTTGTTCGACTTTTCAGGATGTAAGCCTTCGGTTGTAGCCGTTGCGGTTGTTCCTTCAAGACGAGCTAATTGACTGTATTGCTGTGGACCGAACGATACGCCTGCGTTTGCAAATATATTCCAGTTTTCATTTGCTGAGTACATCACGGATAAACTTGGTAAAAATTCGTCTGAATCAATTTTTGGATAAACAGTATTAGGTTGTCCTTTGTTATAACCTGTGAAGTTATTATGGGTTTCAATTGATTCGAAACGAACACCCGGTGTAATCGTCCAACGGCCGAGTTCCATACGGTTGTCGATATATACAGCATGTGCTTTAGTACCGCCTTCACTACTACTACGCGGAGCAAAATCTGGCACTGATGAACCTGCTGCATAAGATGCAGTACGTCCTGCAAATTCAGAACTTTCTTCTTTTAAATAGCGATAGCCAACCGTTACTTCATTTTGAGTATTACCAAGTTCATAAATGCGAGAGTAACGCGGTTCAATTGCATAGACTTTATAATCGCGTGGAGCAGAATCGAGGCGTTTTTGCCCATTCGCTAGTGTAGTCTCAAGATTACTAGTACGGAAAGAGTCGATGTAGTAACTCAAAACCTCGAAGTTATTTTTTTCATCTTTATGGTTATAACGTAAAGAGACATCTGTACGTCGACCTGCAAAATAGTTCTTTTCACCAGAAGATTGATAAGGGTTTTCAGCATATTGCGCCTGAGTTAAACCCTCTGGCATTTCACCACGACCTTCATAATGATGCAGATTTAAAGCAACCGAGTCTTTATCATTAAATTGATACGCAGACTTTAGCATTACATCATCGATATCAATCTTATTGTTAGCTTCTCGATAACCATTTCCTTTAGTCCCTGAATATAGAAGGGCAAGGCCTAAACCATTATCTAAAGTTCCTCCCACAAATAGATTAGGGCTCAGTTTTACGTGGTCAGTACCAGAAGCATATTCTGAAGTCAGGCTAACAGTTCCGCTAAAATCTTGAGGAATTGAGCGAGTCGCAAAGTTAATAATTCCGCCTACGTTTTGAGGCCCAAAACGTACCGAACCTGCACCGCGCACAACGTCAACTGACTCAATATTACCAATTGAAACAGGAGCTAAAGATAACTGTGGCTGACCATAAGGTGCAAATGAAAGTGGAACGCCGTCTACTAGAACTGTTGAGCGAGGTGATAGGCGAGATGCTAGACCACGAACCCCAATATTGAGTGAAACATCACTACCACCTGTTCCGCTGCTATCTTGAGCTTGAACCCCGGGAATTTGTTTTAATGCTTCTCGGATTGAAGTTGCAGCTGTTTCATCTAAACGCTTACGGTCAATAATAGTTCGAGCGCCAGCATGCTTGTGAACAGTTTCTGCATTTGCTTCTTCTAACCAGTTACCTTGTGCCTTAATGGTAATAGTCGGTAAAGCACTAGCAGTTGTATCTTCAGCATGTACAGGAAGTGCGAGATAAGTACAAGCAATTCCGATTGCATAGCTAAGTGTAGAAACTTTGAACCTAAAATTTGGTAGTGAAAGAGGGGTTGAGCGGTCCATGTTGATGTATCGAAATCCTAAACGATAATTATAATCATTATAGCGAAAAAGTAACAAAATTTTATAAAACGGTTTAGTTTTTTTCTAAGAATTTTAAACTTTTTCTAAAAGGTTACTTTTGATAATAATTTCAAAGAGCTGACTATGATTTAGATATAGATAATAAGATTCTAGCTAGACATTGGCTGTTAAAAGATCGAAGCCCTCTTATGTACAGCCACATATAATTTCTATTTAAAGACACAGTAAGTATAAAAGTAGTGGTGAGATCAAAAGTACACTATTACAAACTTAGTGTAGATAATCAGGTAATAAGTTGACTTTAAAGGCTATTTGTGTGAAATTGAAAATAATTTCATAAATATTTTTAATTAAAATCAAATAATTATTAATTTTTATTGAACATTTGTTATAGGATTTTTATATTAAATTATTGTTTTAATAATCAATAATCATTATTATTTGCGCTAATATTTACATGAACACACAAAATATATATGGAATTTATTAAGTCTCGCAAGAAGATTGCTAAATCAGCAATAGCTTCTTCATTATCAATTGTAGCTACAACTGCAATGGCTGCTCAGGAAAATTCTGTAGCGCTTCCATTAATTCATGTTCAAGCAGATGCAGAGGTTGCACAGAGCCTTAAAGTTGATAAATCGGCTAACTCTAAATTTGTCGCACCTCTATTAAATACACCAAAATCAGTTTCAGTAATTTCAAAACAACTTATTGAAGATATCAAAGTAAATACATTAAGTGACGCACTTCGTACTGTACCAGGCATTACCTTAGGTGCTGGAGAAGGCGGTAACCCGAATGGGGATCGACCATTTATTCGTGGTTACAATTCAGAAAGTTCGATGTACGTTGATGGTATTCGTAACTCATCATCACAAAACCGTGAAATGTTTGCTATCGAGCAAGTTGAAGTGACTAAGGGGTCTGCTTCTTCTATGGGTGGTGCAGGTTCTGTTGGCGGTAGCATCAATATGATTTCTAAAGTTGCTAAAAAAGGTGACTTTTTAGAAGGCTCTGTACAAGCAGGTACCGATAATTATCAACGTATCACATTAGATGGTAATAAAGACTTCGGTAATGGTACTGCTGGTCGCGTTGTTCTTATGGGGCATAAAAATGAAAAAGCGGGTCAAAGCGATGGCGCTGAATACAAGCGTGTAGGTATCGCACCTAGTATTACATTTGGATTGGATACACCAACACGTGCAACTTTAAGTTATTACTACTTAAGATCTGATGACACTCCAGATTCAGGTGTTCCATATAATTACGATACGGCTAAAAAGGCAACTGTTGGTAAGCCTGTTGATGTTAAACAAGGTATTTACTATGGTTTAAAAGGTCGTGATTTCCAAAAACAAGAAAATCATATTGGTACTTTTAAAGTAGAGCATGATTTAAATGAAAATCTTACTCTTGCTAACACCGTACTCTACAGCAAATCAAAAAATGATTACCTTTGGACTCAGCCAGATGATTCAAAAGGTAATGTAGCAAACGGTAAAGTTTGGCGTCGTATTAATTCTCGAATTACTGACACTGATATTTTCACCGATCAATTATCTTTAAGAGGTAAGTTTAATACTGGAGCTATCAAGCATAGCTTTAATGTCGGTGCAGAATACAGTGATCAAGAGTCAGATAAAGGTAGCTACACGACAACATATCCGGGGTATGCAGGTTCTACAACGGGCGGTTTTAATAGTGATTGTGCTATTAATGATGCATGGTGTACTTCATTAACTAATCCTAATTCTAAAGATGCGTGGTTAGGTGGTCGTATCGCCAATAAAGCAACTACGACAACGACTACAAAAAATACTTCTGTCTATTTATTAGATAATATTGAGTTTAATCCTCAATGGTTACTTGATTTAGGTGTTCGTTGGGATAAGTTTGATACCGAACAGGTGACAAATGCCACTGGCGCTAAAATCGAGAGTAATAAAGATTTTGTTACTTACAATGCAGGCGTAACTTTCAAACCTACTGAAAATGGTAGTATTTATGCAAGTTATGCAACTTCTGCTAACCCTGTAGGTGTTGATGGCGGTGATGGTTCTGAGTCAATCGGTCAAGCTTATATGGACCTTAAACCAGAAGAAAGCCAAACCATTGAATTGGGTACAAAGTGGAACGTTCTAAACGAAAAACTTAATTTAACTGCTGCCATTTTCCGTACAGAGAAACAAAATACACGTATTCAAGTTGACTCAAGCACTTATACGAATGGCGGCGATAGTAAAGTTGACGGTATTGAACTTTCAGCAAACGGAAATATCACTGATAAATGGGCTGTGAGTGCAGGTTACACCTACTTAGATAGTGAAAATACTGATCCAGGGCCAAGTTGTAGTCGTGCTGGTGTATGTAATCCAGAAAATGCAGCTAAGGGTAAGCAACTTCCAAACGTACCTAAAAACTCTGCAACTTTATGGACTACATATAAAGTATTGCCTCAAGTTACTGTGGGTGCTGGCGCTTTCTATGCTGACAAAGTATATGGTGATGCAGCTAATACAAAATGGGTTCCTTCATATGTTCGATATGATGCAATGGCTCGTTATAACGTTAACAAGAATGTTAACTTGCAACTTAACTTAAATAATCTTTCTGATAAGCGTTACTTTACTAAAGCATATGCTTCACACTATGCAACTGAAGCAGAAGGCCGTAGCGCAGTATTATCAGTTAACTTTAAATACTAATAAGTTTAAAAATTTATTAGTTTGAATAAGTAATCTAAAATAGCCTCAATATGAGGCTATTTTATTAATTAAAGCTATTTTTAAAGGTATCGCCGTGATTCACCATATTCCAAATGTACTTAATAAAGACCAAGTCCAGTTTTTCCGTCAAGAAATGGACAAAGCAGAATGGGTTAATGGAAAAGTCACTGCTGGTACACTTTCAGCTACAGTAAAACATAATCAGCAATTGCCTGAAGAAGATCCTCTAACTCATCAACTGAGCAATATCATTCTTGATGCTTTAGGAAAACATCCATTATTTCTATCTGCCGCAATTCCCCTAGATATAATCCCACCATTATTTAATCGCTATGAAAATCATGAGTCTTTTGGTTTTCATGTAGATAATTCAATACGGCTCATACGTGGTAGTAATCAGCGTTTAAGAACAGATTTATCGTGTACGGTTTTTTTAAGTGAGCCAGAAGAGTATGAAGGTGGGGAACTCGTAATTGAAGATACGTATGGATATCATGAGATTAAATTACCTGCTGGTGATATGATTTTGTATCCATCTACCAGTCTACACGAAGTCACCGCTATTACTTCAGGCTGTCGTATAGCGTCTTTTTTCTGGGTTCAGAGCATGATTCGTGATGATGCAGAGCGACATATGTTATTTAATCTAGACCAAACTATTCAAAATTTACGTATGCAACTAGGTGATGATCATAAAGAAGTTTTGAACTTAACCAATACTTATCACAACTTAATTCGTAAGTGGGCTGAGGTTTAAATAACAAGGCGAGTAATTAAGTAGCGTAGATTATTTATAGACTACTTATAAATATTTACTTCAATATTTAACGCTTTTTCATCAATTTTTTTCAACAAGCATTCTAGTAGTTCTTCTACTTTTTCATCATATTCAAAAGGATGAGATTTTCCAGTTTTGGTATTAATAAGATTTAAACTAATTTTATTAGAGGCTGGTCTATAAATCCCTCTATTACTTTTACCTAAAACAACTCTTTTAATTAATTTTCTATGTTCGAGTTCCGCTAAAGTACGATATGTCGTGGCTAGACTAATTTTTAAATTTTTCTTTTGAGATAGTAGATATATTTCTTCTGCAGTTATTCCCTTATCGTTCTCATGTAGAAAACGAAAAATAGCAACTCGCGAAGGTGTAGCTGATAAACCCATTTCCATTAACGCTTGATGATAATCCATTTAGTTCCTCTGCTAATGGCTTCTTTACATTTAAATTGATTACTAAGGCTTTTTAGTAGCAGGTAAAAAAATCTATTTGAAAACGAATGATATTAGTCTTAATTGTAAACCATTTGGTATAAAAAGTATTATGATAAAAAGTAAAAATACTAATAGAAATAACAAAAGTTAGCAGTCGATTCTTTTTTAGAAGCTCATATTTACCATACCATTAAATTTTTAGACTCTCATGACCTGAGTTCTATTTTGCTCAATGATCTCTGTTAGCTTTTCACATGATTGATTTACTTTTGTTATAGGTGAGGCTGCAATACCTATGAATTGAGAGTTGTAAAGATGAAGGAAGTGGCATTCCTAAAAGTAACATTTAAAAAGCCCTCCGAAGAGGGCTTCAAATTTATTTAAAGTTAGGTTGTTTTAAGATTTTGTAGACCTTTTCTTTATATACATGATTAGAAATAACACCTTTATCTCGCTGTTGTTTTAGCGATTTAAACTGTTGGCCACGAATTTCTCTTTGAATACCCACATTATCATGATGTCTAATGTAGTAAAGACTACGCTCATGATCGCTCATATTCACTGTTTCATCAGTAAACGAAGAAGGCTTTGCTTCATTTTCTTGATATTGTTTTGCAATTTCAAAAAAATCTACGTTTTGAGAATGAGGAGAATTAAATGAATTTTGTTGTTCAGTCAGCTGATAGTTCTGAGTGTTAGAATTTACTTCAAGCATACTTTTATGCTGATTAAATCTAGGGCGGTTATATTCTTGTTTGGTTTGAAATGTGTTTGTTTCAGCAAAAGTGGAAGAAGAAAAAAGCCCAATATTTAAAGATAAAAAAGTTAATAAAAATCTATTCATTTCTTTGGGAGTCCAATTGAAATTGAGTAAATCACTGTATTGTAACATTAAAATTTGATTTTTGAAGGTTTGACTTCAAGTATGCTTGATCAACTGGTAAATAATAAGATCTGTAGCGGAGCGTAAAAGCCAATTTAAAAAGGCTCTTTACACTCATTTTTTTAAGATCGTTTTGAATATTCTTCTTTCAATTTATCCAGAAAAATAAAGAGGTTTTGATTCATTTTTTGATAGTCATGCTTCCATAATTCTTCACGAGTATTCACAAATTTATAATTATGAGCATCATTTAACTCGATTTCTGAATGTTGAATCAGCAATTCAACTACTTCTGAAGTTAATTCCATATGACATTGTAGGCCATAAACTAATTTGGAATATTCAATAATCTGTCTTGGGCACCCTGCGCTAAAAGCAATAATTTTTGCGTTGGGAGTTAAGCCTGGCATGTCGTTATGCCAATGGCCAACTTCGGTCATTTTTCCTAAGTGAGAAAACTTAGAATGCGTTATTCCATACTCTGTAAGCATAATTGGAAACTTACCAATTTCTCGCTCAGGGCTGTGTTCAAACTTGGCACCTAAAGCTTCACCGATCAATTGAGATCCTAGGCATACCCCAATAACCACTTTATTTGCTTCAATCGCTTTTTTAATGATTGCTTGTTCTGCTAATGAATTAAAGTGAGGGCACATATCTAATGTAGTATCGGGACTTTGTGGGCCACCCATTACAATAAGAAAGTCAATATCTTCAACAGAAGTTGGCAAAACTTCATTTAAATACACTCTTGAATAGGTAATTTTGAAGTTATTCATTTTGCCCCAAATTTCATATGCGCCAGGCGCTTCAAAATCTTCATGAACAATAAAATGTAACCGCATAACAATCCTTAAAATCTAAACATTAATAGGTAGATCATTGGTTAAAAATCAAGGAAATATTAAAATTAGAATAGGGCCTTTAATACATCCAGTTTTGAAAACTTATATGGGCCAGCTTTATTTGTTTTTATCGAAGTTGAAATTATTTGTTTTTAAAATATATGCGATATATTTATTGTTAAGTTAAACTAAATTATTCTGGTGTGACAATAGCATTTCAATTTGTTAAATTGTGTAGCTTTTATCAAAGTGGACAAAATTTATGAAGACATTTTTAGTTATATCTTTATTGGGTTTTGGGCTGATTGGTTGTGCTTCATCTCCATATAATTCTCAAGAAAATTATTTAAATAAACCTCCAATAGTTCCAGAGAATAAAGCTTTTAATAGTTTTAAAACACCTGAACACGGGATTTTTACTGATCGAGATGTCTATAATATAAATATATCAGAAAATTCAAATCTAAATTTTCGTTATGAAGTTCCTTTTTAATGAAAATAAAATATTAAATAAAAAAGGGAAGAGCAAAGGTGGCTTCACACCTTTGTTAACTCATAATAATTAATGATTAATACAACCTTTTGGGTGGTTTTTTAAACTCTAAACTGTTAAATTTTAATTATTGAAAATAAGTTATTTTAAATGAAAAACTTCACTATTGTTGCTTCTTTATTTTTGTTAGTTGGGTGTGCCACAGGTCACAAACAAGTCACTCCTGTGCCAGTGGCTGATAATAAAATTATTTCAGAAGCTGAAAAATATAAAAAACAATATCAAAAGAAAATTTATAAAACATGGAATATTCCCAAGTCTTCTACAGGTATGAGTGCAAGTGTTAAAGTCTTTTTAACGGATACTGGCGAAATTGAGCAAATTATCTTTTTAGATAAAGAAGAGCAAAAATTTAAAACAAGTATTGAAAAAGCTATCTGGCGTTCAAGTCCATTTGTTTTACCATCTAATCCGGAAGTAAGAAAACAAGCAAGAAAATTCAATATTAAATTTCATGTAAAATAAAAGAAGATACTAAACATGAGGAGCGGATTTAAAGGATTTTCATTTATTTATATTAAATTCGCCCCTTTGTTGTAAATATCTTTAATACTATTTACTTTAAAATTTTGAGGTTACAGAAATATTAAATATACTAATTAATATTTTTTGATAAACAAAATATAAAAATTAATAACATTTTTATCAAAAAGTTAAAGAAATAAAACTTTAATTACATAGCCAATTAATATAAAAGAATATGTAAATCTAGAAGTTTATCAAGAAAAATTATGCATGAAGTGAAGAAATCTTTTAAAGAAAGTAAGACTACATCAGTTGTAGCATGGGTTGTGATTTTGTTTGGAATTGTCTTAGGCTTGGCTTTTATTTTGTCATACGGGCAAGTTGAAACTCGAAATGATAATTTAGACATTATCCAAGTGTGGTCTAAAGAAATGGTCACTGTAGGTCTTTTTATTATATTTAATGGACTACTTTTCGGTTATTTGTTTTTAAAAATTAGTAGTATTTTGAATCACCTTGAAAACAATAAAAATTAAAAAATATCTTAGTAAATTAATATCTTGTATAAGTATATTTCATCTTAAATGGATGGTAAGTTAGTATTGGAAGCATTGCTCATCTATAAAAATAAATTGAAAGAAAATTTTTCAAAATCTTCTTTTATTTTGGTATTTTGTGTTGCATGTTTCACATTTTTAAATATTTTTGATGTTTGGTTAATGATTGGATTTCGAAAACCTTGTATTTCTTACATTTAGTTTATGAGTTTTACCCTATCTTACATAAAAAAATAATACTTTAAAGAAGTATATAAATATACGCATGAGAAGATAGGAGGTTACGATGCCAAAATATCTAGCTATAGCAGATAAGGTTTATAAAAAAATTAAAAATGACAACTTGTTTTCTGATGATGTAATAGAAAATTTAAATTGTTTGGTTGGGCTTATTCGTAATGCGATAAAAGGTACTGAATTCAAGTTAAAGTATAATTTTATTAATTTTGAAGACTGCTTAACCAAACCCATCGAGCAATGCTCGGTAAAAATTGATTTTAGTCTTATGCCTAAGTTTGATAATGAAGGTGAGTTTATTTTATGGCTTGCAGGTTTTATTGAAAGAATCACTGATGGAGGTAAAGCTAAATTTCCTCCTATTTCTCAGTTGGTCCCTCAAGGCTTTAGTATGGTAAATGAAAATATTCCAGTAACTACTTTACCTGTAAAAGAAGAAAATGCAGAAATGATTGTTAATTATTTTAAATCAGATGATTATATTAAAAATAACAAACTACCTTCTTAAAATATATAAAAGTAATACGCCAACTATCTTTAACAATTTAGAGCTTAAGAGCCGCCTTTGAGGGCGGTTTTCTTTGTTATATGTATCTTAAAGTGTCTGTTACATAAATGATGATTGTTTCATGTTGAATGTAGCCGTTAATTATTTAAGCATGGAATGACACAAGTGAAGTAAAGGATAAATCTCATGATAGATGAAGAAAAACCCTTAAATTTTGACGATGATGAAGAGCCTCTTGATTTTGCAGATGAAGAATTCATCGATGATAAAAAAGAGGATGAGTTGTATAACAGCATTACCAAAGATGGCTCTAGTGTCGATCCAGCAGATGATGGTGAACGACATATTCGACCTGAAGATGGCGATCCTATAGAAGTCGAAGAATAATCTATAGCCCAATTTTATATTGGGCATTTTAATTTCTAGCGTATGTGGTTGAACAAAAACAAACCCAAAATGTTATTCAAAAATTATCATTAATGACTTAAAAAACATGAAAGTTAAGCAATGAGTCTAGAGATATGAGGCTATATATTTATTAAATTCTTATTTTCAGCCAGAAGTAAAACTATGAGTAATTATATTTATAAATTTGCCAACCAAATCAAACATAACGCTGTACCACCAATTAATGACGTTTTACTCGCTTTTAGAACATTGAAAGCAATACCAGGTGGATTAACGTTGTTGTCAAAAGTTGTTAGCCGTGTTGCTCCATATTTTCAAACAGTAAATCCAATTATTCAAAAACTAGATGCTGACGTGTGTGAAGCTTTCATCAAAAAGAATAAATCAGTCGAAAATCACATAGGAACAGTTCACGTTATTGCCATATGTAATGGATTAGAATTTGTTATGGGTGTACTAACCGAAGCATCTATTCCTCAACATTTAAGATGGTTACCTAAAGGCATGAATGTAAATTATGTCGCCAAAGCCGATTCTGATATTAAAGTCGTCGCAACAATTGATGAAGAATGGAAAGTTGGCGATATGCAAATAAAAGTAAATGCCTATAGAGCAGATGGACAGCCTGTAGTTCAAGGGTATATTACACTTTGGGTTACAGAGAAAAAGTAAGATGACAGAGGATTAGATGCAAAAAATATTGGATTATCTTTGCAAGCTTTTTACTACTCAGTCTCGGTCACGTGCCGCTACAAATAGCTCGATTGCTACAGCAACAGACAATGGCGATCAGGAAATGGGTTTTGCGGTAGATGAGATGTCTCTGAGTCAGGTAGGGGTAAACCATATTTGTAATTTTGAAGGATTAAGACTCAGTGCTTATGATGATGGCATAGGTGTCTGGAGCATTGGTTATGGCACAACCAGATACCCAAATGGTTTGAGCGTTCAAAAAGGTGACACATGTACTCTTGAGCAGGCCAAAGTATATATGCAGCATGATTTGAAAATATTTGAGCGTGCAGTCAATGGCGCTGTAAAAGTTCCTTTAACGCAAAATCAATTCGACGCATTAGTCTCTCTGAGTTATAACATCGGCGTAGGAGCCTTTAAAAAATCGACCTTATTAAAAAAATTAAATTCAGGAGATTACAAAGGGGCCGCAAACCAATTTGATGTATGGGTAAACGCAGGTGGTAAGCGTTTGGCTGGATTGGTTAGACGCCGCGCTATTGAAAAGAAATTGTTTTTAGGATCATAGTCTTTTTAATTTTTATAGGGTTTTATCAGAAAAGCTATTCCGATCTTTATAAAATTTAAGCATGAAAAAAGCCTGATGCTACGAATCAGGCTTCAGTATTCATCGACAATAGGAGTTGATGAACAAGACCAATCTAACAGACCTGTTCAGTAAAGGCAAACCAAGGCTTGAATTGCTGAGTCAGATAAAAGTAATTTTTCCAAATTACACACATTAAAAAAGCCCTTGCTCGAAAGCGAAGGGCTTAGTCATTCATTGATCTACCAATGAACTATATAAGGCTCATCTCATACTAAGGTCAGTATATCTGAAATTGGAGCAACTGAGAAGAAAACCTTATAAATAGCTTTTCATTCTATTTAAAATTAATTTATTTGGGCATATAGCAAGTTACATCATTGGTAAATCAATACACAAAAATTGCACTTTGCATTTTTATGGATGTGGTATTTGTGTAGGCTCTGATTGGCTTGGGAAATAAAACAATAGCTATCTTTTAAAGGTTCAATAAAGTTTTGAACGAAGACATCAGGAGCCAGATATAAGCAAGGAAGTAAATATGAATTTAATTAGATTAGAAGAATTATCATTGATGAGTAATGCGGTTTTAACACCTCAATTAAACAAGTGGCCATGTATACAATCACCAAATTTAGAAGATACTGATTGTCAGAAGCATAGAGATAGTTTTTCCGAACAATCTGTTAAAAAATTTCATAAAGAATGGCGAAAACAACAAAAGAAAATACTTAAAAATATTCCGAGTAATGCTGTTTTACTCAGCATTAAAGAGATTGTGTAGTTAGACACGAGACAAGTTTATAAAGATATAAATTACAAGGATAAGCTGTTAGCTAAATAACTTTACGTAGGTACACTTGTTAGTCATAACTTATTCTAGAGATATTAATAATAAGCAAATTATATAAGGTAAGACAAACAAATAGAAAATAACAAAAAGGGCAATTCTGTAGAGGTAATTTTTATGGTTAATCTTCATCAGAAATCACTTTTTGATGTTCTGACTCAACATCAAGCTTATCTATATCGAGCATCTTCAAGATCGGTCAATGAACTTCTTAATTTATTTAATTCCGAAACAGTTAACATGCTTACCAAGTTAAGTAATTTGTTAGATGGACTAAATGAAAAGGAAAAAACAGCGCTAGCAGGCGGACTTTACTCAACAGCTCCATTAAAAGAGATACGTGCACTAATTTCTCAATGGTTTAATGTAACGAATGATGCACTCATTGATACGTTTACTGTCTCTGCTGTGGCATTGGCTGTCTATGAAGTCAGATATATGTCAAAAATTTTTGGTGGCAAACATAAAGAATTAAAAGGTGAACAGCTCTATAAAGCTGCTAAACGTGTTCCTTTAGCAGGTGGAGCATTGGCAGATGAGTTATTTTCTACAATTGCAGAGGTGGCCCGTCAAAGAGTGGAGTATGCAATTCGGGATGGCCTCAATACTGGAGCAACGAATCAACAAATTATTCAAAGGATTCGAGGGACTAAACGCCTTAAATATGAAGATGGACTACTAAATAGCTCTAAGATTGATATTGAACGAACTGTGCGTACGATTCGAAGCCATATATCCAATCAGGCCTATTTACACAGCTATAAACAGTTAAAGTTTGAATATGTCAGATTTGTAAGTGTGCTTGATGGTAGAACCTCAAAAGTATGTGCAGCCCTCGATAGTAGTGTGTGGAATATCAATGATCCTACAAAAAAAGTTCCGCCTTTGCATCCTCATTGCCGCAGTATTCTAGTTCCAACTCATGAAGATGGTCAGCTAGTTGGTAGCCGAGCCTTTATTATGGATGAAAGAAAATTTAGGGATATTCCTAAAAATGAACGTGAACAGTTAATTGGCCAATTAGATGCAAATATGTCATTTAAAGAGTTTTTTAAACTAACAGATGATTTCTTTCAAAAAGAGTGGTTAGGGCCTAAAAGATATCAACTATATAAAGAAGGACAATTCGACTTTGAGAAGTTTTTTGATCCAGAAGGACGGTTGTATACACTTGAGGAGCTTAAAGAACTTGATGAACGAGCTTTTAAAGCATTGGGATTGTGAGATAGAGTAGAAATATTAGAGATAAGATTTTTATCTTGAATAATATTTTTAGTTTTAACTAAATACACACACTTAAACAATTAGTTGAAAAAAGTTTCAATAATCTGGCCAGATAGCATGTTAAGTTTTTCTCAATCATAAAAATTTAGAAAGGATCAAAACATGAAATTTTCCTACCAAGATCTTGCTGGAAATAATGTTGAAGTGGAATGTGAAAGTTATATCCATATTCCATCAGGTGCAGCTATAAAATCTACAGAAGCTGGCAATTACCACATTACTGAAAATTTCAGCTTCTATAAAAAAACTCAAGCTGATTCTGTGCCCATCTATCGATTTGCTATTGATCGTAATTCTAATGTTTTTAATAGCGATGAACTGCCAGCATTAGCTCAAATTGGTAAAGATTGGAAAAATTTAGAGTAGTCTTTAACTCAGCATAAAGCCCTCAGTCGAGGGTTTTATAATTTACCTTAAATGAGTTATTTCTTTTTAAATACAAGCATTAAGCCTATTAAAATTGCAATCATTCCTATTAAGCCTGCAAGCGGCAACTTATTTTTTAAAATTAAAAAATCTAAAAGTGCAGTAACAACAGGGACTAAATAGAATAGGCTTGTCACATTTACAAGATTGCCCTGATTTAGAAGACGGTAAAGTAAAAGTTGAGCAACTACAGAAATTAAAATTCCAAGAAATAATACCGAAATAATGAGTTGTGAATTCCACGTTATTTCAAAATGTTCAAATGGAACTATAAATAAACAAACTACAAGGCTAACTACATATTGGAGCGGTAAGACATCTGTTGGGGCTTGTTGAATATTTTTTTGCATGATGGCCCCAAAAGTTATACAGATCAGTGCTGCTAAAGCAAAGAATATTCCGATTGGAGCGATAAAAGACATAGTTAAGCTTTTCCACACTAAAAGGATGAGTCCGGCTAAAGCAATCAATAGACCTAATAATCTCTCTTTTTGTAAATTCTTTTCTAAAAGACAAAGCGTCAAGATTGGCTGTATTCCCATGATTGTGGCCATTAAACCAGGGGTGACTCCGTGAGCCATGGCTTTAAAATAACAAATTGAATAACCTGCAATAATAAGGAGTCCAGTTAATAAAACTTGCTTTCGAGTTCCATGCTTAGGTAAAAGCCTTTTTCTAAAAATAGCAATTAACAATAGAACAAACAAAGCTGTGGCAAAACGCAGAATTAATAATGCTATAGGTGAGGCACTGTCGAGTCCCCATCGAGTAAAAATCGCAGCGCTTCCCCAAAGTAAAACGAAAGTGGATGTCGCACTTTGTGACGCAAGCATCTGTTTATTTAGGCGCATAAACCTCCTCCTAGTGCGTAATACCTAAGAAATACGAAGTGATAAAATTGTTAGTAAGGACAGTGATTAACGAGTTATTCAGTTGTTAATCAATTTACTGTTAGCGACGTTAAAAAATGAATTGTTTTAACTTCTTATAAGCTCAGTATGAAAGAGACAATAAATAAAGAAAAGCGCATAATTCTTTTATATACTATTTGAAAATCGAATAGATAAATTCTAATGACTTTAAAAAATTTACAGATTGATTGGCTAAAGTGTTTTGTCACCGTAGTAGATACAGGCTCTTTATCAAACGCAGCACCTGAGTTATATCGGTCACAGTCAGCTGTTAGCATGCAACTAAAAAAACTTGAAGAAGCTCTACATTGCCAACTTTTAATACGAACGCACCGACAAATTGAATTAACGTCTCAAGGACAGCTGCTTTTAGGTTATGCGCGCCGTATTCTCGACTTACATGCAGAAGCCCAAATGGCATTTCACGGAGATGAGCTGAAGGGGCGTATACGCCTTGGGGTGCCCGATGATTATGCTGCAAAATATTTAACGCCCGTACTGAAGCGTTTTGCTCCACGTTATGGAGGTGTTGAAATTGAATTAATTTGTGAGCAGTCTACTTCGTTAATACCACGGGTAGAAACTGGGGATATAGATTTAGCATTAATTTCGAGAGATAACGCTCGTCAAGGAACACTTCTATTTCATGAACCAATGGTGTGGGTAGGCTCTCCACAGTTTGAACTCTGGCGAGAAGATCCACTCCCAATTGCAGTTTATGAAAGTACTAGTCAAGCCAAAAAGAGTGCTATTAATTCTTTGGCCTTACAGGGACGCCGTTATCGGGTAGTATACAACAGTTCAAGTTTAGCTGGTCAAATTGCAGCAGTGGAAAGTGGTTTAGCAATTGCTGTGTTCACACAGTGTAGTGCGCCTGAGCATTTAACTATTTTAAGTGCTGATCATGGCTTAGGACCTTTAGAACCTATGGAGGTCGCTGTTTATCGGAGTCGGGCATCTTTGGAGTCTAAAGCTGTGGATCACTTATATGACTTACTCCTCAAAACGCTCAGGCATTCAGTTAATATTTAATTTAAGTTTATTTTAGGTACTGGGCTTTGAAATTGTTGAGTTAAATTTAAATGAGCACTTAAAGTCAAAACTAAATAGCTTTACATTTTTGCGCTAAATCTACAAAAAAGCCTAGAAACCTATGCTGATCGTAAAACTAATAAAAAGTATTTATTAACTCATCAATCTGAATAACTCATGAGGTGAAACATGACAAAAATTATAGCGACCTTGGGTTTAGCCGCCTTTATTTCTTTGAGTGTGAGTGCTTGCCAAGGTGAAAACGACACAAAACAGCAAGATAAAACCACAACTCCTCATTCAATGGATAAAGATTCATAATCTAGTTGAATGCCCAAAGCCCATCGTAAGATGGGCTTTTTTATATCTTTTTATTTTTGTCTTAAAGTGTGATTTGTAACTCAAAAGATTTATTTTTAATGGCACTGTTCAAAATATGTTGACTAATACACTCGGTTTTAAATATATTTAAATTCGACACTAATTATTTTAAATAGAACTCTATATTTAAAGTAAATTAGTTCAAATATCCTCAGATCAGAAATTTAACCTTTAAATTTGATTATAAAAATATTAACTAATCAAGGAGGTAGGTATGGACGCTAAATTTCATTCTGAAAATGAATACGGTTTTATCTTAAATATATTGAACAACTATGTTGTTATAAAGAAGACATTAAAAGATGATCATTATCCTTATGATTCATTTGGTTATCTTCTTGCTCTTTATCAACCACTAAAAGTCTATATCCCTCAGCTTCCACATCCAAAAATTTATATTGAGGTTGGTGGAATTTCTTATGACAGAATGATTGTTATGCAAACTGAGGACGAGACAGAAGCCATAAATATTTTATTGAGTTTAGGACAACTTGTTGCCTAACAATGAAGTGATATTTAAATGCTGAGTTTAATTTACTTAAGAAAAAGCTTTCTTAAGTAAATTCACGAAAAAATAAAGACCATAAAATAGTTGTTGGAAAAGAGAACTTAAAGAAATTTTTTAATATTACTATTTATTCTCATTAAAAAAAGATCCTAATAAGATACAAAAAGCCACAAAAGCTAAATCTATAACTTTAAAAGAATTTGTTTATATAACTAAGAATATTAAAAAGTAGGTAATCGTCATGAAAAAAATACTTTTAACAGCGTTGGCTGGATTTGCTTTATTAGGAAGTAGTGCTGTGATGGCTAAACCAGATGCTGCTTTATTAAAAGAAGCAACAAAAAATGTAGTCACGGTGGCTAAAGTAAAAACTTTGGCTGATGAATCTGGAGTAACTTTAACTGGTACGATCGTAAAGCATATTGCTGGGGATCATTTTGAGTTAAAAGATGCTACGGGTTCAATCATAATTGATATCGATGATGACTTATGGAAACCTCTTGAACTAAAAGCAGGGGATAAAGTACGTGTCGTTGGTGAGGTAGATAAGCATAGAGTTAAGCCTACCGATATTGAAGTTTTCCAAATTGAGCGTGTTAAATAAAAGCTAATGTTTTAAGTAAATATTGTTCAAAACCAATGAAAAAGAAAACTCCTATTTTTAGGAGTTTTCTTTTGAAGATAGTAATTTTTTATTATTGCGTTGCATTAAAAGCCTCATGGTATTTGACATTAGCTTTTGGAATATTGCCCGAGAAAGTTAGAGCCTGAAAATATTCACTCGGTACATCAGGAAAAATTAGCTCAGGATAATTTTTAAAACCAAATCGGCTGTAATAATTTGGATCACCTAATAAAACACATCCTTGAGCGGCAAGTTGTTTTAATTTTTCTAGTGATTTATTGATGAGAAGAGAGCCAACACCGCATCCTTGTTTATTTGGATGAACTGAGATAGGACCTAAACCATACCAACCTATTTCGCCTGAGCTAATCTCAACCGGAGAAATAGCAATATGTCCAATAATAGACTCATCTTCAATTGCAACTAGAGAAATAGTAAGTTGTCCGTGATCTCTTAGACTATTAACAATAAAATGCTCGGTATGACTTGTGTGCTCAGCATTTTGAAAAGCTGCTTTTGTCAATTCTTCAATGGCTTCAATATCTTCGGCTTGCTCATCACGAATAATAATATTCATTAAAAATTCTTCCAGACTTATAGATTATTCATATACTTTAACTTTTAAATAATTATTGAAAAGAAAGATAATTTAGATTTCTAAGATACTTTATTTGTTACTGGTTATAAAAAGCAACTACTACTCATCAAACTCATACATAAAGTAAAATTTTATAAAAATTATTTTTAATATAATCATTGTAAAAATAATTTCGAGGGTCAATAAATTGAGGAAAATCATTAAAACATTATTACTATCTACGCTTATTTCAGCTACTTCGTTCACTATCTATGCCAAAAATAATGAGCAAAAAGTTAATTTTTTACAAAGTTCACCACATACCACTTTAACTGGAAAATTTCAGGGCTACGATGATGTAAGGTATAGAATTTATGCAAAAAAAGGCCAAATATTAAAATTTGATATCAATAGTCTGGGGAATTTAGCCTACATAAATATTTTTGCACCTGGTAAGAAGCCAGGTAAAGATAACGCATTATTGATTGGCTCAACTATAGGTTTTAAAGGAGAGTTTACTTTACCAGTTGACGGTGATTATATTATTCAAGTTTATCAAATGCGTAATAGTGCTCGTAAAAATAAAACTGTCAAATATACTTTAGACCTCGAGTTATTAAATAAAGTGAAAAAATAATAACTGATGAAATTTACTAGCTCTCAAATGAGAACTAGTAAATTTGAAAATTGGTATATTACTAACTATTACGTTAAGGAAAATGACTCATGAATGCCCGAGCTTTCAACAAACAGTTGATCGTGTGAAACGAGCAATACCGCACCTTCATAACTCTGAATAGCATTAGCAAGTAGCTCTCTAGATTCAATATCCAAATGATTTTCTGGTTCATCTAATAACAGAAGTTCAGGTGCAGGATTTAACTGGCTAAGAGCCAATAAAGCTACTTTTAATTTTTCACCACCACTTAACTGAGACAATAGTTGGGTACCTTTATCCCCACGAATTCGAAGTTGACCTAGCAAATTTCTCCATTCGAGTTCTGAAAGTTCATTATTCATGTGAGATAAATTTTCAATAACAGTCATTTCATCACACAAAAAGCTAAAGTTCTGGTCGAGATAGAAACACTCTACAGATAAGTGAATGCTGTCACAGGGTTGATTGTTCTCTGCATGAATTGCCTTAAGTAAAGTTGATTTTCCAATACCATTTTCTCCTGCTATGTGAATTTTTTGAGCTGCTTGTACAGCTAGATCGATGGGTTTTTGAGTACCATGTTTCAGTTTCAATTTTTTAATCCGCAGAATTTCACCAGATTTCTTATGAAAAGACGGGAAGAAAAACTGTTGAGGTTTAACCGTTTCGAGAAACAATTTCTTATCTTTTAAATCATTTTGACTGTTCGAAATCTGACGTTGGTGTTGAGACTGTATAACAGCAATGCTTTGGCCTGCTTGTTCCTTTTTAAAGTCGAGCAAAATCTTGGCTTGAGAATTTGATTCTCTTAATTTATTGCCAGCACGCTCTCGTTTTTGAGCTTTCATTAATACATCATGTTGCTTTTGCTTCATGTGCTTAACTTCACGTTGGCTCTGTTGAATAGATTGCTCTAGAGCTGCAATATTGGTTTGATACTGCCCATAAAATTTTTCATAATTTCCGGTGGTGTGATGTAGACCATGTTCATTTAAATGATAAATATGATCGACTTCATTTAATAAAGTCCGATCATGGCTAATGATAAGACTACCTGCCGGGTGTTTTTTTAAATGATCGATTAACCATTGTCTAGATTCCTGATCTAGATGATTACTAGGCTCATCAAGTAATAGATAGTGATCTGATTTTAAAAATAAACAGCTTAGAGCCAATTTGGTTTTTTGACCTTCACTTAAATTTTTAACTGGGAAATCTAAATCTGTTGGTAGACCAGCAGATTCTAAGAGGTTGTTCCATAAAGTGGGCAGGTCCCATTTACCTTCCAATAAATCATAATCATCGAAGTCGGCATTACCTTGTTCAACTCTTTTAAAAGCATCGTAAATATCTAAAATATCTAAGGCTTCAGCAATCGTCAGTGCTGTCAAACGATGCAATTGAGGTAAATACGCATGTTTTACATGCCAGGATATTTGCCCTGATGTAACAACTGAATCTAATGCAAGCGTCTCATTTAAAAATTGCATAAGCAAAGATTTGCCTTGGCCATTACGACCAATTAGGGCAGATACCTGATTCGATTCAAGACTAAAATTTAGATGCTTAAACATTACCTTTGAAGGGAACTCTAAGGTAAGTTGCGATATTACACATGCCTGCTGAGTCATAAAAAAACCTCATAAATACAGGATGTACAAAATAGGAGAATGATAATTTTTAATAGAGACGGTAAATCACAAAAATAGTCTATTTTGCACATCAAAAAAAGAAAAAATTGATGAGAAAAAAGACTTACTTCATTGGCGTGACTCACGAAATTGATGGAATAGTGAACTATTCTATAGGGTTTTTTAGTGGGTGTAAAATTTCTATAAGTTATTTTATTAAAAAACCCAATCATAGGATTGGGTTTTTATCTTTCAAGAATTTTACTCTTTTACGACTAAAACTTGAATCTTGGTGCTATTTAAAACATCTTGAGCAAAACTTCCCAAAATTAGTTTTTGGAAACCTTTACGGCCATGCGAACCAATCACAATCAAATCAGAACCTAAGTCTTCTACGGCTTTCAAAATACCATCTGAAGAAATTTCACCTTGGATGATTTGAGTCTCTGCATCAATACCTTCTTCAGCACATAAAGCTTTAACTTTTGCGAGAGTTTTTTCTGCGTTGGCACGTGCTTCAACAAAATAATCTTTTACAACAGGTGAGATGTAATAAAAATCTACGCCACTAAAAGGATCTACCGCAACCAAACTAATGGCGGTCAATTTACTACCAAATGCTTTTGCAATGTGAGCTGCTTGTCGAGCTGCTGCTAAAGAAATCTCAGAACCATCTACTGGTACAATAATATGTTGGTAATTCATGATGTTATTCCTCTTATTTACAGTTGTTATATGTATGAAGCTTTTATTAGATTAACATATTTCATTCTATGGAGACATCTATTCAATTAAAAGTAATTGAAATTAAATAAAATAAATATAAATCAAATAGTTGAATTGATTGCTTTGCTGGTTTTGAACTGATAAGTATGCTGTAGACCAATAATTGTTAATATTTACATGAAAATTACAAAAAATTACGGTTCATATTTCTGTCACAAAGAAGCCGTATAACAAAATAGTAAATTAAAGGGGGGCTAAGAAAGATGGCAGATTTAACAGCAAAGAAAGTCAATAAACTCATTGAAGAGTTTAGTCAAACAGGTAAAGAACCTCAAAAGTTAATCATTGGCTACAAAACTTATGCAAGACTGATGACTGAAGATAAATTTGCAGAAAAAGTTGTTCCTTCACTAGAAGACTCAAAAGAACGCTTATATAAAAACTTAAAAATTAAACTTGTGACTGAAAAACATTATTTTGAAATTAGATAAAACTTATGTGAACTTCATCACTGTCTATTAAACTAAATTAACACTAAATAAGTTTAATAACATTATTAATGTATGATGATACAAATTAATAGTGTAATCAACATTTGAAAACAGCAATCGTTTATAAACTCGATAGAATAAATTGCTTTTATTTTAAGTAGTGGAATAAATTGAAATGCCAACAATCAGTGTAATTATTTTTTATATTTTAGCTATATTAGGCGGTATAACAATTGTTTATGGATTAATCAGTTTAAGTGTTTTTTTAATTACAATCGGATTGGCTCTATTATTTGTAGCACTTTTATTAAAAAAAGAATTTAAAATAGATATTTTATTTTGGTAATAAATATAATATTTATTTGTAATTTAATTTATATATAAACGTATTTCGATATAACAGAGGTGGATCAGGAAATTTGAACAACACTTATAAGTGATATTTTGCTCCCCAAATGATGTTATAAACATCAATATATGGAGTATTTTATGGCACGTAGACCAAGAAGA
>NZ_JBBAXE010000011.1:0-136902 GCF_059800965.1 Acinetobacter sp. LT1
AGATGAGTTTTACTATGACCAGCTACCACAACAAAATAAGGTAGCTTAACTAGAGCAGAGTATCACTTATAAATAAGCTTTTAGTTGTTCAAACATGTGGGACCACCTCTCTTGTAAATTTTAGTGTGACTTGGATTAAGCCCCATATAACCTTTTTGGATTAGAGCTGAAAAGTAGTCAAAAACAAAATTTTCAAAAATATCGCCTTTCTTTTTAGTATCCATGTATTAAAAAAGTATTGAATTTTTTAAATCATATATAAAAATCAGTAGCTTGACTATACTAATTTGTTTATTCATGACTTCAATTAACTAGTCTAAATTATTTAAAGTAGTAAAAATCATATATCATATGATTTTTACTACTTTAATTGAGTTTATTAATAAACCCAATTTTGAATAGCTTCTATATCCTCTTCTTTAATAATTTTATTTTTTCTTTTTTGTATGAGTGAGTATTTGTAGCTCGTAATTTCCTCAAAAATAATATTATCTGCACCGATATCAGAAATCGTATCTATTAAAATTTGGCAAGAGGAATAATGTATAGGTGGAATTTTTCTAAACATCTTAATTAATAATTCAATTATATTTTTTTTATTTTCTAAATCATTTTTAGAAGTACTATTTATATTAGGTTTTATATGTTCATAGAGCATATAGGATATATTAAGAAGTTCGACATCATTGCTAAAATATTTCCAAAAATCTTTTTGTATTTCTGAGTCTATGAGCCACTTGTTTATTTGAGATAAATTGTCAAATATTTCATTGGCATAAGACGAAATTGTCTTAAGCCAGCGGGATTTAACTAAAGGATCTTCTACTTTTGAGAAAATTAAATTCCAAGTCTCAGGCATATAGTTATCAGTAGTATTAATTTTCATTGTTAATAATATTTCGAAGACCTTTTCAACATCAGCAGGACTTAGCTGTTTTACAAAAGAAGCAACGTAGTGATCATTTTGTGATGAATATATTTCTTCCCATGCTTTATTGAATAGAGGATGTGCTGAGTCTTTTATAATCTGTTCAATCACAGGCTTCCAATATTTTTTTCCTCGATGATGTGTACCTAGATACCATAGAGGTTGTGGATGACCTAAGTACATTCGAATAACTGCTAGAAACAGATCATTATTTTTTTTATCCAGTGTAAATAAAGATTCTGGTATATCTAAGATGATATCTTGAGGAAGAAGCAATTGACATAGTTCATCGGGAATATTATTTTGAATAAGTGCAGCTGCCTGTAACCAATATTTATCCACTCTTTCTTTATTTAATTTATTAATTATCATTTCTTTTTCTTTTTGGGTTAAATTATCCCATTCATATACTAAATCAAAAATAACTCTAACAGCAGCCCCAGTTCCATGTAAATTTAAAAGCTTCTTAATAAAATTAAATCTTAGTTCTGGCTGATTCATTGTGGCTTTTATTAATATTGTAGTTAACCCAAAGGCATAATCTGTAGGTAGTTTTATAGTTACTTGTTTTTCTAGCCAGCTCAGCCAACTATTCATAATAGAGATTAGCATAGATGTTTCAAGATATTTAATAGATATATCCACAATGTGGTATAGACGATGATCACTTATATAAATATTCTCTGGGATTGAGTCTAATAAAGTTGACAAAATTTTGCCGAAAATAATCCATGGAAGATTTTCAATTTGTCCTTCTCTATCAAAAACCACTATATACTCAATCATTTGACATGCATTTGCAGGCTGTGAAGCAAGTTTTATTAGTCCATTTAGTAGTAATTCTTGCCTTTCTTTATCACAGTCATTCCAAACTTTGACAATACTCTCTAAAGCACTATTTGCAATAGCAGGATGAATTTCAAGAAAGACTTGCTCAAGTAGGTTATTATCATCATTTCTTGGAATTCTTAACCAAATATTGATTGCTTTAGAACGAATTAAAGCCTCATCATAGCTAAGTAATTTTGAGATAGCGTAAATAGTAAGTTTCTCAGGATATTTTTCAATTAGTTGTAAGAAATTCCAAGCCTCTTCTGAGGTAATGATATTATTTTCTTCAAAAAATGGATCTAACTCTGAAGAGTAGGGTTTGTCATAAAAAGAATCAAAATAGTTCGCTAAATTTGATTCTAATGTTATGCCGTTTCCCATCGGATAAATTGGTTATCCATTCACCCAGACAGCATTATCTAATAATTCAGAATTTGAAACTAAATATGACCATGTATCTATTTTCTTTTCAATGTTTGATGGTAAGTTGTTGTAGTTGTTGATTAAAAATTGAAATGAAATATCTCTGGTAGAGGGGAAACTGGATTTCAAAGCTTTTATGGCTAGTTCTACTAAAGCTCTTTGATTGTCTGCTTCTTTTAGACCATAAAAAATCCATTCAAGATTACGTGTAGTGGCACGAGATGTTTTAGAGGATAAGCAGAATATCCCTTTACTTACAAGATCAATAATCTCATGTTCTTTTCTGGCAGTATTTCTTTGGACTAAATACTCAGCAGCTGATCGATAAAATGGATGAGAAAAAATAATATCCTTTAAATTTTTTGTATTCAATATTTTTCTAAATTCTAATTTTTCAATTAATTTATCATCTTTATCTGTTATTTGTTATTCAGGATCATAATTTATTAAAATTGTATCTGTATAGTCTATAGGTTCTATTTGACCTAATGACATACTTGTACACATATAATCAGAAATAGATAATATATTTTGAACATTTTTTTCATAAAGGATATAGGTTAAATCTGCAATAGAAATCTCTATATTATGGTTTGTAGCTATAGCTAACGCTCTCAAAATTGGTTTATATCCATCATCTGCTAATGCATTTCCTAAATTTTTAGCATCTTGATGTGATAAACGTTTAATATTTTCTAAATTAAAATTATTTTTTAGTTCAGAATGATGAATAGCTAAATACTCCAAGCAACCTGCTTCTAAAAATAGTTCCTTATTTACTAATTTAGTAGATACAATATCTTTTAACTTACTAGGAACTGAATATTTATTAGCTAATGAGTTCCATAAATCATTTAAAAAGATAGGATTAGTTTTATTTAAATTCAACCAATTATGATCCCCGATGATAATTTCATCAGAGCTTTCAGCAGAGGCTACTTCTAATAGTCTATCTTGAACTTGGGCTGTAATTAATTTTCTATTAGAACTTAGTCTGCTTAACAAGGATTTAAATTGTTGAAAAGCATGTAATGCATTTGGAATAGAATGTGCTGCTCCAAAAGGGTCATCAATTAATACAAGGCGTTTAGAGCTAGAAGGATCCATTATAAAACGAGATGCTTCTGCTACGTCACTAGTTTCTTTTATTTCAAAACCGATTTTTGAATATTCAGCAGTGATCCAGCGTGATATGTAAGTTTTACCAATACGCGGTGACCCTGTAATTAATAGAGCATTTTTTTTTGAAAGAATCTCTTTTAAATTATCTTCAATACCTTGTTTAATATAATTTGTTGGATATATATTTTCTGGTATAAATTTAGAAAGTTCCTCTTTAAAAATATTAAAAATATTCTGTTTTGAGGATTTGCCATCAAATACTACTGTTTTTAAACGCTCAATAACTGATTGATGATTATCATCAGGGATTGTATAGTTTATTCTTAATGAATCACAGCAATTTTTTAAAAGACTACTATCAGTAACTTTTTCTATAATTATTAACCTCTCAAAAGCTTTTTTAACTTTTAAAATTTTATATTTATTATAAAGATTATTGATATAAATTTTCCTATTTGTTGTTAATTCGGATTCTGCGGTATCAGCTTCAATATTGTTAAATTCATTTATAATTGCTTTAACATTTTCTTTTTTTATATTCGTGGTTTTATGTGGTGTATAGAAGTTATCAAACATAGAAAGAAAAGGGGATGTTGCATCATTACATCTTCCTGTCATAACAAAGACAACAAGAAGGTGAGGATTATTTATCAAACGGTCATAAAGACAGTTCTCTGCTTTCCCCTTAGGAAAATGGGCTAAATGTTGGGCTAGATTAGTTGGTGTCACACTCTCTTGGGAGCCTTTTACCTGTATTTCAATTTCATTTATTCCATTTAGATCATCAGTAATTAGCTTTGCATCTTCACTATTCTCTGGCTCTACAAAAAATTGTACATTCTCGGTGAAGTGCAGGTTTAATAGAAGAGAAATGCATACAAGATCTTGGAATGCATATTTTTTTACCCCAGTTGTTTCAATATCCATTAATTTATTCCTATTTCTAAATATTAATAATGCATTTAAATAAATTATATAATTTTTTTCTGAAAATTAATTTAAATATAAAAAATAGAGCCTTATAGCTCTATTTTTTCGAATAACTTCTATGTTTCGTAAATAGTGTTTGATATATCATTTTACATGAGTTTTTAGCATTGTTAATGCCATGATTTCCAATTCTATGCCAAAATTGTATAGCAACTTTCATACTCAACATATCCATCTTCAATTGCTGGAATAATCTCTACAAACTCAAAGTAGGGCACAGTACAAAATTCAGAGTCTCGAATCGCATCAATCACAAAATAATAATCTTGCAGAGATGTAGTCTCAAACACAGCAATATCACTGGCTTTAGTACTAAACGCTTCAACGTCATACCAGCGAACTTTTACAGTAGAGTACTTTTCAAAAATCGGTTCAAGCTTTTGTGTACTAAACTCAGCCCGCTTTTCACGTGGTAAAGCCAACCAAGCAGGTAAAGCTCTTAAATGAATAAAAAAAGTATAGGTTCTAGACATAACCACTCCGTGACTGAGCCGAGTTGTAGTTCAACTGAAAAGACAGCATTTGCTTGTCATATCAATATGACTCAGTCAGTATATGAGTGATTGCTCACATTAAATACTCGCATTTCGACCCATGTCAGAAGCACTTCCAGACCCACGCAAACGTCCGCGTCAAGCACGCTCAGTAGCTACCTTTGAAGCTATTTTAGAAGCGGCTGCTCGCATTTTAGAGTCATTAGGCTTTGCTGGATTTAACACAAATGCCGTGGCTGAACTCGCTGGCGTAAGCATTGGTAGCCTATATCAATACTTTCCATCTAAAGATGCTTTAATCGTCGAGTTAATTCGACGTGAGCGCGCCAAGCTTTCAAATCGTATTGTTGAAGCCATACAGCAACACGATACCGCAGACTTAAAAGAAAAATTAAAACTCATCATGCACGCTGCTGTGCAACATCAATTGAGCCGTCCGCAGTTGGCACGAACACTAGAGTTTGCTTCAGAACTCATTGGAAAAGACACTGAGGAAAGTGAGCATCAACACGAGTTAGAAACCATAATTACTGATCTGCTTAAACGTTCTGGCGTTTCACATGCACAGACAGCCGCGCAAGATGTAATTGCTTTAAGTAAAGGAATGATTAACGCGGCAGGCATAGTAGGGGAAAGTGATTTAAATGATTTACAGCAGCGAGTTGAAAAGGCTGTATTTGGGTATTTGGATTTGAGCTAGCGGACATAAGCCATCGTTTCTGTTTGTCATGTGACACATAAGTTGTTATTTTCTATTTCAGTAATTCAAAAGTTTAGTAACTCTTACGACATATGAAGGATTTAGATTAGATATTGATCAGCTTTAGACTAAAAGGGATTACATGAAATTATGGAGAGTTAATCAATAAGTAATCCTGGAAGATAACAAATCATTAAAAAAGCCCAAGTACTATGAGTTGGGATTTTTTAAAATAAGACTATGATTTATATCAGATAAAAATTATATTTTGCATAAGCTGTATTATGTTAATTTCAGGAAATATTAACTATTCTTTAAAGTTTTACTAATCTCTAAACGCTACTATAATGGATGTAACTATAAATATTTTATATATGTATGAATAACCAAGACTATCAAAATTTATCAATTGAAAAAATTTACAGATCTAGAGATATTCAAGAATGGCTTAGTCAGTTTGATGAAGATGAAAAGGAACTAGCACTTTTAATGTTGAGTAAACTCAAATTTGTTTCAAGAGATACATATGCCTCATGGTTACAGACTGAAATTGTAAAACTTATTCCAAATATAAAATATGCCCTATACTCAGTAAGAAAGTTAGAAGAAGATGAAAATAAAAAATTTCTTCCTTATTGGAACGACTTAGGTGAGATTTCAAAAAGACCAGCTTCCTCACAGGGTAGTGAAGATTTTATTTACTCACTAATTTCGAGCTATAGAAAAGCCCATAATAATTTATTTGAGCATTGTTCACTGGATGAATTAAGAGAAAATAAAATTAAAAACTTAGTACTTATAGATGATGCTATTGGGAGTGGAGAAAGAGTATATTCATTCATTAATAGTATGTTAAATAATAAAACTTTCAAAAGCTGGTGGAGTTTAGGTCTAATTAATTTTCATGTATATAGTTTTACACGTAATACTAATGCACAGAGCAATATTATTAAGAATGTTATTGGTTCAGATCATTCAACAAGAAAACATAGAAAATCTAAAAAAATTTATTTTTATAGCAAATATAATTATTCCCATAATTTAGAGGTTAGATGGGGTGACCGTGTAACAGATATAATAAAACTATGCGAAAGCAAAACTAAAATTTATAAAAAAGGTAGAAAAGGGCATGGAGATGTTATGTCCAATATAGTTTTTTATCATAGTATTCCTAACAATATACCAGGAATGTTTTGGTATTCGAGTGAAAATTGGACCCCTATTTTTCCAAATAGAACACTACCTCAATGGGTTCAAGATTTAATAGAAAATAAAGTTGTAGAAAAATCACAAATTACTCCTAAACAAGTGATTGATATATTAGAGTTAATTCAAAAAGGATATATTAGTAAAACTAGTTTAATTATGAAGTTAGATATAGATATTAGTTTATTAAACTACTTCTTAGAAAAATGCATAACTTTAAATTTCTTATATCGAGACACTCTAAGATTAACAACTATAGGAAGAGATTTTCTGCATAAAAATCAAAAAACTATTCCAAAATGGAATCAAGACCTTTATATTCCTAGTTCTTGGTGTAGTGATTAAACTTACCATTCAGCCGTTATTGCTCTCTAAGGGAGCTTTAACTGATTCTACAAGTGTAGATGGGAATATCGGATAGATATTTTTGGAAAGAACTCACGTTAGGCCGATCAAGTCGGCCTTTATATGTGTGTGCCCCTAAAGGAAGCCATCGGAGTCTTGTAGACACACACATATAATGGACACAAGGTCCAAAGGATTAGGTGAATGGAAGTTTGGTCACTACATCAACTCTATACTGAGTCAGTAGAAAAACTAGGGGCTAATAAAGCTAAACAACTGAGAAAATATTCGACTAATTTAAAAGAAAACAATTTACCAACAATTTTTACTTTAAATCATTTAGCTAAAATTACAGGAGTTACCTATCATTTTTTGCGTTCTACAGTTTTACGTAATAGAGAAATAGCTAACTATAAAATGTATGCTATTCACAAGAGAAATGGCGGTCTAAGACATATACATTCTGTAAATGGAAAGTTATTAAAAGTACAAACTTTTCTCAATGAAGAAATATTACAACATACAACTGTATCTAGATCCTCTTATGCCTTTAGTAAAAATGGTGGAATTAAGCCATGTGCTCAAGTTCACTGTGGAGCTAAATGGATTTTTAAATTTGATTTAGAAAACTTTTTCTATAGCATTAATGAATACCAAGTTTACAAAATATTTAAAGATTTAGGCTATACACCCTTATTATCCTTTGAATTAGCAAGAATTTGTACAACAATAAGATTGCCTACTAATATGCATAGCTTACTTAAAGAATCTAATAATACTTTTTTTAAGGACTATAAGTTTTATCAAAATAATTCTCGTTTAGGTGTTTTACCTCAGGGTGCACCAACAAGCCCCATGCTAAGCAATTTAGTTGCAAGGCACTTAGATAATGCTTTAAAAGAATTAGCAGACAATTGGGGATTAACATATACAAGGTATGCAGATGACTTAACCTTTTCAACTCCTACCAATCTACCCTCTAATTTATCTATTGGCGAATTACAAAGGAAAGTAATTTCTACGATTAGAAAACATGGCTTTAAAGAAAATAAAGAAAAAACTGTAGTCTTAGGTCCAGGATCTAGGAAAATTGTATTAGGTTTATTAGTTGATACTCATGAACCAAGATTATCAAAAGTAATGCTAAAAAGGATTGATAGATTAGTCCATGCTAGCAATAAATATGGAATAGTAGCCGTAGCAAAACATGAAGGTTTTAAGTCGCCTATTGGATTTTTTAACCATGTTAGTGGATTAATTTCATTTGTAAAACATATTGATATGAATAAATATCAGTATTTTTCATCTAAATTTCCAGATTTCAAATTTAATGATTTATCTTAAGTATTCTATTTAATATAATCGGTGTTATCTAAAACCACATTTAAAAAGGTTTTTAAAATCATGGTGTTAAGAATTTTTATCTACTACAAAAAAAGCAAAATTCCGATTTTGATACAAATCGGCTTTTTATGAGCAGATTTGATAGTTCTCGCCAATCATTTTAACTACAAATCACTCTCTACAACTTGAGAGAGACATAACTCGGTTTAACTTAAAATTTCTTTTTCGAATTCAAAATTAGAATAAAAGCTAATGTTTATCACAACAAATATTCTTGTAGTTCTTTTTCAATCGTCTCACTAATCAACGTTGAATAATCACTATCCTTAGTATCTAAATGACGCATTAACCACACATCTTGTTTTAAAGTTTGCTCAGGTAGTATGGGTACTAAACCCGAAGCTTTTGCAACAAAACAAGGCAGGGCTGTAACTCCTTGTCCTTCAATGACTGCTCGTAGTTGCGAGTGCATGTTATCAAAAGACAAAGCAGGGGCTGCATCTTGGGTGAGTTCACGCATCCATTGTGCTAAGAACGTATATTGAAGGCTTCTGTCCCAACTGATTATACGATGATTCAGTAAATCATCAGAGGTTTCAGCATGCTCTGTGAAACTAGCAAGATAACCTTTACTACAATAAAGCCCATACTCCAGTTGGCCAAGTCGCCGAATAATGTAACGCCCACTTTCTGGACGAACAAGTCGAAGAATAATGTCAGCTTCTCGTCGGGAAAAATCAACAGGAACAACACTCGTTGAGATTTCTAATTGTAAATCTGGGTGCTTTAGTTGCAATGCTGTTAGCTTTGATTGAAGCAACTGCTGCCCGATTAACTCAGGTAAAGCAATACGGAACAATGATTGTTGCCCTTGATCGTTGTACCGTTCCATCGCTATTAAATGCTCTTCTGCTTTTTCAGCCAAAGCAAAAAAATGTTTTCCAACGTGGGTGAGTGTATAGCCATCACTGTCTCGAGAAAAAAGAATCGCATTGAGACTTTTCTCTAGTTCAACAGCTCTGCGATGTACGGTAGAAACACTAATACCAAGCAATTTTGCACTGCGGCTCAACCCGCCAGTTCGTCCAATAGCTAACAAAATTTTAGTATCGTCCCAGTTCATACCTTTCCATATTTAGAAAATGCGTTTGCAATAAAAACTATAGTATCCCCGATGTTTAGATTTATACAATTCAAATAACTAGTACAAAGAATCAAAACTCATTATATGAGGCGACTATAAACCTTTTTGAGCTAAGGCATGTGTCGTTGCAATTAAATAAGATTTTCTGGTTATGGCAGGAGCTATTTCTGAGATCACAATGTTAACAACAGAGGAGTTCTGCCATGACGACCATTTATGTAGTTGATGCGTTTACCACCAAACCAAATACAGGAAATCGAGCAGGGGTTGTTCTAGATGCGGACCATCTTACGACTCAAGAGATGCAAGATATTGCTGCATTCGCAGGCTATTCGGAAACTGCCTTTGTTTTGTCACCTAAAGATCAAAGCCATGACATACATGTTCGATATTTTACCCCTACACATGAAGTCCCGATCTGTGGACATGCGACGATCGCTACTCATTTTTTACGTGCAACTACTGGCCACCAATCAGACTATCCATTAATCGCAAAAACGGGGGCTGGTCATTTACCCGTTTCAATATTTGGAAGTCCAGAAGCGTTATTGGTGAAAATGACTCAAGGTCGCGTAGAGTTTTTATCACCTTTTAATGAGAGTCAACGGACTGAACTCGCAAGCGCATTGGGTGTAAGTATGAATGATTTTGCTGACTTACCAATACAAGTTGTTACGACGGGGCATTCCAAGGTGATGGTGCCCATGCTGAGCAGAGGTACGCTTGATGGATTAACTCCGAATAATGAAAAACTGAAAGCTATTAGTGCTGAAATAGGCTGCAATGGTTTTTTCCCATTTGTCTTGGAGGGTAGTAAGCAAGAACCTATTACCTATGGCCGAATGTTCGCCCCTGCAATCGGTATTAATGAAGATCCTGTAACTGGTAATGCAAATGGTCCAGCGGGAGCGTACCTTATTCATCACGATTTAATCGAATGTGATCAGAAAGTAACTTATTGGGGATATCAAGGCTTCGCAATAGAAAAACCGGGGCGAGTTTTAGTGACAGTTGAGAAAACAGATTCAATATTACAAGTTAGCATTGCAGGTCAAGCTGTTTTAGTTGGCTCAGTTTTGTACTCGGGTAAAGATTGATTATATTTAAGAAATTATGACATTTTGAGTAATAAAAAAACCGCTATAGATAGCGGTTTTTTATTTAGTAGATCCTTAAACTTACCAGCTTAACGCACCACCAGTTTGGTAGTCAGTTACGCGAGTTTCGAAGAAGTTCTTCTCTTTACGTAAGTCCATCATCTCAGACATCC
This sequence comes from Acinetobacter sp. LT1, assembly GCF_059800965.1. Lineage (NCBI taxonomy): Bacteria > Pseudomonadati > Pseudomonadota > Gammaproteobacteria > Moraxellales > Moraxellaceae > Acinetobacter > Acinetobacter sp. LT1. Next base: position 10,798 of record NZ_JBBAXE010000011.1, read on the forward strand.
ACGCAAATGGATTCGTTACACCAGCAAATTGCTCTGGTAAACCTAACTGAGATAAACGGCGGTTACAGATGAATTTCAAATATTCTTCCATCATGCTTGCGTTCATACCCAATACGCCGCGTGGCATTGTGTCACGTGCATATTCGATTTCAAGCATCGTACCTTCAACAATCATTTGAACCACTTCTTGTTGGAACTCAGCAGTCCAAAGGTGAGGGTTCTCAATCTTGATTTGGTTAATCATATCGATACCAAAGTTCAAGTGCATAGATTCATCACGCAAGATGTATTGGAACTGCTCAGCAACACCGTTCATCTTGTTACGACGACCCATACTCAAAATTTGAGTAAAGCCACAGTAGAAGAAGATCCCTTCAAGTACACAGTAGAATGCGATCAGGTTACGAAGTAAACGCTGGTCGTTTTCAGGTGTGCCTGTGTGGAAATTAGGATCAGTTAAAGATTGAGTATATTTCAAGCCCCAAGCTGCTTTACGTGCAACAGATGGAACTTCACGATACATGTTGAAGACTTCGCCTTCGTCCATACCTAAAGATTCGATACAGTATTGGTAAGCGTGAGTGTGAATTGCTTCTTCAAACGCTTGACGCAAGATGTACTGACGGCATTCAGGGTTAGTAATGTGACGGTAAATCGCCAATACCAAGTTATTTGCAACCAAAGAGTCCGCAGTCGAGAAGAAACCTAAAGAACGCATAACAATAGTACGCTCGTCTTCAGTTAAGCCATTTTCAGACTTCCAAAGTGCGATGTCATGGTTCATGTTAACTTCTTGAGGCATCCAGTGGTTTGCACACCCGTCAAGATATTTCTGCCAAGCCCACTCATATTTAAATGGAACAAGTTGGTTCAAATCGGCACGACAGTTAATCATTGCTTTGTCGTCAACTTGAACACGTTGAGCACCCATTTCTAGCTCTTCAAGGCCAGGGGCAACGTCTAAATGTTCTAAGGCTTGAGCGGCTCTAGCCACTGTATCGGAGGCAACTGTTGGTCGCACGGAATGGGTTCCAGCGGATTGTGGAGCTGCCACGCTCGGCGATGATGGCTGCGCAGTAGATACATTCTGCGAATCTGACGCTTTTTCCGATTGGACGGGCGCAGACTTGTGTTCAGGTGTAGTCGGTTTTTGCGAATCATCTTCAAAATCGTCCCAACTAAGGATAGACATTTTTGTTCTCTCTTCGTTGTATATATCTATATTTGACATCTCTTAAACGAAGATGTCCCTACTATACGCTTTTAATGTGTAAACAAAATTAAGTTTTATTGATGCATGACCAAATTTTGGGCCTTTGGTCTCTACTCACTACAACTTATTTTGTTTACGCTGTTGCTTACGTATTGTGATAAATGCGTAAACCATCGGCATATAAAAGAAAATAAAGGCAAAGATTAAAACTCCAACACCAAGCATATAGTTATGGCTGAGATGAGAAAGCATAATCTTTACCTCTTTTAAGGTTGCTCTTTAGTGAAAAAGAGCAACCTTATTGAATGTTATTGGCAAGCTTCACAATCAGGGTTGTCGATTGAACAAGCCATTGGTACAGGAGCTGCTTGAGTGAAGCCTTCTTCTTCAACCGCTGCTTCTGGTTTCTTCGCTTCTACAACAGGGGCAGCAACAGCTGCTGCTTCAACAGTCGCAGGTTTAACTGCGTTTAAAGCACCTGTGTTAATTGTAGATTTTTCAGCAGAAGTTGCACCTAAAGCTCGGAGGTAATAAGTCGTCTTAAGACCACGTAACCATGCCATCTTGTAAGTGATGTCAAGTTTCTTACCATTTGCACCAGAGATGTAAAGGTTAAGCGACTGAGCTTGATCAATCCATTTTTGACGGCGTGATGCAGCATCAACGATCCAACGTGTATCTACTTCAAACGCAGTAGCAAAGATTGCTTTTAATTCTTCAGGAATACGAGCAATTTTTTGTACTGAACCTTCAAAGTGTTTAAGGTCGTTAACCATTACTGTGTCCCAAAGACCGCGTTCTTTTAATGCACGAACAAGGTATGGGTTAATAACAGTGAACTCACCAGACAAGTTAGATTTCACATATAAGTTTTGGAATGTTGGCTCAATAGACTGAGAAACACCACAAATGTTAGAGATGGTTGCAGTTGGAGCAATCGCCATCACGTTTGAGTTACGCATACCGTCTTTTTGAACTTTGGCACGTAAAGTGTCCCAGTCTAAACGTTGAGTACGGTCAACTTCGAACATGCGCTCTGGACGAGATTTCGCAACAATTTCTAAAGAGTCGATTGGAAGGATACCTTGATCCCACAATGAACCTTTGAATGTTGAGTAAGCACCACGTTCAACAGCCAAGTTGCTTGATGTTTCAATTGCGTAGTAGCTAATTACTTCCATTGATTCATCAGCAAAATCAACAGCAGCGTCTGAACCGTAAGCAATACCCATTTCGTATAGCGCATCTTGGAAGCCCATGATACCCATACCCACAGGGCGGTGTTTCAAGTTCGAGTTTTTCGCTTGTGGTACAGCGTAGTAGTTAATGTCGATCACGTTATCGAGCATACGTACTGCTGTTTTAATAGTGCGAGCTAACTTTTCACGGTCTAATACACCACCTTGAACGTGTTGTACAAGGTTGATCGAACCTAAGTTACATACTGCAATTTCGTCTTGATTTGTGTTCAAGGTAATTTCAGTACATAGGTTAGATGAGTGAACTACGCCAACGTGTTGTTGTGGTGAACGTAAGTTACACACATCTTTGAATGTGATCCATGGGTGACCAGTTTCAAACAACATAGAAAGCATTTTTCGCCATAAGTCTTTAGCACGTACTTTCTTGTGTAGCATGTTAGTTTCTTTCGCTACAGACTCATAGTAAGCATAACGCTCAGCAAATTCAGCACCAGTTAAGTCGTGCAAGTCTGGAGTTTCAGAAGGGGTAAATAATGTCCATTCACCATCTTCAAATACACGTTGCATAAACAAGTCTGGAACCCAGTTCGCAGTGTTCATGTCGTGAGTACGGCGACGGTCATCACCCGTGTTTTTACGAAGCTCTAGGAACTCTTCGATGTCTAAGTGCCAAGTTTCTAGGTATGCACACACAGCGCCTTTACGCTTACCACCTTGGTTTACCGCAACAGCTGTATCGTTCGCAACTTTCAAGAATGGAACAACACCCTGAGACTTACCGTTAGTACCTTTAATATAAGAGTTCAAGGCACGAACAGGTGTCCAGTCATTACCTAAACCGCCAGCCCATTTAGAAAGCATCGCGTTGTCACGCATTGCGCCATAAATGTCATAAAGGTCATCGCCAATTGTTGTTAAGTAACAACTTGAAAGCTGTGGACGTAATGTACCTGAGTTAAACAGCGTAGGCGTAGAAGCCATGTAGTCGAAGCTAGACAATAAGTTATAGAACTCAATTGCACGCTCTTCTTTATCTTGCTCATTGAGTGCAAGACCCATCGACACGCGCATGAAGAATAATTGTGGTAATTCAAAACGAACGCCGTTTGAGTGAATGAAGTAACGGTCAAATAAAGTCTGTAAACCTAAATAGGTAAACTGATTAGAACGTTCTGGCTGAATTGCTGCTGATAATTTTTCTAAGTCGAAGTCAAGCAAGTCAGGTGAAAGCAAATCAAGCTCAACACCTTTTTTCAAGAATGCTTCAAGTGCATTGTTTTCAGGTGTGTCTGTTGATAAGCCTAAGAACGTTAAACCAGTGCTCACTAATTCGTTACAAAGCAAACGTGCAGTCACGTAAGTGTAGTTAGGTTCTTGTTCAATACGGGTACGTGTTGCCATCATCATTGTAGTGGCAATATCACTTTCTTTTACGCCGTTATATAAGTTTTTAACGGTTTCATCGACAATGGCTTGAACGTCAATACCTTCCAAACCTTCAGCTGCCTTAGAAACAGTTGCTTGCAATGCACTTAAATCAAGTGGCTGAAGCTGACCGTTTTTGTCGGTAACTTGTAAAGTAGGGTGGTGGTTTGAGTTCGTTTGCTGACGAGCGCTAGCACGTTGTTCACGGTAAATCACATAAGCGCGGGCAACTTTTTGTTCCCCAGTACGCATTAAAGCAAGTTCTACTTGATCTTGAATTTCTTCAATATGGATCGTACCGCCCGATGGTAAACGGCGAGTAAAAGTATTTAAGACCATTTCCGTCAACTGGGTAATACGGTCATGAATACGGCTAGAATCCGAACTCTGTTGACCTTCCACAGCAAGAAAAGCTTTACCAATCGCAACTGAAATTTTCTCTGCATCAAATGCAGCAACATCTCCAGTGCGCTTAATCACCTGAATTTGACCGGGAGTCGAAGTAATTACGCTCATGCCAGCATAGCTCCATTGTCACTTTTGTTATGTTCATAGACCGTTTGAACCGAGCAAAAAACATGCCACGATATTTGAGGGATAAACACAAGACTTAGTAGTTAAAGTTTATTTTCAACACAAGATACGGGATTTTTCATAGCAGATCAATCTTGACTTTTTAGTAATTTTTTATCTGTATGATTTGATGGGAGATAGCATAGCAAAGCTGTTAAAAAACGCTTATAGATAACTTTGTGGATAACTCAAAAAACAAACACTTAAATAAATTTAAACTAAACAGAGAAATAATTTGTTTAATATTCATACATTGGAAATATGAATAGAATATGAAATTTAATAACAATAAATAAATCTTAAAAACACGTGAAAATTCAAAGGCTAATAAAATGCAACAAAATACGATGGTCATGTATCAGTTTGGTGAACGCCTACTTGTTTACAATGTAAACGTGTGTATATTGCAAATGATAAACGAATGTATCTGCAAGATTTTTAAGATGCATGAAACGAGATTTATAGGGGCAATGATATGAGCCAAGAAGAAAAGTTACCAAAGATTCTGATCGTTGAAGATGACGAGCGCTTAGCGCGATTAACTCAAGAATATTTAATTCGCAACGGCTTGGAAGTTGGTGTAGAAACTGATGGTAACCGTGCAATTCGTCGTATTATTAGTGAACAACCAGATCTAGTGGTCTTGGATGTCATGTTGCCGGGTGCCGATGGCTTAACAGTTTGCCGTGAAGTTCGTCCACATTACCATCAACCGATTCTGATGTTGACTGCACGTACAGAAGACATGGATCAGGTACTTGGTTTGGAAATGGGCGCAGATGACTATGTTGCTAAACCAGTTCAACCACGTGTTCTTTTAGCGCGTATCCGTGCACTATTACGTCGCACAGATAAAACTGTAGAAGATGAAGTTGCTCAACGTATCGAGTTCGATGACCTTGTAATTGATAATGGCGGCCGTTCTGTCACGCTAAATGGTGAACTTGTTGACTTCACTAGCGCAGAATATGACCTATTATGGTTGCTTGCATCAAATGCTGGTCGTATCTTATCGCGTGAAGATATCTTCGAACGTTTACGTGGTATCGAATACGATGGTCAGGACCGTTCAATCGACGTCCGTATTTCACGTATTCGTCCAAAAATTGGTGATGATCCTGAAAATCCAAAACGTATTAAAACAGTACGTAGTAAAGGTTACTTGTTCGTTAAAGAAACCAATGGGTTATAAGATCTGAATAAACTTCCTATAAGGTTGGTCGAGTGTTTAAACACAGTATATTCCTGCGAATATATGCGGGACTGGTAATTCTTGTTGTTTTGGTTGCTGTCTTTGGTTATTTGCTTGTACAAATTATCAATTATCAACGGGCACAAGAATACCGAGAATCTTTAACTGATGGTATCTCTTATGTCATTAGTGAGGGAGTCGCTCGACAACCGGGGAAACAACAGAAAATAGACTGGGTTTCAGATGCGTCAGATTTATTGGAACTTCCAATTTATTATACTGATGCAAGCAAGGTTGAGTTATCTCGTACCGAGAAAAAACGAATCGAAGCTCAAAAGTCTGTTGTCCGTTACGATGCCAGTAATAGTATTGCGTATATCATTATTGGCTTGCGTGACGACCCTCAGCATTTTTTATCTATAAAAGTCGACAAAATTACTGAGCGCCAAATGAAGGCTCTCCCTATTTTTGTACTTGATTATCTAATGTTTTATCCGGGGCAAGAACAAGAATATCTTGCCAAGATTCAAAAACATTTCTCTTACCCAATTAATATCTACAATATTCAAGATATCAATCTGGACTCCGAACAAATTGGGCGTTTACGCCAAGACCAAAGCGTCATGTTGTACAAAGACAGTGCGACAGTCCGCGGTACAACCATTTCAATCGTCTCTCCAATTCCGAATCAGCCTACACGGGTTCTTGTGCTTGGACCAGTTCCGATGTTTAACTGGATGCCTTTGCAGCTTTCAGCAGGGATTACTTTATTTAGCTTATTTTTGCTGAGTCTAGGTGTTTATGGGTTGATCTTGCCGCTAGAGCGTAAAATTCGCCAAGTACGTTATGCATTAAACCGTATGAAGTCTGGTGATTTGTCATTGCGTGTTCCTATTGAGGGAAGTGACGAAATGGCAAACTTGGCATCAAGTTATAACAACATGTCTGATCATATTCAGCGTTTAATCGAGGCTCAGCGTGAGTTAATGAGAGCCGTATCTCATGAGCTTAGAACACCTGTTGCCCGTATTCGCTTTGGTACAGAAATGTTGGCAGAAGAAGATGATTACAACCATCGTATGCATCAGGTCGATATGATTGATAAAGATATTGAAGCACTCAATACCTTAATTGATGAAATCATGACTTATGCAAAACTAGAGCAGGGTACACCTTCACTAGATTTTGATGAAATTACTTTATTTGATGTGTTGGATCAGGTTGCGGTCGAAACCGAAGCTTTAAAAACGCAAAAAGAAATTGAACTGGTTGCTCCTCCACTTTATGTAAAAGTAGATGCTGAGCGCCGTTATTTACATCGTGTTGTTCAAAACTTGGTGGGTAATGCGGTTCGTTATTGTGATAATAAAGTTCGGATTACCGGTGGTATCCACAGTGATGGCATGGCCTTTGTTTGTGTTGAAGATGACGGCGCAGGTATTCCTGAACAAGACCGTAAAAGAGTATTTGAAGCTTTTGCCCGTCTAGACGATAGCCGTACACGTGCGTCGGGCGGTTATGGTTTAGGGTTGTCTATCGTAAGCCGTATTGCCTACTGGTTTGGCGGAGAAATTAAAGTGGATGAAAGCCCGACCTTGGGTGGCGCTCGCTTTATCATGACATGGCCAGCAAAACGCTTTAAACAGCCTCCTTTAAAAGCCAATAAAAAAGCACCTTCATAAGGTGCTTTTTTATTGATCTATTTATAGTTGAGTCGCATCTGGTTCCAAAATAGGTTTTCCGCTTCTTAAGCTGGTTAACGCATCGGAATTAAAATCGATCAGTAACGAATTGTTTTTTGCATCAATCTGGTATTTTTGAATAAGAGGTTGATCTCCATTAAGCGTTTCTATTTTATATTCATCTGCAATATGCAAAATACCTTCTAGGTTTGTTGTCGTTGACGCAAAATCCTGTCTAAATATTTCATAGACATCCCGCAAGTCAAAAATTGCATTGTTGGCATCTGGATGTTTGTGAATATAGCTTTCTATATGTCGCACCAGTAATTGTGCAAACAAGTAGTAGTTTGGTTTATGCGTATATTCTAGAGTCATGCATTTTTCTCCTTATTATCTGTTATTAGCATACATGGCAAAACACAGGTTATTGTATAAAATTCATTACACTAGATGATGAAATGAAAAAATTATAAAGATATAAACACTCGATTACGTCCTTGGCGTTTTGCTTGATATAAAGCGTCATCTGCTTCTTTAAATAAACTTTCAATAGCTCGATGGGAAGATGGGGAATATAAGCTTATTCCAATACTCACCTGTATAAAAATTGGTAATTTCCCATAAATATAAATCGGTTGCTGACTAATTTTAATTCGAATTTGTTCAGCCAGTTCAAATGCACTTTCCTTGGTGGTATCTGCAATAAAAATGGCAAACTCTTCACCTCCAAAGCGACCTAATAAATCATGAGGATGTAAAATATTTTGAATCGTGGTGACACAAGTTTGTAGCGCCCGATCACCGATTTGATGACCATAGTTGTCGTTAACTTGCTTAAAGTGGTCGACATCAAGCATGAAAAAAGCTGAGGTCTTATTTTCTTTTTGTACTTTTTCTTGAAGTAATCTGACCGACTGTAAAAACTGGCGTCGAGTCAGACTTGACGTTAGTTCATCATGTGCAATGGCATGTTGAAGCTTTTGAATTAACTCTGAATGCAAAACACTAATACTAGAAACCGTAAGTGGGGCAATCGTCATCATAATTAACCCAATTCGGATTGAGATCGTATTGCTGAAATATTCGTTTGGATAGAGCAAAAGGTAATGGCCAGAGACATGATAAATAATATAAGCACTGGTAAAGCTAGTAATGAGTGCAACAACAATAGGTTTGTAGCGAATAGCACACCAGATCAGTGCAGCAATCGGGTAGAGGAGTGAACCCGGGCCAGAGTCATAATAGCTAGCAGCAATCGAAATAAGCACAGCGCCAAAAGGTAAAAGGTCGGTTGGTTGTAGGCCACGATTTCTTGAAAAGTAATGCTTAACCTGACTATATTGAGGAATGTTCAATATGATAGGTAAAAGAAGCAAGGCATTTTGCAGTTCTGAAGTGAACCAGTAACCAAACTCATCCAACAAGCCACCAATCATAAATTTGGTATTAAACATAGGCACGAAAGTTGCTGCAAACAATGCACCTACTACGCTACCTATTCCGCATAATCCAAATAAAAAAAGGTAAGAATAGCCGCGATAGGCCGCCTTAATATGTTGATTAAAAAACATATAGAGCGCAAATGTAGTAACAACATAAAGAAAGTTTGATGTTGTTAAAACAAGTGTGAGAGCAAATGGAGTGCCCTGAAATAAGTCAGCAATCACATATCCTATATAGGCACCGAAAAATGCGCTTGGTCGGCGTGTGATTGGAAAACGAATAAGCAATCCGAGCAAAACCGAATTGGCAGGCCAAAAGAATGCAAGAAAACTTAATGGGCGAGATGCAATGCCAATGAAACAACATGTCGCAATAATGAAGCTAAATAGGAGAAAAAATTTTAAAAAGGAGAGAAATGAAAATTCACGAAGTGAGTATGGCATCAGCTGCCCTTAATGATAAATACTCTTATCCAAGAGTAATAAAATATTATGCATGATTAAACATTCATCATAATTCAGAGGAGAAGCTGAATACAATAAAAAACAAACTAATATTATAAAAAAGTAAGTTATAAAAAGTTAATAAGCGCTTCAACTGTGTAAATATTCTAAAATTAAAAAATGAAAAAAATCATCATAAACAAAGAAACAATTAAATAAACCGATTATGTGCTGTGAAACCCCCCTTACAACACATAGATGAATAGTTTTGTCTAGAAAATCATCCGAAAGACTAAGACGCTTCAACTAGCATGGGAAATTAGAAATCAGGTACAATTGGCGGGATTAATTTTGTGTTTGGTGTATTTGAAGGCCAATACATACATTCTTTGTTAAATAATAGGCCTGCCAGGAGTTATCCCCGCATGAGTGCCATTACTCCATACGACTGGGCGATTATCGCCTTCGTGATCGGCGTTACATTTCTTTGCGTCTTTATGCTCACAGTTCCCTTACTCCTCGGGGGAAAATCGTGGGGACGTGCTAAGCAAGAGCAGTTTGAATCAGGTGTCGTGAGTGCTGGTGGCGCTCGCATTCGCCTGTCTGCAAAGTTCTATTTAGTTGCAATTTTCTTTGTTGTCTTCGACTTAGAGGCACTTTACCTCTATGCATGGTCTACTTCTGTGCGTGAAGTAGGGTGGTTGGGATATACCACTGTAGTGATCTTTGTCGTTGATTTATTGATTGCGCTTGTTTATGCCTTCTCTGTAGGTGCTTTAAGTTGGTCACCAGCAGATCGCCGTAAATCAGCAGGTGAAGCGGTTAAAATCGGTTCACCAACAATGAACATTGCTGAAATTACACGCTTTAATTCTATTGAAGAGCTCGTAACTGACCCTACAGGCCAGATTCCAGCTCAATCATCAGGTCGTGTTAAGTCAAAAACTACACCTGCATTGTCATCTGAAAAGGAGTAAGTCGGGATGAAATATACTCTGACCCGCGCGAATCCGGATGCTGATCAATACCCATTGCAAGAACGTCAAATTGTGACGGATCCGCTTGAAGAGGAAGTGAATAAAAACGTATTCATGACTCGTTTAGAGGATGTCTTGCATACAGCAGTAAACTGGGGACGTAAAAACTCTTTGTGGCCATTTAACTTTGGTACCTCATGTTGTTACGTCGAATATGCAACGACCTTAACAGGTGTGCATGACTTGTCACGTTTCGGTGCAGAGGTTATCCGTGCTTCACCTCGTCAGGCTGACTTGATGATTGTTGCAGGTACCTGTTTCGTAAAAATGGCACCAGTTATTCAGCGTCTGTATGAACAGATGTTAGAGCCTAAATGGGTCATCTCGATGGGTGCTTGTGCAAACTCTGGAGGTATGTACGACATCTATTCAGTAGTACAAGGTGTAGACAAAATTATTCCTGTTGACGTGTACGTCCCTGGTTGTCCGCCTCGTCCTGAAGCATTAATTCAAGCTTTAATGCTTTTACAAGACCAGATTCAATTAGAGCGACGCCCGCTTTCTGCCGTGATCGGTGATGATCTTCAGCCAGTGTATAAGCCAAAGATGATGCCAGAACGTGATCGTAAGAATGCAGAGCGTATTGCCGTTAAAAACTTACGCTCTATGGATGAGATTAAATAATTTTTTGACGGTGTTTTGACATATCTAACTGATATGTTCATCGAGAAAATTGACAGAATTTGTATTAAATAGGAAGCCAAGCCAATGGCTGAAACTGACATTGCTATGCCAGAGTCAACAGCAGTTGATTCACGCCCAGCATTTGCAATCGTAGAAGAGCTCAAAACCAAATTTGGTGAGAACTTTTACGTGCAGGCGACTTTTGAAGAGTTTCCAACAGTCTGGGTCGAGCGCGCACGCGTGCAAGAAGTCCTTATGTTCCTGCGTAAAGTGGAACGTCCGTATGTAATGCTGTTTGACTTATCTGCGATGGATGAGCGTTTACGTGTTCATCGTGATGGTTTACCAGCATCTGACTTCACTGTGTTCTATCATTTATTATCGCTTGAGCGTAATAGTGACATTCGTATCAAGGTTGCCCTGAACGAAAATGATCTAAACATTCCGACAGCGACAAATATCTGGCCAAATGCCAACTGGTATGAACGTGAAGCTTACGATATGTTCGGTATCAATTTCGAAGGGCATCCAATGCTCCGTCGTATTTTGCTGCCAACCTATTGGGAAGGTCATCCGCTTCGTAAAGAATATTCAGCACGTGCGACAGAATATACGCCGTATATGCAAGACAAAGCGAAACAAGACTTTGAACAAGAGCACTTACGTTTTGTGCCGGAAGACTGGGGTCTTAAGCGTGGTAACGCTGATGAAGACTTCATGTTCCTGAACTTGGGTCCTAACCATCCATCTGCACATGGTGCGTTCCGTGTTGTATTGCAGTTAGATGGCGAAGAAGTGAAGGACTGTGTACCTGATATCGGTTATCACCACCGTGGTGTGGAAAAGATGGCTGAACGTCAAACATGGCATTCTTTCATTCCTTATACTGACCGTGTTGACTACTTAGGTGGTTGTGCTCAAAACATGCCGTACGTGATGGCTGTAGAGCAAATGGCAGGCATTAAAGTTCCTGAACGTGCGCAAGTGATTCGTGTCATGTTGAACGAATTGTTCCGTATCAATAACCACTTATTATTCTGTGGTACGGCAATTCAGGATGCCGGTGGTATGACACCAGTATTCTATATGTTCGCAGACCGTCAAAAAGTTTACGACATTGTTGAAGCAATTACGGGTTACCGTATGCATCCAGCATGGTTCCGTATTGGCGGTACAGCACACGATCTTCCAAACAACTGGCAAAAGCTTGTTAAAGAATTGCTAGAGTGGATGCCTAAACGCTTAAACGAATACTACACAGCGGCATTGAAAAACTCTGTGTTTATTGGTCGTACGCGTAATGTTGCACAATATGATGCCAAATCTGCACTCGCATGGGGTGTAACTGGTACTGGTTTACGTGCAACAGGTATCGATTTTGATGTACGTAAATATCGTCCATATAGCGGCTATGAAAACTTCGATTTTGATGTGCCGGTTGAGTATGAAGGCGATGCATACGCACGTGTGCTTGTTCACTTCCGTGAAATTACCGAGTCGCTAAAAATTATTCAACAGTGCTTGGATAACATGCCTTCTGGTCCATACAAAGCGGATCATCCATTGGCTGTTCCACCACCGAAAGATAAGACATTACAAGATATTGAAACCTTGATTACGCACTTCTTGAGCGTTTCATGGGGTCCTGTCATGCCAGCGGGCGAGTCATCATTTATGACTGAAGTGGTTAAAGGTGCAAGTACTTATTACTTGACTTCAGATAAAGCGACCATGAGTTATCGTACTCGTATTCGTACACCGACGTTTACTCACTTACAGCAAATGCCTTCAGTGATTAATGGAAGTTTAGTATCTGACTTAATCATTTATCTGGCGACCATTGACGTGGTTATGGCTGACGTGGATCGCTAAGAGGTAACACATAATGATGATTTTGACTGATAAAAAACCACGTGTGAATGTCGAAGGGATTTTGACTGCGGAAGAAATTCACGAAATCGAACATCACATTGGTCACTATCCATACCCTCGTGCAGCCTCTTTGGATGCATTGAAGTGTGTACAGCGCCGTAATGGTTGGGTAGATGACGCTCAAATGAATGCCATCGCACAGTTGTTGTCGATGAGTGTTGCTGATTTGGAAGGCGTTGCAACATTTTACAACCGTATCTATCGCCATCCGGTAGGTCGTCACGTAATTTTACTTTGCGACTCAATTGCTTGCTTCTTAATGGGTGCAGAAACTCTTGCTGAAGCATTCCAGCGTGAATTAGGAATTCAGTATGGTCAAACGACACCAGATGGTCGTTTTACATTGCTTCCAATTTGCTGCCTAGGCAACTGCGACAAAGGCCCAACTTTAATGATTGATGAAGATACTCACGGTTTAGTCGAAGTGACATCAATTAAACAGTTATTGGAGAAGTATGTATGAATACTGAACCAAAACCAATTTATGGCGACGGTAATCCGGAAACTCATCCGCTCACTTGGCGTTTAAGCAAACAAGAAGCGGTACGTAGTGCTGATGATTACGAAGCACTTGAAGGCTATGCTGGCTTTAAAAAAGCTTTAGGCATGAAACCTGCTGAAGTGTTAGATGTCATTAAAGCTGCAACTGTAAAAGGTCGTGGTGGTGCGGGTTTCCCTGCGGGTATTAAATGGTCATTGATGGCACCAAATGATGGTGGTCCACGTTACTTGATCTGTAATGCCGACGAAATGGAACCAGGTACCTTTAAAGACCGTTTGTTGATGGAAAAACTTCCACATCAATTGATCGAAGGGATGTTAATTGCGGGTTATACCTTAGAAGCAACTCAAGGTTATATCTTTATCCGTGGTGAATACATTGAGGCTGCTCAATATCTAAATGAAGCGTTAGAACAGATTCGTGCTAAAGGTTATTTAGGCGAAAATATCTTAGGTTCTGGCTGGAATTTTGATCTGCATGTACATACGGGTGCAGGGCGTTATATCTGTGGTGAAGAAACTGCATTGATTAATTCGCTTGAAGGCCGTCGTGCTAACCCACGTACTAAGCCACCGTTCCCGCAAGTTGCTGGAGCATGGGGCCGTCCGACGATTGTGAACAACGTTGAAACTTATAACAACTTGCCAGCAATCATGCTTCGTGGGCCAGAGTGGTATATCGGCTTGTCAGCGGGTAAATCAAAAGATCCAGGCACTAAAATTTATGGTGCATCGGGTAAAGTTAAATTCCCTGGTCTTTGGGAATTGCCATTTGGTACAACTGCGCGTGAAGTGATTGAAGATCATGCAGGTGGTATGCGTGAGGGCTTAAAGCTCAAAGCATGGTTACCGGGCGGTGCTTCAACTGACTTTTTACCAGCAGATACCATTGATTTACCAATGGATGCAGACACGATTATGAAAGCAGGTTCTCGTTTGGGAACATGTTTGTTAATGGTGGTAGATGAAACCCAATGTATGGTATCGCTCACTCGTAACTTAGAAGAATTCTTTGCGCGTGAATCATGTGGTTTCTGTACACCATGTCGTGATGGTTTGCCATGGGCTGTTAAAGCGCTTAAAGCACTTGAAGCAGGCGAAGGTAAGAAAGAAGATATCGACCATTTACAAGAACTAACTCGTAAATTATGGATTGGTAAAACTTTCTGTGCCCACGCACCAGGTGCGATGGAGCCGCTTATGGGCGCACTCAAACATTTCCGTGGTGAGTTTGAAGCGAAAGTGACGAATCGTCCTGTCGTGCAAACCAGCAACGTAGAACAAGCTTAAGGAATTCGACTATGGCTACAATTCATGTCGATGGAAAATCGTATGAAGTCAACGGCTCGGAAAACTTGCTACAAGCATGTTTGAGTCTGGGCATCGACATCCCATATTTTTGTTGGCATCCATCCTTAGGTTCGGTTGGTTCTTGCCGTCAATGTGCTGTTACGCAATATGCGAATCCAGAAGATACGCGTGGTCGTTTAGTCATGTCTTGCATGACACCAGCATCTGACAATACCTATATCTCAATTGAAGACAAAGAAGCAACGGATTTCCGTGCATCTATTGTTGAATTTTTGATGACCAACCACCCGCACGACTGTCCAGTCTGTGAAGAGGGTGGTCACTGTCACTTACAAGATATGACTGTAATGACGGGTCATGACCGTCGTCGTTACCGTTTTACAAAACGTACGCATTACAACCAAGAACTCGGCTCATTCATTGCACATGAAATGAACCGTTGTATTGCTTGTTACCGTTGTGTTCGTTATTACAAAGATTATGCGGGCGGTACAGACTTTGGTGTGTATGCCAATGCATCTCGTGTTTACTTTGGTCGTCCAGAATCAGGTACTTTAGAATCTGAATTCTCTGGTAACTTGACTGAAGTATGTCCAACAGGTGTATTTACTGATAAGACTCATTCAGAGCGTTATAACCGTAAGTGGGATATGCAGTATGCACCAAGCGTGTGTCAAGGCTGTTCTTCTGGTTGTAACATTTCTCCGGGTGAACGTTATGGTGAAATCCGTCGTGTAGAAAACCGTTTTAATGGTTCGGTTAACCAGTACTTCCTTTGTGACAAAGGTCGTTTTGGCACAGGTTATGTAAACCGTGCAGACCGTCCACGTCAGCCTCAGTTCCGTAATGGTGAAACTGTTGCAACTGTTTCTGTCGACCAAGCTCTAGATCAAGCGATTGCTAAGCTTCAAGGCAAAAAAGTTTTGGGTATTGGTTCTCCTCGCGCAAGCTTGGAATCAAACTACGCATTACGTGAGCTTGTAGGTCAGGCAAACTACTCAACTGGTATTGCACAAAAAGAGCAAAAGCTTGTTGAACTTGCTGCCTCTATCATGCAAACCGAGGGTATTTACAACCCGAATATGCGTGAAATTGAAAGCTATGATGCTGTTCTGATCTTAGGTGAAGACCTGACTCAAACTGCACCTCGCATGGCATTGTCTGTTCGCCAAGCTGCGAAAAACAAAGCACGCGAAATGGCTGCAAAAACACGTACACCAGATTGGTTGGCTGAGCCTGTACAACGTATTGGTCAAGAAGCAAAATCTCCGGTTTACATTTTAGCTGCAACTCAAACTCGTCTTGCTGACGTTGCAACTGGTGAAGTGGTTGCTTCTCCAAATGACATCGCACGTTTAGGTTTTGCAGTTGCTGCGGCAGTAAGTGGTGAAGTTGTAAGTGGTTTAGATGAAGATGCAAAAGCATTTGCTCAAACCATTGCTGACACTCTAAAAGCAGCAAACAAACCATTAATTATTGCGGGTACAAGCTTGCAAGATGCTTCTATTATGGAAGCTGCTGCACAGTTAACTCAGAACCTAGGTTCTAAAGCTGGTTTAAGTCTTGTAGTTCCTGAAGTGAACTCTATGGGCTTGGCATTGTTCGGTGGTTTAAGCCTTGAACAAGCTTTTGCTCAAGACTACGACACACTGGTTATTGTTGAAAATGACTTGTTCCGTCGCTTACCAGCTGCACAAGTAAAAGCTGCATTAGATAAAGCTGAAACAGTAATCGTGCTTGATCACAGTGAAACTGAAACTGTGAAACAGGCTGATATCGTTCTTTCAGCAGCAAGCTTTGCAGAGGGTGACGGTACTGTTGTAAGCCAAGAAGGTCGTGCACAGCGCTTCTATCAAGTTTACGATCCAAGTTACTACAAGCCTGAATATGCAATTAAAGAATCATGGCGCTGGTTACATGCCATTGAAACTGGCATTAAAGGTAAGGCTGTAGATTGGACATTACTTGACGATGTAATTGAAAGCATCGTGAAAAATGTACCAGTACTCGAAGCTATCCAAGATGTTGCACCTGATGCGGGTTACCGTGTACATGGCTTGAAAATCGCGCGTGAACCACGTCGTTATTCAGGTCGTACAGCAATGCGTGCGCCGTTATCGGTTCATGAACCTAAACAGCCTACTGATCCAGATTCAGCATTAACATTCTCAATGGAAGGTTATGTTGGTCCGCAAAAAGCATCATCATTAGTACCATTTGCATGGGCTCCGGGTTGGAACTCTCCACAATCTTGGAACAAATACCAAGATGAAGTCGGTGGTCACTTAAAAGGTGGTGATTCTGGTGTTCGTTTATTCGATCGCTTGGCAAAACGTCCTGCACGTAGCTACGTTGCTCCAGTGCCAGTAGTTGCAAATCCTGAAAGTTTCCGCTTAGTTCCAATGCACCATATTTTTGGTTCTGGCGAATTCACCATTAAAACACCTGCAATGGAAACTCGTATTCCTGAAGCTGTGTTTGCAGTTGGCGAACAAGATGCAACTCGTTTGAACCTTCAAGAAGGTCAACGCATTACAGTAAAAGCAGGCGAAACGACTGTAAGCTTGCCGGTACAAGTAATTGAATATTTACCTACAGGTTATATTGGTTACCCAGTTGGTTTAGCACCAATGGTGTCGCTAGCTGAGCCTGTTTCAGTGGCATTAGGAGTGTAATTCATGAATCAAGAAATTATACGTCAAACGCCACTTTGGGCTGAGAACTGGCCGATTGCCTATGCTGTCGTTCAAGCAGTTGTGATTTTGCTTGTTGTAGTTTTAGTTGCAGCGTTGATGTCTTTTATTGAGCGTCGTTTACTTGCTTGGTGGCAAGACCGTTATGGTCCAAACCGTGTTGGTCCTGGTGGTATGTTCCAGATCGTTGCCGACATGCTCAAGATCATGTTCAAAGAAGACTGGACACCAAAGTTTGCTGACAAACTTACATTCCGTTTAGCACCAGCTGTTGCAATGGCAACAGCGGTTCTTTCGTTCATGGTAATCCCAGTGAGTCCTTCACTGGGTGTTGCCGACATGAGTATCGGTTTATTGTTCTTCATGGCAATGGCTGGTATTGCTGTCTACGCAGTATTGTTTGGTGGTTGGGCTTCAAATAACAAATACTCGTTGCTTGGTGGTTTACGTTCAGCTGCTCAAACTATTTCTTATGAAGTGTTCTTGGGTATTTCATTAATGGGTGTGGTTGCAATTGCAGGCTCATTTAACCTTCGTGAAATTGTTGAAGCACAACGTGATGTTTGGTTTGTCATTCCGCAATTCTTAGGTTTCTTGATTTTCGTAGTTGCTGGTGTTGCGGTAACTCACCGTCATCCATTTGACCAACCAGAAGCAGAACAAGAATTGGCAGAAGGTTACCATGTTGAATATGGCGGTATGAAATGGGGTATGTTCTTCGTTGCTGAATATGTCAACGTAGTACTAATCTCTGCATTGATCGTGACTTTATTCTTTGGTGGCTGGTTAGCGCCATTCAATTTAGAAATTCCATTTGTTCCACCAGTATTCTGGTTTGTGATTAAAACAGCATTCTTTGTAATGATGTTTGTATTGGCACGTGGTTCTTTAATGCGTCCGCGTTATGACCAAGTCATGAACTTTGGTTGGAAAATTTGTTTGCCATTGGCGTTGGTCAACTTGTTAGTGACTGGTGCTGTGATTCTGATGAATCAGGCCTAGGACAGCAGGGAGTACAAAATGTATAAATTTCTAGCTGGATTCGGATCAATTGTACGTACGTTACTCATGGTGTTCAGCCATGCAACGCGTAAACGTGACACGATTTTATATCCAGAAGTTCCGGCTGAACAGATTGTGCCGCCACGCTTTCGTGGCCGTATCGTATTAACGCGTGACCCTGATGGGGAAGAGCGTTGCGTAGCATGTAACCTATGTGCGGTTGCATGTCCGGTTGGCTGTATTTCACTACAAAAAGCAGAAACAGAAGATGGTCGTTGGTATCCGGAGTTTTTCCGTATCAACTTCTCACGTTGTATTTTCTGCGGTATGTGTGAAGAAGCATGCCCAACAACTGCGATTCAGCTCACACCAGACTTCGAATTAGGCGAATATGTACGTCAAGACCTTGTTTATGAGAAAGAAAACTTACTCATTTCAGGTCCGGGCAAATACCCAGACTACAACTTCTACCGTGTAACGGGTATGGCAATTAACGGTAAAGAGAAAGGTCAAGCACAAAAAGAAAGTGCACCAATCGATGTGCGGAGTCTATTACCATGATGTGGCCGTTTTATTTGATGGCACTCGTGGCCATCGTTTCTACGGTTCGTGTAGTGACTAACACGAACCCTGTACACGCTCTACTTAGTCTAATTGTTTCATTGCTTGCTGTTGCTGGTATTTTCATGATCGTGGGGGCGCCTTTTGCAGGTGCTCTTGAAATCATTGTTTATGCCGGAGCAATTATGGTTCTGTTTGTCTTCGTGGTGATGATGCTTAACTTAGGTCAACACACCGTTGAACAAGAACGTAAATGGCTTTCTTCAGATGCTTGGGCATATCCAGCACTCATGAGTTTCTTACTCGGCTTGCTTTTAGTTTGGATGCTTGGTGGTGAATACACCACTATTTCAGCACCGCTTGGGGCACAAGTGATTGGACCAAAAGTAGTTGGTCAAGCACTCTTTACTCACTATTTATTATTGGTTGAAGTTGCCGCGATGTTATTGCTAGCAGCCCTTGTTGCAGCATACCACTTAGGTAAACGTGAACCAGGTGCAGAAGAGGAAAAAGAATAATGGGCCAGATTCCTTTAGAACATGGTTTGATTGTTGCAACCATCCTTTTTGCACTCGGTTTTTACGGTGTAATGGTGCGACGCAACCTATTATTTATGTTAATGAGCCTTGAAATCATGATGAATGCTGCAGCATTGGCATTTGTTCTTGCGGGTAGCGTATGGGCACAACCAGATGGGCAAGTGATGTTCATCTTGATTTTGACCCTTGCAGCAGCAGAGGCATGTATCGGTCTTGCGATTGTCCTTCAGTTCTATCATCGCTTCCATCATTTGGATGTGGATGCTGCTAGTGAGATGCGCGGATGAGTTATTTATATTTAACAGTATTATTTCCGCTAATCGGTTTTATTTTATTGGCGGCAGGACGAGACAAACTCTCTGAAAATGTTGCAGCAGTTATTGGTGTAGGTTCTGTAGGTTTATCTGCATTATTTGCACTCATTGCTGGAATGGAATTTACCACGAGTGGTCAGCAAGTTTTTGTTCAAAACTTGTGGACATGGTTCAATGTTGGCGGTTTTGCTCCGGGCATTAGCTTACATTTAGATGGCTTATCTTTACTCATGATGGGTATGATCACGGGTGTTGGTTTCTTAATCCACATCTTTGCATCATGGTACATGCGTGGTGAAGAGGGTTATGCGCGTTTCTTCTCTTATTTCAACCTGTTCGTTGCTAGCATGCTTGTGCTTGTATTAGGTGACAACTTAGCGTTGTTATTCTTGGGTTGGGAAGGCGTAGGTCTTTGCTCTTACTTGCTAATCGGTTTCTATTATGCAAACCCTGCAAATGGTTGGGCTGCGATCAAAGCGTTTACAGTGACCCGCGTTGGTGACGTATTCTTGCTTATTGCTTTATTCTTGCTTTACCAACAATTTGGTACGTTGAATACTCAGTACATCGTTGAACACGCAGCAGAAGTAATGACGAAGAGTTCGTCTCTTACGATCTGGACTGCATTAATGTTGTTCTTGGGTGCTGCTGGTAAATCTGCTCAAATTCCATTGCAAACATGGTTAGCAGATGCAATGGCAGGTCCAACACCTGTTTCTGCATTAATCCACGCTGCAACAATGGTAACGGCTGGTGTGTACTTATGCTGCCGTCTATTCAGCGTATTTGAACTTGCTCCTGAAGTGATGCAATTCATTTCGGTAACTGGCGCGGTAACTTTGTTAGTTGCAGGTTTTGCTGCACTTGTTCAAACAGACATCAAACGTATCTTGGCTTACTCAACAATGAGTCAGCTTGGCTATATGTTTATGGCTGTAGGTGCGGAAGCGTATCAAGCTGGCTTGTTCCATATGTTGGCTCACGCATTCTTTAAGGCATTATTATTCTTGTCTTCTGGTGCGGTTATTCTGGCTTATCACCACGAGCAAAACATTTTCAAAATGGGTGGTTTGTTCAAACGTAACAAATTCCTGTTTGCTTGTTTCGCGATTGGTGGCGGTGCATTAGCAGCGATTCCATTCTTGACTATTGGCTTCTTCTCTAAAGATGCGATTCTTGGTGAAGTTTGGGTACAAGGTCAATCAGTTGCTTTATATCACACCTTATATTGGGTGGGTGTAGCAGGTGCATTCCTGACTTCAATTTATACATTCCGTTTAATCTGGGTTGTATTCTTTGGTCAAGAAAATACCCCTTACCATGAGATTAAAGGTGCAACTTACTGGGCTCCATTGGGCATTTTAGCTGTATTGTCTACTTTTGTTGGTGCGGTATTAAAAGCACCGGTAGCAGATATTCTGAATACTGCAAAAATTCCTGAATTCCATGTCGCTGAACAATTTGTAGAAGGCATGCATGGGGCAGAGCACTTAGCAGTAGGTATTGCACTAGTTGGTCTAGTTGTTGGTATAGCATTATTTACATTTGCTTATGGTGCAGTGAAATCATTCGCTCAAACAAGTTTGGGTTCAGGTTTGGCACATATTTGCCGTACCGCTTTTGGTTTTGATGCATTGTATGACATCGTTTTTGTTAAACCTTATTTATTCTTCGCCAAAATCTTTGGCCGTGATCCGATTGACGGTTTGTGGTTAGTTCTTCCTGCACTCGTGAAAGGCGGAAACAGTTTTACAAGCTCACGTCAAACAGGTTCATTGCGTGAATACGCATCAAGCATGTCACTCGGTGTAGTGGTGTTATTGATGATCTTGATCGTTATTCAGGTAGTGGGGAAATAAAATGGAAAACAATTTAATTTTACCCGCGCTGATCCTTGTTCCGTTCATTGCCGGTTTTATTTGTTGGTTAGTCGATAAGCTCGACAAAACTATGCCACGCTGGATTGCCTTAATTGGTATGCTCATTACTTTGGGCTTAGGTCTTGCACTTTGGCAAAGTGGAACTTATAGCTACGAGTTGGGTTCTAAAATCCCAACTTGGTCTGCTGAGTTCTATTTACCGTGGATTCAATCACTCGGTATTGGCATTCACTTAGCTGTGGATGGTCTATCTTTACTCATGGTGTTATTAACAGCGTTACTTGGTGTACTTGCTGTTGGTTGTTCATGGGGCGAGATTCAAAAGAACGTTGGTTTCTTCCACTTAAACCTATTATGGAGTTTAGGTGGCGTTATCGGTGTATTCTTGGCGATTGACTTGTTCTTGTTCTTCTTCTTCTGGGAGATGATGCTTGTACCAATCTACTTCTTGATTGCGTTATGGGGTCATAAAGGTTCAAACGGTCGTTCACGTGTTTACGCTGCTACTAAGTTCTTCCTTTACACGCAGATTGCCGGTCTAGTGATGTTAATCGGTATCCTAGGTCTTGTAGTTTATGGCTACATGATGACAGGCATGATCGGTTTCGATTACAACTATTTATTAGCTGTAGCTAACCATTTACCTGCAGGCCTAGCGTATGGTTTCATGATCTGTTTCTTCATCGGTTTTGCGGTGAAGTTACCAGTATTCCCATTACATGGTTGGTTACCAGATGCGCATGCTCAAGCACCTACAGCGGGTTCTGTAGACTTAGCGGGTATCTTGATTAAAACAGCTGCGTATGGCTTGCTTCGTTTTGTTATTCCATTCTTCCCGACAGCTTCTGCACAGTTTGCAGACATTGCGATTATTTTCGGTTTGATTGGTATTTTCTACGGCGCATGGTGTGCTTACCAGCAAACTGACATGAAACGTTTACTTGCGTATACGTCGATTTCACACATGGGCTTTATCTTACTTGCAATCTATGCAGGTAATATTTTGACCTTCCAAGGTCTAATGATCATGATGTTGGCACATGGTTTGTCATCAGCTGCATTGTTCATTATGTCTGGTCAAATCTACGAACGTTTACATACACGTGATTTACGTTTAATGGGTGGTCTTCGTGGCCAGCTTCAGTACTTGCCATTTTTCTTGATGTTCTTCGTTGCTGCTCTTGTAGGTGTACCAGGTTTAGGTAACTTTATTGGTGAATTCCTGATTTTGATGGGTTCATTTAATAAATATCCTGTCTTCACGATTCTTGCTTCTATCAGCCTTGTATTTGCAGGTTTATATGGCTTGATCTTGATTCACCGTGCTTTATTTGGTGAACCAAATCCTGAACAAAAGCAACATTACACTAGTCCATTGAAAGACTTATCTGCTCGTGAAGTTGGTATTTTGATGATTTGTGCGATTGGTCTCGTTTGGCTTGGTATCTACCCACAAACATTCTTGGATGTATCTCATTCAAGCATGCAGTGGTTGGTCAATAGTTATGTGCCAGTACAAGAAGTCGTTGAAACTGTTCAGCAAACAGCTACTCAACTTGACCATGTGGAGATCCAATAATCATGAACTTCACAGTATCATTCTCTACGCTTATGCCTTTAGCTCCGGTGATGATTGTTGCTTTGACAACAATCGTCGTCATGCTGTTAATTTCAATTAAGCGTAATCATAATTTAATCGCAACAGCTTCTGTTGTCGGTTTAAACCTTGCTGCACTTTATATTTTATTTGCAGTATTTGGCGGTAAGTTTGTACCGGCAAATGTGATGGGCATGTTTATGGTTGATCCATTTACCATGTTCTATCAATTTATGATTTTGATTGCGGCATTGGCTTGTTGTACTTTGTCTCACGCCTATATCGAAACTTATAAAGACAACCGCGAAGAGTTATACCTTTTGTTACTTGCTTCAGTAGCAGGTGCAATGTTGATGGTTGCAAGCTCTCACTATGCATCGTTCTTCATTAGCCTTGAGTTAATGTCGATTCCTGTATATGGCTTACTTGCTTATACTTATCAACGTAGTAACTCACTTGAAGCGGGTATTAAATACCTTGTACTTTCAGCGACAGCTTCTGCAATGTTGTTAATGGGTATGGCATATATCTATGCATATACAGGTTCGCTTTCATTCTATGATTCTGTACAAGCATTATTTGAAGCAATCAAACAGCCAATGGTGTTATTAGGTTTAGCACTTATTATCTTTGCTGTTGCATTTAAATTATCGCTTGCGCCGTTCCATAAATGGACACCGGATGTATATGCAGGTGCACCAGCGCCAATGGCAACTTTCTTAGCGACTGCTGCTAAAGTTGCAACAATTGGTTTGTTCGTGCGCTATATGCTTGCTTCAGGTGCAATGATGGTGAACTCCTTAGTAACTATTTTGACGATCATTGCTGTATTGTCGATTTTAGTTGGTAACTTACTCGCTGTTCGTCAAGTTAACTTAAAACGTATTCTTGGTTATTCATCTATTGCTCACTTTGGTTATTTGTTAATTGCTTTAATTAGCATGACTTATGCGAGCTTGGGTAGCGTAACTGTATATGTAGTGTCTTATGTATTAACAACTATTGGTGCCTTTGGTGCAGTAGCGTTAATGTCTAGCCCATATAACAACGTAGATGAAGCACAAAGCCTTGCAGACTACCGTGGTTTGTTCTGGCGTCGTCCAGTACTTACAGCAACTTTAACAGTCATGATGTTGTCTTTGGCTGGTATCCCATTAACAGCAGGCTTCATTGGTAAGTTCTTGGTGGTAATGGCTGCTGTAACAACTCAACACTGGTTCTTAGCTGCAATGATTATTGTGGGTAGTGGTATCGGTTTGTACTATTACTTACGTGTGATGGTTGTAATGTACATGACACCACCGGAAACTCCTCGTATTGATGCAGATGCTCATTGGGGACAAAAAGTGGGTGGTTTAATGGTATTGGCTGCTGCTGCATTAGTTATTATTTTGGGTGTTTACCCAGATCCAATGATTAATTTGGCACTAAAAGCAGAAATTTTATCTCCATTACATTTCATGCTTTCACAACAGTAATTCTGGTGTACAAAAAAGCCTCCAAATCTGGAGGCTTTTTTTTATTGAGCGTTAAAAAAAGATTATAATAAATACGTTTTTATATTTTTAGGTAACATCTGTGGCCATTCAAGAAATTCGTCACCCACTTATTCGTCATAAATTAGGCTTGTTACGCCGTGCTGACATCAGTACTAAAAATTTCCGTGAGCTTGCTCAGGAAGTGACTATGTTGTTGACTTATGAAGCAACAAAAGATTTGCCAGTTGTGGATTGTGAAATTGATGGATGGGCTGGAACTGTTACTACTCAGCGTATTGCTGGTAAAAAAATAACAATTGTACCGATTTTACGTGCCGGAATTGGTATGTTGGATGGTGTACTTAATCTGATTCCAAGTGCAAAGGTGAGTGTTTTAGGTCTTGAGCGTAATGAAGAAACACTAGAAGTTCGCACGTATTATAAAAAATTAGTTCCGGATGTGGCTAATCGTCTTGCGATGATTATTGACCCAATGTTAGCAACGGGTAATTCGTTAGTTGCTGCTATTGATGTGTTAAAGGCAAGTGGTTGTAAAGATATCCGTGTTATGGTGTTGGTTGCTGCACCTGAAGGCGTTGCTAAAGTTGAAGCGGCTCATCCGGATGTGCAAATTTATACGGCATCTATTGATAATGGCTTAAATGAACAAGGTTATATTGTTCCTGGCTTGGGCGATGCTGGCGATAAAATTTTTGGTAGTGTACAAAAAGATTAATTTTTTGAAATCGTAATAAAAAGAGACTTCATTCAACCGTATAATTTTAAAAACGGAATCGTGAGTCTCTTTTTTATTTACTGCAACGACTGGATTGGAAAAGTAGGGGAAAGATCATGAAGCAAGAGTTTTATACTGGATGGGTAAAACAATATAACCCTGATAAAGGTTTTGGTTTTATTGAAACTACTGAAGGAGATATTTTCTTTCATATTTCTGATTTCCCTGCATCAGAGGGCGAACCGAAAAGAAATGAAAAAGTGAGATTTCTTGCCGCAGATAATCAGGGCAAATTTAAAGCGATCAAAATTGAGCGTGTTGACCCGAATCCTGCGAAAACCAAGAAAAATAAAATTGCGGATCACAATAAAGCGATCACAAGCGAATTGTTGTCAAATTTTCGACGTTAATGAATGAAAAGATCAGGTTTTAAACCTGATCTTCACAGAATTGTAAGAATGCTTTGAGACCTGGACCTTGATACTTTTGACGGTGTACCAGCATATAAAGCGGACGGGTAAGCTGCCAGAATGGTGTATCTAAAATTACTAATTGTCCCTTTTCAATTAAAGGTTCAATGGCAAGTTTAGAAATACATGACATACCTAAACCACCAGCAACGATTTTTAAAATTGCTTCATTGTGACCTAGGGTTAAGCGAATATTCGCATCTGGCAGATCTTGCAATATAGCATTATCAAACACTTCACGAGTTCCTGAACCTTCTTCACGTAAAATCCATTCGACTTGAAGAAAATCATGCGCTGTTAGAGGTCTATTTAAACGTGCTAACGGGTGATTTGGGGCACAGCAAACTGCAAGCTCATCATCACGCCAATGAATACATTGGAGTTGAGGTAAGTGACATGAGCCTTCAATTAAAGCTAAATCAAGTTGGAATTGATTGACTGCTTCAATCATTTGGCGTGTATTGCCCACTTGTAATTGCAAATGCGCTTTAGGATGATGCTGTAAAAAGTTTGCCATTAAATCTGGCATGAGGTAATCACTAATCGTTAAAGTGGCCCCAATACGTAAATCAATGCTTTGCAATTCACCTTTTGCAGCTTGCTCAAAAGCTTCACAGCGACCTAATATTTCTAATGCTTGAGGCAATAGAAAACGACCTAAATCATTAAGCTGTAATCGTTTACCTAAACGATCAAATAGAGGAGCACCAAGGCCATCCTCTAAATCGGCTAAAGCCATACTTGCTGCACTTTGCGTCAGTCTGACCGCATCACTCGCTTTGGTGACAGTTCCTTCTTGAGCGACTGCTACAAAAACAGCCAACTGGCGTAATGTCATGCGCATGTTTAAAAAGCCTTAACGTTTAAAAGTATTCATTATTTCGGCTGTCATGCTAACATGAGCGCACTATTTCATGCCACGTTGAAATCATGTCAATTGAAAAATTTAGCGTAGAAAAAGTTTTATCTGTACACCGCTGGACTCCAACTCTTTTTAGTTTCACCATGACTCGCCCTGCACATTTTAAATTTACAGCTGGGCAATTCGCACGTATTGGGCTAAAAGTTGGAGAGGAACTCGTTGTTCGTGCTTATTCGGTAGTCTCATCACCATTTGATGAAACGCTTGAGTTTTTTTCGATTGTAGTACCAGACGGTGCATTTACGTCAAATCTTCAACATTTAAAGGTAGGAGATGAGCTTTATTTAGAAAAAATACCTTATGGTTATTTGACTTTAGCTCGCTATCAACAACCTTTACCGCATGATTTATGGTTATTGGCAACAGGTACGGGTTTAGCTCCATTTTTATCTATGCTACAAGATTTCGATACATGGTCTAAATATCAAAAAATTAATTTGGTCTACAGTGTCCGTACCGCAGCTGAGTTAGCTTACGTTGATCGTATTCAAGAGATTGCTGAAACTTTTGGGGAAGGACATAACGGATTTAAATTTATTCCGATTATTACTCGAGATCCATCTGCGCCATTGCATGATCGTTTGCCGATTCTGATTGAAAATAGTGAATTAGAAAAATCTGCTGGTATAGAGCTGAATCCTGCCACAAGCCACGTCATGCTTTGCGGAAATCCGCAAATGGTAGATGACACTAAAGAGGCTTTAAAGCGCCGTGGTTTGACGATGAATCGTCGAGGTGAGGGAAATATTGCGGTAGAAAATTACTGGTAATAAATCTTATTTTGAAAGTAATTTAAAATTTAATTTTATGGATATGTTATTAGTGGACAAACATATCCATAAATTCGCGAATTTCTGAAATTGCGCTGTCTACATCGGTTGAAAGCCAAGTTGGCTCAAAAAGACCCGCATAATGTTCCAAACGATCTTGTGGAACGACTAAGCGAACAGGACAGTCTTCTTCCAGTAAGCGCCAAGGTAAAATCGGAACATCATTGTCTAGAAAAATATTGATATTACGAATATCAACAATCATGGCATTAATGCAGTCAGGAAATGGCATGACCGAAAATTCTTCAGTACGGCGACGAAAATACTCTAAATCACCCCATTTGAGTTCATAACTTGGTTTATTAAATTCAATAATACCAATGAGATGTTCGTCTCTCGTCTGATGTATATAACATTGATGTGTGACGTCAGTGTCGAGATCAAGTGTTACGTTTTGCTGACGATACATCATAAAATAGAGCAGCTTTAAAACAAGGGGGCTTATTATAGCCTATTTTATAAAAAGTAAGCGCTAAAACATATTGTATTACAAATAGAAGCTCAAAGAAGCTCGAGCATAACTTGTCATTATTTTTTAATGGCTAAATATTTTTGCCTAAATTTTATACTGTTTTTATTATTTTAATAGTAGAGTTTTGCAAACACAGACACCTTAGCATAATGCTTTTTCACACAATGCAACAAACCAAATTGCTATGATGATTATAAAGTTAATGATAAAAGAAGAGGGGAAAGAAGATGCATGATTTTTCAAAACCACCTCATGTGACGAGTCCTGAAGAAACTGCGAAAAAAAGAAGATTGCCAGTTTACATTTTAATTATTGTTGGGCTTTTTCTTATTGCACTCATCGTCTACATGGTTGCTGATCACAGCAAAACACCTAAAGAAGAAGCCGCTTTTCAACATGAGGTCACACCACATGTCATTAAGAGCACTTCAGATTTGAATATTTATAAAGGGTAATAAGCTAACCAGTATATCTTTATAGAAAGCCTTTGGGATGTGACCTGAAGGCTTTTTTTGCAACCTTTTGCATCAATTTGTTGTATTTATGCAGAAGTGTGTTGATTAGAAAATATTCAAAACATAAGGTGAGATAGACCGCATTTATCGTCATTTTTAACAACGAAAAGTGTTTTTCATAATTGATGGCACTGAAAAGAACATAACAATTGAGGACATAACAATATGAATGAATTTTTTGATGGGCCTCGCGGCGCTCAGTTTGATGCGATGTATTACTGGGATCAGTTTCATCCTATTTTAGCTGCAATCGTCATCTTACTGGTCGGCTGGATAATCGCCTTATTAGTTGCGGCAGGTGTAAAAAAACTTCTGCAAAAAGTAAATACCAATGCAAAATTATCTTCAGCAACTGGGCGTGCTCCAAACATAGAAGGTCTTATTTCAAAAGTCGTATTCTGGTTTATTTTAATCTTAGCTGTTGTCGCAGCTCTCAATGTACTTAACATTAGTGGAGTAAGTGGCCCGTTCAGCAATATGGTTAATCAGGTACTCGTCTATATTCCAAATATTATTGCTGCTGTTGTGGTGGGTTTTATTGGTTGGATCGTTGCTCGACTGGTGCGAGCAGGGGTGACCAATGTTTTATCCCGAACTCAACTTGACGATAAGTTAAGCAGTGAAGTGGGTGTAGGTGGAATTAGCCAGAATATTGGTGAAATTCTTTACTGGCTTGTATTGTTACTTTTCCTTCCGATTGTTCTTTCAATATTAGGATTAACAGGCTTACTGATTCCAGTTCAAAATATGGTAAATGATGCTGTAGCATTCTTACCAAATATCTTTATTGCTGGTGTTATCGTTTTTGTTGGTTATATCTTGGCAAAAATTGTACGCGGTATTGTTGAAGGTTTAGTGAATAGCTTAGGTGTTCAGGCTCAAGCTGAAAAAATTGGTCTTTTCAAAAGCTCTAACGTAGGCAAATTCTTAGGGTCATTTGTTTTCGCAATCATCATTATTACAACATTGATTGTAGCGTTTGAAGCTTTAGGGATTGAGACAATTTCTCAGCCAGCAACAGCAATGCTTAATGAAATCTTGCAGGCGATTCCAAACATTATTGCTGCTGGTTTAATTCTACTGGTTGCTTATATTGTTTCTCGTTTTGTTGGTCGCTTAGTCGCTGAATTAATTGCAGGTACAGGTGTTGATGAGATTCCTGCAAAGTTAGATGTACAACGCTTTTTAGGTCAAACTAAAGTTTCTAATGCAGTTGGCTGGTTAATTGTATTCTTTACTATGCTATTTGCGGTTTCTGAAGCTGCGGATCGTCTTGGTTTCGATCAAATTAGTGGTCTAATTGCAATGTTTATCCATTTCGGTGCAAACATTCTATTGGGCGCTGTAATCTTGGTTATTGGTTTCTGGCTTGCCAATGTTGTGGCGAACGTGGTTCAACGCGGCGAATATAATAGCTCGCGTTGGTTAGGTAGTTTAGTTCGTGTATTAATTATTGGTCTTGTACTTGCGCTTGGTTTAAGAGCGATGGGTATTGCAGATTCAATCGTTAATCTTGCATTTGGTTTGACTCTAGGCGCAGTTGCAGTTGCTTTCGCTCTTGCATTTGGTTTAGGTGGTCGCCAACCAGCAGAAAGACTGTTGAGCGATTTGCTAGATAAAGCTAAAAAAGAAGCGAATGAACCGAATCCGCTTTATCAACCGCCTTCTACTACGACCACAAGCAGTCCATCTGCTGGTAGCTCATCTGCAACTACGAGTTCGTCAACATCTACAGTTGCACCAACGACTACTACCTCACCATCAACGGTTTCATCTGATGCAAAACCAGCTGATTCTGCACAAGTAAATCCAGCAGAACCACCAGTAAATAAACCGTTTGGATCTACTGGAGAAAATGACGAAATTTAGTAAGTAAAACTAATTTTCAGATAAACCGTACAAAAAATCTTTGATTTTTGTGATAAGTTCGACCACTCTATATTGAGTGGTCGTTCTTTTTAGACGTTATAAAAACAAATAAGTGAGGAAAATACGATGAAGAAACCAGGTCGTTTTTTAGCACCGATTGTCATTGCGGGAATTACGGTAGGTTTTTTAGCAAGTGCTTATAAATTTGTGTTTAACAAATCTAATTCGTCAAAACAGGCAACAACTCATACACGTAATTCTGAAAAATCTTCAAATGATTCGAAAGCTTCAAATTAGCTTATTGATCATTTAAACGTATTGTGCTGCTGCATAAGCAGAAGACCAAGCCCATTGGAAGTTATAACCTCCTAAATGGCCAGTCACATCAAGTACTTCCCCAATAAAAAACAGTCCTTTCTGCTTTTTACTTTCCATGGTTTTGGAAGATACTTCACTTGTATCAACTCCACCTAAAGTAACTTCGGCAGTACGATACCCTTCTGTACCTGATGGTTTCACAGCAAAACCATGTAGTTGCTCGGCAATATGATCTAGCTGTGCATCACTGATATTACCAATTGCTGTTTCGCTCTGCTCTGACCATATAAGTTGTTGTAGCTCTTGGATAATACTTTTCGCAGTAAACTCACTCAGAAGGGTGCGCAATAGAACTTTAGGTTGGGCTTTCTTTTTATCTTTTAAATAAGTTGCTAAATCTTGGCTTGGGAAAAAGTCAATTTTAAAACTTTCACCAGTGTTCCAATAGTTTGAAAGCTGTAGGGAACTTGGTCCACTCAAGC
This sequence comes from Acinetobacter sp. LT1, assembly GCF_059800965.1. Lineage (NCBI taxonomy): Bacteria > Pseudomonadati > Pseudomonadota > Gammaproteobacteria > Moraxellales > Moraxellaceae > Acinetobacter > Acinetobacter sp. LT1. The sequence goes on from NZ_JBBAXE010000011.1 coordinate 42,054, forward strand.
CGCGATGCGTAAACAATAATGCTTCAGTAAAACTATTTTTCGAGTTACTTAGAGTCACATCTAAAGCATTGCCACTTAGGCGTGTAGTAACTTCTTTAATATGATCTGAAAAGGTAAACGGGACTAAACCTGCGCGAGTTGGGAAAACCGTATGTCCAAATTTTTGTGCCAGTTCATAGCCAAATCCAGAACCACCCAAAGTTGGAATGGATAAACCACCTGTAGCAACCACTAATGACTCACAGCTAAATCGGCCTTGGTTTGTGTGTACAGTAAAACCGCCTTTTTCTAATGGATCAATCTGTACAGCTTCACATTGAGTTTGGATATCAACGTTATTGGTTTTATCACATTCACTCACTAGCATCTCTAAAATTTCTTTAGCGCCGTTTAGCGTGAATAATTGCCCGTGTTTTCGTTCTTCATAAGCAATTTTATAATCACATACCAAACCGATAAAGTCCCAGTTGCTATAGCGTGATAGGGCAGAAATAACGAAGTGTGGATTATGAGAAATATAGTTGTCAGGCTCTACATAAAGGTTGGTAAAGTTACACTTACCACCGCCTGACATTAAAATCTTTTTACCAATTTTATTGGCTTTTTCTAAAATTAAAACCGAGCGCCCTCGTTTAGCAGCATGTGCAGCCAACATGAGTCCAGAAGCACCTGCACCTAAGACAATGACATCGACATGACTGTTAGACATAAGAGATTCTCGATTAATCGTGAAAATTTAAAAGGGGCATATACTATCATGCCGAGCCTTAGTCATGCTAAAGACATTTACTGCTATGCGGAGTAATGTGCACTAAAAGCTAATAAGTTATTGATGTGATTTATTTCTTATATCTGCCTGTAAACCACCAGAATGAATTGCCAGAATGCGAGTTCCTTCAGAAAAGTAATTATTCTTTATAAGATCAAACAGACCGAACATCATCTTTCCCGTATAGATCGGTTCAAGTGGTACCGCATGCTGCTCTTCAAAACTGTCTATAAATGCCAATAATTCGGGTGAAGTTTTTGCATACCCACCACAGCAGTATGCATCTGTCACAGACCAGTTCTGTTTTTTGGTCCACTGCCGAATTTCTTGTTGTAAAAAGTCACCTTTTAAAGCCGAAAACCCTAAGACTTTTTGATCTGCTGAACTCCTTTCAATAAGACCCGAAATCGTTCCGCCAGTTCCTACTGCACAGCAAATCACATCATATTGATTTAAATCACTTTGGCTGAGAATTTCCTGACAACCTTGAACTGCCAATTCATTGGTGCCGCCTTCAGGAATAATGAAAATTTCAGGAAATTGATGACGTAATTGTTGAAGATAGTTTGCATTATCTCGTAAGCGATATTCATTGCGTGAGACAAAATGTAGATGCATTCCTAAACTTTGAGCTTTTGCTAAGGTTGGATTCAGAGGTTTGTCAGCTAACTCTTCACCACGAATAATTCCAATACTTTTTAAGCCAAAAAGATGAGCTGCGTAGGCAGTCGCGGCAATATGATTTGAATAGGCCCCTCCAAAAGTCAAAATGCTCGATAAACCTTGTTGTTTTGCGACAAGCAGATTGTATTTTAGTTTGAAAAATTTATTGCCCGAAATTTGAGGATGAACTAAATCTAATCGCTTAATGTCGAGATGAACTAAAGAGGGGAGTTCAATGTGCTGATAGGAAACAGGCTGGGCAATGTGATCAAACATTAGAAATTGAGAAAAATAATGATTGATCACATTGTAGCTATTTAAATAGAGCTTTAAAAAGCTGTTTACGAACTTGTATCGACAGAAGTAATTACTGACATGCCAGGGCGTAAGTGTTCCATTCCTTCTTGATTTGGATCAATAGTAATGCGTACGGCAATTCTTTGAACAACTTTGGTAAAGTTACCTGTCGCATTGTCAGGTTTTAATACACTGAACTCGGAACCCGCAGCAGGTGAGATCTGCTCAACATGCCCTGTAAATTTTTTGTGTTTCATCGCATCGACTGTAAACCATGCTTTTTGACCAATCCGCATATTGGCAATTTGGGTTTCTTTAAAGTTGGCAATCACCCAAGTTTGCTGTGGGATGAGGTAGAGTAATTGTGACCCTGCTGCTACATATTGCCCAACACGAGGGTTCACCTCACCAAGTTGACCATCCATTGGAGCAACAATAACGCTATAGTCTTTAGTAGTTTGTGCTTGGTCTAGTTGTGCTTTAGCACTGGAAACTTGTGCTTCTAATCCAGCTTCTGCCACTTGCGCTGTTTTAAGCGCTTCTTTGGCAACTAAAACATTGGCCTCTGCCTGCTTCAGTGCTGCAAGGTTATTTTCAGCATCTGCTGCGGCTTTATCTTGCTCAGATTTAGAAGCTGCTCCACTATTTCCTAACTGTTGATATCGTCTAAGCTGTGCTAAAGAAAGCTCATATTGAGCCCTAACTTGTTCAACTTTTGCTTGTGCAGCCACAATATCAGCTTGTTTTTGAGCAATAGACTGTGTCTGATTGGCTAAAGTATTTTTAGCTTGTTCAACTCCAGAAGCCGCTTGCGTTACTTTTTGGTCGTAGGTGGTTGCATCAATATGCATTAATACTTGACCTTTCTTAACGTGGTCAAAGTCCTTAACTAATACATCTTTAACATAGCCATTAATTTGCGACGATAAAATCGTTGTTTTACCTTTAACATAACTATTGTCAGTTTGCTGAACACTCGTTGCGAAGGGTCCGATTCTCCATGCCCACAAAATCACTAAAATACCGACAATGAGCACAACTAACATCCATAATAAAGTGGAGCGTTTTGTTGGAATCAGTTTGCTCGCGGGTGCCGGTTCGTTAGATGGAGCGGGAGCTGCTTGAGGTGGAGCTTGTTCCGGTTTGTTTTGATCATCTGACATATATCAATCTCAATTTCTATTTCATCAATAAAGAAGCCATTAAGGACGGCTAATTCCTCTGCGTTGTAGATATTTACTACGTGCAATATTAAATCCACCCCACAAGAGTAGGGCGATAGCAAAAATACCGTTCAATGCAATAACGTCATTGTAGGCACGCACTTGCGCTTCACGAGTGACCACTTGATTAAGTGAGCGCATGGATTGGGCTGTTTGTAATGCTGGGTCAGTAGTCGTAACTGATGCGCTGCGTTGATATATAGAGAGCCTTTGAGCAACTAGAGGGTCTGCTTGTTCTAAATCTTTAATAATCTCGACTTGATAGTTCTGCGTGCGGTGTTGTTGATAGGTCGAGAAGAATGAAGACCCGACAAGGCCGCCAAATGTTTGAGTTGCAGAGAACAGCACAATAAAAGTCACCACATACGAAGGACCTTTAGCCAAAGTTTGCGCAAAGCCAATCAGGAGCAATGGCCCAATAAATAAACCACCTGCAAAGCCTACTAAAAACTGACTTGCAAAGAAGTTCACAGGTCGGACATCACTGGTTAAGTGATAATCCAGTCCACATGCGACTAAAATTAAAAATTCTGCAAAAAGTAAGTGGAAGATAATCCGTTCGCGTGAAAAAGTCAGTGCACTAAAAAGTGTTCCGCTTAAAATCCCTATCAATATGACCACATAGAGTGGAACAAATTGGTCTGGACCCATCCCCATTGTTTTTAAGAAGTTAACAGCTGCGTAGCTTTGTTCTGACATTAAAAGTCGAATAGCAAAAGCACCAAAAATGAAGCGTAGGGTCGAAGCGGCGCCTAACCAGCGTGTCATAATTAATGGATTGGCACGATAGTGCTCATAGAGCAAACCAAGAACAACTAAACTAAAACCTGCAATTAAGACGTAAGCAAGCCATTCACTGTTGAACCACCATAAAATTGGACCTTGCGTGAGCACAATACACAAGCAGGCAAAACCTGGAGCCAATAAAGCAAATGTAAAGAAATCCTGCTTCTCAAAAACATAAATTCTTAAGCTACGTGGTAACTTCAATGAAACGACCATGGCTAAACAACAAAGTGCTAAGCCGAGCTCAAAGGTATATAGAACAGACCAACTATCTGTATTTACGAGAAATGGAGAAATAATCCAAGCTAACGGCACGCCAAGTTGCTGAAAACCAAAGGCAATATATATACCTTTTGCCATGTCTGCTTTTTTAAAAGCTTGCATGGTGTAATACATACCTAAAGAGCTTAATGGCGCACCAGCTAAACCAGCTACAACCCGCGCAAATAGGGCCATTTCATAAGTATGCACAAAAATATGTAATACCAGAACTGCAATAAAAATCACGAGTCCTATTTCCGAAAATACTCTCAGGCCATACTGTTGCCGGGCTTTAAATAAAATCAGGTTTGAACTGACATTTGCCATGACATAAGCAGCAGGCAACCAAGCCGCTTCGGAAGGAGTTAGTCCATACTCACCTTGGATTAAAGGTAAATTTGCCGTAATAAAACCATTACTTAAGCTTGCCGAAAGGGCGATAAATAAACCAATAAAAAAGTAAATAAATCGCTTAGGTACAGAGTGTTCAATAGCTGCTGGTGAACCAGGTAAAGTCGGTTGCTCTTCTGGGGTCCAGTCTGGTGGTGTTTCTAAGTAACGAGGCGTTTTACTCATTCTATCCCTCGAATTTTTTGTATTTGAATACCATGAAATAGTAATTCAATTGCTCGTTTTGCTAAGCGAGTCTGTTCTTCTGGCTCATGTCCTTGAAATGAAGAACCCAACATTGCTGTGACCATTGCATAGTCATCGGCGGTCAGATCAGCTCGGCACAATTTTTGTTTTATCGCATTTTCAATCAGTGGGTTAAGTACATTATTTCGCCGTTCATAAATTTTTAACATAATTGGATCTTGTCGATCAATCACTCTCCAAAAATCTTGCAAAATTGCGAGCTTGGGAAGTTGCCCAATATGTCCTTCAATTAAACGAAATAAACCATCTTCGAATTGTTGAAAATGAGCTGCTTTTTGCTCTAGCTGTGTAATCGCACGTTCTAAAAGTGCACTAATTAAAGCTTTTCGATCACAAAAGTTACGGTAGAACGTCGCTCTGCCGACCCCAGCGTGGTCAATCACAACTTGTAAGGGAACATTAATGCCATGAATACGAAAACATTCTTCGGCTGCATTGAGTAATTCATCCCGATTATGGGCTGCAATTTTTTGACGTTTACTCATGTCATCGGTTTGGGGAGTTCTAAAGGTTATATATTTAACGGACATTTTTGTCCGTTGTGAAGATTTAAATTGTAAAAACATGAAAATTCAATTTTCATCATTTATATCTTCGCCATTTTTATATGTGTCACAAAAAGCTGTTAGAATACCGCGCAATTGCATGATGCTAGGTCAATACAATGTTTGAGTCCCTTATTCCTCTTTTTTCAATTGCGATGGCATTGATGCTTGGAGCAATAAGTCCTGGGCCAAGCTTTATTTATGTTGCACAAAATTCAATTTCTAAATCACGTAAACATGGGTTGTTTACCGCTTTAGGGACGGGGACAGGCGCAGCGCTTTTTGGTCTATTAGCAGTTATGGGATTGCAAGCAGTTTTATTGGCGGTGCCTTCTGCTTATTTAATTTTAAAAATTGGTGGTGGGCTATATTTGCTTTGGCTGGCTTTTAAAATTATTAAACATGCTAAAGAACCAATTGCGATGGAAAACGATGGCAAATCGAAAATGACCTATAAACAGGCATATCGATATGGCTTAATTACCCAGTTAAGTAATCCAAAAATCGCAGTCGTGCTAGCGAGTGTATTTACTGCTTTGTTGCCAAAAGAAATTCCAAATTATTACTACGTCGCATTACCAGTGATTTGTTTTATGATTGATGCGGGTTGGTACTCATGTGTGGCAATGCTGCTCTCTTCAGAGAAGCCTCGAAAAATGTATCTGAAAGCAAAAACAGGGGTGGATCGAGTTGCTGGAAGTATTGTGACTTTATTGGGTTTAAAATTAATTTTCTTCAAATGATTACTCTTTAATTAAAATATCTACAAAATCCAAAGCCAGCTATTTATAGACTGGCTTTATTTTTGAGTGAAATATATACAAATTGAAATATCTTTTTTAGCACTTAAATACTTTAAAAGTGGTAACTTAATAAATAAAACAAAAAGAAATGAGGATCACGTTATGAAAAAACTAATAGTGAGCATTTCTGTAGTTTTTCTCATCTTAACTACAGGATGTGAGATGAGAACGACGAGTAAACAACAATCGGCAAATGAGCGGACTATGAGTATTGTGGGTACTCCAGTTCACGAAAAGGATTATAAAATTTCCGATATACAAGTGAATAATCATGAGCAATCTAACTATTAAGTTACTTGCTGGATGTGCAACTTACTGTATTTTGAATATGGTAAATGCGTGTGAGCCTGCTTCTTTAGATTGGGAGCTTTTTCAGGAAAAATATGATTTAAATCATGATGGCATGTATAGCCTCAAAGAGTTTCAACGTGTTGAAGACTTTTATCCCTATAACTGGCCGAGTGATAAGCGTTTTCAAAGTGAAAACAAGCAGACAGAGCTATTTCATTATTTAGATGAAAATAAGAATGGCTATTTAACAAATGAAGAGTTGGGAAATATACACGTTTTATTTAATAACCCTTGCGAAGGGTGGCCGTGGTCCTAATTTAGTAAGCCTCGTTTAAACCTATTCAAAGTCCTTAAAAACAAAAAAGCTCCCAATTTAGGGAGCTTTTTTTGAAAGCAGATTAAGAAACTTTATCGCCAGGTTTCGCACCGCTGTCTGGAGAAATAATGAAAATACCTTCACCATTTCCGGCAGCAAGTACCATGCCGTTTGAAATACCAAAACGCATTTTTCGTGGTGCAAGGTTAGCCACCATAACAACCAATTTACCTTTTAGGTCTTCTGGTGTGTATTGGCTACGAATACCACTAAATACATTGCGTGGTTCAGCTTCACCAACGTCTAAAGTAAGTTGTAGTAGTTTATCTGAACCTTCAACTGTACCTGCTTCAATGACCTGAGCAACACGTAAGTCAACTTTTAAGAAATCTTCAATACCGATAATTTCAGCTTCACCAACTGCTGGAGTAGGCGCTGCTTTTTTCTCAGCTGCTTTGTCTTTTTTCACTGCCGCTTTTGTTGCTTCTGGAGCAGGAGCACCTAAAGACTCTTTAGAAGCATCAACCATAGCTGCAACAGCTTTTGGATCAACACGCTGCATAAGCGGTTGGAACTGCGCAATCTCATGGCTTACAAGAATTTGTTTGCGTGACTCGAAATCGAAGCTTTCAAGTTTTAAGAAATCTTGAACTTGTTGAGCTAAAGTTGGCAGAACTGGAGCCAAGTAAACCGCTAATTGACGGAATAAGTTGATACCCACAGAGCAGACGTCAAGAACTTGTTGCTCTTGACCTTCTTGTTTAGCAAGTGCCCAAGGCTTTTTCTCATCAATATATTGGTTTGCACGGTCAGCTAGCGCCATGATTTCACGGATCGCCGTAGAGAATTCACGTGCTTCATATGCAGCAGCGATTGAATCGCCAGCATCAATAAAACTTTGTACTAACTCAGTTTCTGCACAGTCAGCAGATAAAGTATTGTTAAAATTGCTGTTAATAAATTTCGCACAGCGGCTAGCAATATTAACGACTTTACCGACTAAGTCTGAATTTACTTTCTGAACAAAGTCATCAAGATTTAAGTCAGAGTCTTCAACTTTATCTGAAAGTTTAGACGCAAAGTAGTAACGTAAATATTCTGGGTTTAAATGCTGTAAATACGTCTCCGCCTTAATGAAAGTACCACGTGACTTAGACATTTTTTGTCCATTTACAGTCAAGAAACCGTTTACAAATAAGCCTGTTGGGGTGCGATAGTTCGCACCTTCAAGCATTGCAGGCCAGAATAAAGCATGGAAATAAACAATGTCTTTACCAATAAAATGATAAACATCGTTTTGGCTGTTTTTTTTCCAGAAATCATCAAAGTTTAAATCTGGGCGTTTAGCTTTGATATAGTTTTCAAAACTAGACATATAACCAATTGGGGCATCTACCCATACGTAGAAATATTTATTTGGTGCGTCTGGAATTTCAAAGCCAAAATATGGTGCATCACGAGAAATATCCCAGTCTGCTAAACCAGCTTCAAACCATTCATCTAACTTGTTCGCAATTGAAAGAGGTAAACGTCCTTCATCACGCGTCCATTTTTGTAAATATTCAGAGAAGTTTGGAAGCTTGAAGAAATAGTGATCTGATGATTTTTCAACTGGTGTTGCGCCACTTAATGTTGAACGTGGATTAAGTAACTCAGTTGCATTGTAAGTTGTACCGCACACCTCACATGAGTCGCCGTATTGATCTTCTGATTTACATTTTGGGCATGTACCCTTAATGAAACGGTCAGACAAGAACATCCCTTTTTCTGGGTCAAATAATTGAGTTACAGGACGAACTGCAATATTTCCAGCTTCACGGTTTTTAATATAGATATCTGTTGAACGTGCTTTGTTTGCATCGCTATGCGTTGAATCGTAATGATCGAAATGTACACCAAAACCGTCAAAATCACGGATGTGTTCTTTTTGAACATTCGCAATTTGCTCTTCTGGGCTAATACCATTTGCTTCGGCACGTAGCATAATTGCTGTACCGTGAGCATCATCCGCACATACATAAGTCACATCATGACCCATTGCTCGCATGGCACGAACCCAGATATCTGCCTGGATGTAACCGAGTAAATGACCCATATGAATTGGACCATTAGCATAAGGGAGGGCATTAGTGACTAAAATTTTACGCACGGATTTCATTCTCTCATTCGTATTTATAAGGTGGAAGATTTTAACTGATGCAGGGAGATAAGCAAAGATTAATAATCTCCAGCTTGGCATAAGCGATTTCTATTAAAATGGATTTTGGTCAGGCATGGTTTCTCTTTAGAACAGATAAATAAATCAAAAAATATTTGAATCTTCCTGTATTGTCTTTGTTTCAAATTGCAGTTACGGTCAGAAAATAAGCCATAACGATGTATAACTAATAACTTATTTCAGGTAATTTTTTAATTAACTATGAGGATAACAACGATGACTACAGAAAATAAATTAGATGAATTAAAGGCAAAAGCGGCTGATGCAAAAGTACAAGGTGAAAAAGCTTTGGACGATTTAAAGGAAAATGTAAAAGAGAAGCAAGCTGCTGGTAAAGAAGCAGTTGAAGATAAGGTAGACCAATTAAAGGCAAAAGCAGCTGATGCGAAAGTACAAGGCGAAAAAGCTTTGGACGATTTAAAGGAAAATGTAAAAGAGAAACAAGCTTCTGGTAAAGAGGCTCTTGAAGAAAAAGCAACTGATTTAAAAGGTAAACTTGAGGATGTTCAGCATAGTCTACAAGATAAGTTTGATCATTTGCGTACAGAAGCAGCTCATAAACTTGACGATGCTAAAGCCAAAGCTGCGGAATTAAAGGAAGAGGCTGCTACAAAATTGGATGAGTTGAAAACGCAAGCAACCGCAAAACTTGATGAGTTGAAGAAAACTGCGACCGATAAACTCAATAAATTAAAGAACCATGATTCTGCTGAATAAGCTGATTTAAACTAAAATCTGCACTCCTTACCTAAAAGATGAGATGTGAAGTTAGTAATTATTCATCCCAAGGTGAGCGAGTGCGGAGCAATACTGTTACACTATCTCCATTAAGCTGTAATGATCTGTTTTTGGAGTAAACAATATGTCTTGGCTTTCTTCATTAAAGTCCGTTTTTTCACCCGCACAAGAGGTGAAAGAAGATGAAATCCAAACCGTACTCCAAAATTATTTATTACCGGATTCAAAAGATGCTTTAAAGGAGCGTATTAGTCAGCTTCAAGTTCAGGGTCGTGTATTACAACTTACGATTAATACATTTCCTGATGAAAAAGAGCATTTGCAGCAAATCCATGATGATTTAGCGGGTGCATTAGAAAAGTGCGGTATTGAAGAACTTAATTTACACGTGGTTCAACAAAAGCGCCCTACACAAGAAAGTTCAAATTTACCTCCTGTACTTGACGCCTCACCTAAATCAGAACCAGATCCAAATAATCCACCGATTCAAAAAGCCGCTCCGCAACAAAGAGATGTTCCTCTTCACCCTCGCATTAAGAATGTTATTTTAGTTTCATCTGGAAAGGGTGGTGTTGGTAAATCGACAACTACGGTCAATTTGGCACTTGCCTTGCAAAAAATGGGACTTAAGGTTGGAGTTTTGGATGCCGATATCTATGGCCCAAGTATCCCGACAATGCTAGGCAATGCAGGCAAAACACCTCTTATTGAAAGTGAAAATTTCGTGCCTTTAGATGCCTATGGAATGGCCGTGTTATCGATTGGACATTTAACTGGTGATAACAACACACCTGTCGCGTGGCGTGGGCCAAAGGCAACGGGGGCTTTAATGCAACTGTTTAATCAAACGCTTTGGCCTGATCTAGATGTACTCATGATTGATATGCCGCCGGGTACTGGTGATATTCAGCTGACACTTGCACAGCGTATTCCGGTTACAGGCTCCATCATTGTGACTACTCCACAAAATGTTGCCTTGCTTGATGCCACCAAAGGAATTAAGTTATTTAATAAAGTGGGTATTCCCGTATTAGGTGTTGTCGAAAACATGTCGACTCATATTTGCTCAAACTGTGGCCATGAAGAGCAAATTTTTGGTATCGGTGGTGGTGATAAGCTTTCCGAGCAATACCATATTCCATTGTTAGGCCGTTTGCCTCTAAATGCTCAAATACGTGAACATGCTGATCAGGGTAAACCGAGTGTTGTGGCAATGGATGATGCGGCTGATAGTTATATTGAGATTGCTAAAGCAGTCTGGCAGCAGATTGAAAAAATCCCTCAACGCACACGTGATGATAAGCGTATTTTCTAATTTATTAAAACCCGGCTTTAAGTCGGGTTTTTTATCATCTGATTAAAATAAAAAATTAAATTACTGAATCCTAATAACAAAGCTGAACTTGAAATTGGCATGTAGATTGCTACTTTACACTTTTTAAAAAGAAAGGTTAAAAAATGCAATTTAAGTATAGTTTGGGCGTAATCAGTTTATGTAGCGCTTTATTTTTAGTTGGATGTAACGATGACAACTCATCTGCTTCACAAACACCAACACTTCAGGAACAAAAACAGAAGTTACAGCCGATCATTATTCAGGGTGCTTTACCTGTAGAGTCGGAAAGAATGGCTTCAAAGTTAGAAAATAAGACTGTTGAAACCATTGGTGGATGGAGCTTCTGGAAAGGGACCTATAATGGTTATCCAATGATTATTTCTAAAACCCGCATGGGTATGAGTAACTCTGCTGCATCAACTGCTCTAGCGATTGAACGCTATAAACCAATTGCGATCATCAATCAGGGAACCTCGGGTGGACATGATCCTGACTTACATGTTTATGATATTGTTTTAGGAAAATATACAACCAATATTGGTGCATTTAGAACACCTAAACAGCCAGTGGGTGGTGGTTCAAACTCACTCACATGGGTTGAGGCTTTTGACGTTTTGCCAACAAGTGAATCTGACCCAGAGCCGATTGCAATACGCAAATTTGAAGGTGACCAAGAGTTGTTAATGGCGGCACATAAAGTCCGTTATGATAAAGGTGATGTGGTTGAAGGAACGATTGGTTCAGCAGATGTCTGGAATAATGAGCTAGATCGTATTCAATTTTTCCATCAACGTTATGGTACTTCTGTTGAAGAAATGGAAGCGGCATCTGTTGCGCAAATCGCAAGTCAATTTAACGTTCCTTTCTTAGGCATTCGAATCTTATCTAATAATATTACCAATAATGGAGCTTATGACCCTGGTACAGGAGAGGCTTGCCAAGAATATGTACTTAATGTAGCTGAAGAATATATGAAATCAAAATTGCCGAAATAATGATTTAAACTTATGCAAGAAGAGTGAAAATTTTATAAAACCTCTTCTTGCTTCTTTTGACGATGTCTACTTTTCCAGTTTTTAACAACCATCCAGCGCCAGAAAATTTCTGTACATATATATAAAATGACAGCAAATACAAAAGCTTCTACAACAAGTCCAGTCATCAAGATTTTCGCAAGACTAAAATCAATATGGCCATGGCCGAAATGAGTAATCCAACGAGAAATCTGATGCAATACACCCAGTAACATTTCTTTGTTAATCATATGCACATGAAAAATATGAGCACCGAACCAAAAACCGATATATAGAATAGGAACTAATGTAAGCGGGTTACTTAACCAAGCGAGCATCAAGCTAATTGGTAAATTTACTTCGAATAGTAATACAGCCATCACAATAAATACGCTGTGAAAAGGAATAGGCAGTAAACCAAAAAAAGTTCCGACAAAAACAGCTCGGGTAATTGATTTTCGATTGACATACCAAAGCACAGGATTAAGAGTCTTTTTACCAAAAATCCTTAGAAATTTCATATTTGAAACTTTCTCGGGGGAGGGAAGCCAAGATTGAAAAAAATGCTTTGCCATAATCATTAAGGGTAGTAAAGCGCGATGCTCTATATAAAAAATCAGAAACAATATATGAATTGAAACTTATTAAAAGCTTAAAATTTAAACTTACCAGTGCTATATATTTTTTATTATAAAGACTTTTGATGGAAAAATAGACTTAAAATAAAAATAGTTATGTTACTTAACTCAGAATCTATTTGAAAAGTATAACAACTGACCGTAAAGTTTTCTTCTCGACTTTATGTGGTAATTTTATAAATATTTGTTTTTATATACTTTATTTTTATTTTGAAAATAACTTGAAATACTTTGTCTTACAATTACCTTTTGCCTTGTGACAGGATATCTATTAATCTGAGATGACTATATTGTGAGGTCATTCAATGATTTCATGGCTTTTTATTGGCTTAGTAGCCACAATTTTACTTACTCCAGGCCCAACCAATACTCTGCTCGCTTCTTCAGGAGTACAAGTGGGTTTAAGGAAGTCAGTAAAACTTATTCCAGCAGAAGTTTTGGGTTATGTAATCTCTATTTCTGCATGGGGAATGCTGATTGGAAAAGTGTCTAGCACACTACCAATGCTGCCGCCTATTCTAAAGCTATTGAGCGCTTGCTATATTATTTTCTTAGCCATCAAGTTATGGCATACGGCAAATCAAGAAGTTGAATTAAATCAGCCAACGATTCGTGCTCGTGAGTTATTCTGCGCCACTTTATTAAACCCAAAAGCCTTACTCTTTGCCTCAGCAATTTTCCCGGTAGCTGCATGGAGTAATTTTCATATTTATTTAATTCATATGATGGCTTATTTAGCGCTTATTACCCCAATTGCATTGTTCTGGATTTTCTTGGGATCGGTTTTAGCTTCTAAGAAAGTGGGTTGGTTAAATCAAACTAACTTGCAAAAAACCGCTTCACTTGTATTGGTCAGCTTTTCAATTCCAATTAGTTATTCTGCTTTACTGAACCTTTAAACGTACTGCTGAGCTATTCTTATTTATTTGAGTAGCTCTGTGTTGTTTTCATAATTGGTTTTTTAAGTTAAAGTACGTCGAAATCAATGAATTTACCTTTTGGATAGAAAATACATGGCCATTAAGTCTGATCGTTGGATTCGCGAGATGAGCGAAAAACACGGCATGATTGAACCTTATGCAGAGAATCAAGTCCGTTTTGATAAAAATGGTGAAAAGTTGATTTCCTACGGGGTCTCTAGCTATGGTTATGATGTACGCTGTGCCCGTGAATTCAAGGTTTTTACAAACGTACATTCTGCAATTGTCGATCCAAAGAATTTTGATGACAAAAGTTTTATCGATATTGAGTCTGACGTTTGTATTATTCCGCCAAACTCATTTGCTCTAGCGCGTACAATTGAATATTTCCGTATACCTCGCAATGTGTTAACAGTGTGCTTAGGTAAATCGACCTACGCTCGTTGCGGTATTATTGTAAATGTGACTCCATTAGAACCTGAATGGGAAGGTCACGTTACGTTAGAATTTTCAAATACGACAAATTTACCTGCACGTATTTATGCTGGGGAAGGCGTAGCACAAATGCTATTCTTTGAAAGTGATGAAGTATGTGAAACCTCTTATAAAGACCGTGGTGGTAAATACCAAGGTCAAACAGGTGTTACGCTTCCTAAAACTTAATCTTTCCTCGATGAAAAGATTTTAAAAATAATGGGTCACTTAGGTGGCCCAATTTTATAAATAAAATTTTTTTGAGAAGCGTTTATCGGAATTATGATAAACGACAGTTTCCTTTTGTAAAAAATGATATAATATGATCAATAATTGATTTGTTTTTTGTTCTGCATCACAGAATTTAAAGGCAAATGTGGTTGATATAGGCTCTCTTTGATAATGTTTAGTTAAATATTTATCAAATGCAGATAGGCCAAATAAAAAGAAATTAAATAGGATTATGCCCCCACGGATACGGAGGTCGGCCATGCGACAGTTTACGTCTCTTCGAGTAGCACTTTTAACTCTCGGAAGCTTATGTTTTTCTTCAGCTTACGCTGCTTCTACACTAGTCCCTATGTCAGATGCTGAACTATCAGCAACTCGTGGCCAAGCTTTAATGGGTATGTCTTATATTGCGCCTACAGATTCTGCAAGTAACTCAAGTTCAAATGGAAATATGGGGTTTTACCGACTTGCATTAGATGCCCAATTAGAACTTAATGCCAATATTAAAAAATTACAGTTAGGTTGTGGTGGGGTAAATGGCGCTGGTGCCTGTGACATCGATATTGATTATTTGAGTTTAAGTGGTGGCACGGTAGATAGTACTAGTACTGAGCGTGCTTCTTCTTCCGCTATTATTACCAATCCATTTTTAGAATTTGCTGTTAAAAATCCAGATTCAGCTTCTACACGTGAGATCCAAGGTTTTCGGTTAAGTGCTAAGTCACTTTCGGGTTTACTTACTTTTGGTTTAGAAAATGGTGATGCTGCTAGTGGTATTAATTCATTAAGTGGATATATGGTAACTAAACCAACTGGAGGTACGGTAACTACGAATCCTTACTATGGTATTACCCAAGATGAAACCGGAACTGCAATTACAGGACGGGCAGAATTTATAGGTAACATAGCAACACTTCCATTTACATCTACGGCCTATAATCTAAATTTAGGTGCAGGTAGTGGAACATTGTCTATGGGGCAACAAATTATTACGGGTAAGCGTATTAATACAGCTAATTTGAATGCAACAGCAAGGGTTGGAGGGATTGCAGTTACGGGGACTTTAGATGCAACTGCTTCAGTGCTGGGTATTCCTGTTCCGATTTCGGGTGATGTAACTGGAACAGTAAATAATCTTGATGTAAATGTGGCAATTAAACAAAGTCTGGGTTATTTCCATGCTGCTCAACTGAATGGCTCTGCTGGTTATCTCTCCGTACAGGGCGTAAATATATTATGGCCAGAGGCAGCCTCAACGGCACAAACAGGATGGTGGCTAGAGCTTACAAACCCAATTGATATTGGACAAATTACTCCTACGGGAAATGTTGATATTGCATTAGCTACAATTACTGATGCCTTGGGACAAGTTAGTTCTTATCTAGAAACACATCCTGTTAAATGTGGAGCATTAGCATTAAACTGTTTAGCAGGTAATCTTCCTATTGGAACTGTTGATTTAACAGGGAAAACACCAGCTTCTATGGCCTTAACTAATGTAGTGCTTCAAAAACAAAACTTCTCAGCTAACTGTTATGGTTCTTTAAAATTCTGTTAAATGCATCTCTTATTTCTCGTTTATCGGAAAAATGAGTTTTTATTTATTTAATTTTGCATTTGAGTAAATATTCAGCATAATGGAAATGTGGAAAGGTTGGCAATTTTTAAAAGTTTGCCCCTTGTGAGATGAAAAAGGAAATAATCTCACATCAAGGACTGTTAAAGAAAAAGAAATATGGTGCGTGGCATCGTATAAAACAGGAAGGTCACGATGACTACACTTAATTATACGGTAAGGTTTCAAAAAACCGTTTTAGCAAGTTTAATTGGACTTTTTTTAAGTCAGTCAAGCTTTGCTCTTGAAGAACTTTCTGATGCTGGTTTAAGTGAAACTATAGGCGAAGGTATTGCAATATTACCACAAAATACATTCATGGTATTTCGTGGCGCTGGTCCAAATGAATCTGTAAATCAAATTATTACCGATCGTAGTAAAGATACAGGTTATATTAACTATGTACCCGTAGGGCCTTTGAGTGTTGGTGCGGCTGATACAAGTGGTAATGGCACTGTTGGACCAGAAGACCGCGCAGTAGGTAAAGCAGACATATTTCTTTATGGATTAGCATTATCTAAGTCAGATGGCGATGCAAATTCGCGTATTGCTAACACCTCAGCTGCAGCAGCGATTTCAAGTTGGGGCACAGGAGCCAATCCATGGATATTTAAAGTAAAAACTGCGACCAATGTTCCTAATTTTAGTACAACAGATAGCGGTGTTTACCCAGTAACGTATTTATCTTTAGAAGCTCCTCTATATCAACCATTAATTGATGGGGCAGAGGGAGCTGATGCATATAATTTAAAATTAGGGCTATGGGCTGATGCATTTGTACGTAATCCCAATGTTGTCGCTACAACAAATGGCTCTCTAGCCCAATTTCAATATGGTAATAATAACGGGTTAATTGGTACCAGTATTGATACAACTCGTGCTAACCGATTACGTTTGCAAGGCATTCTAAATGGCTTTAGTTTAAATGGTAGCCAGATTAGTATGTTCCAAACATTAGGTGGTGCAACTACGGCTGGAGGAATGAGTCCTTTTTATAATAATACGTTAGGAATGTCTGGACTAGTTCGCTTAAATACGGGTGATAGCAAAAATACCAGTATTGTGACTGAAAATGTTACGAGTCAAACGCAGACATACGCTACAAGTAGTAATAATGGATGGCAAACAGTACATGCGGGTGCAAACTCAACTTTAAGTGCAAGTAGTACTGGAGACTGTGGTAACAGTGGCACAGGGAGTTTTAGTACCTCTCGTGGATGCCGTTACTATGTAGAAAATCGAACTAGAACAGATACAAAAACATCGAATAAAACACGAATTGCCTTTAATGATACAAATAAGGTATTGCGATTTAGTACCCGTGAAACTTCAGACTCACCAAATGCATCAAACAATTTATATACACCTGCATTTGACTCTGCAGGCGCTGTAGCACCGAAGTTTGCTGATAGTGAAGGCTTATATCTCTACAATCCAAATATTAATTTAGTATTAGGTAATTTATATCAACCGCTTATTTTAGGTTCCGACGGCAAAAACTTTAGTATTGAAATTGCTCGAATTGCAAATAAACCAGAAATATATAAACAGATTTATACTGATTACACTGGTGCTGACACGACTTACAAAGGTTCTACGTGTAACGTTTATTCATGTGTTAACCCTACGCATAGTAGTATTACGATTGGTACCGTATATAGTCCTGATAATGGAAAAACCTTGTTAGCAAATACCGGCGAAGGTGCAATTGGCGTTTCCTTTGGGCGTTTAATTTCAACAGGTACGCAAGTTTCTGGGACTTCTGCCGGTAGTTTGGTATCAATGACTAATTCAGTATCTGGTACTACTTCCGCCACAATGACAGAGGTCCGTTTTAAACAAAGACAACAGAATACCCAGACATGGAAACAAGAATATAGTTGTGGTTTGTTTAATTCTAACTGTGGTTATAAAACATTAGGATATTTATATCAATGGGAATATAGCAAAGGAACTGGTGCGTGGGTTATTACAAATCCAACGCCAAAACCAGCTGATGCAACAACTTGTTCTGGTGCTTTAGGATGTACGAGTACATCGGGTTCGACGCCAATGTATGGAGCTACTTCGAATCGTGATTGGACTAACTCTGCTATTCCATGGTTGACTTCAAGAAATGCTGTCGTCAACGATTTAATTGGTAGTAGTAATGGCACAACTGGATACGTTATTCCTACAGCTAATCAAGCTCCAGCTTTGTCTAACATTAGTCCTTTAAATAACTTGGGATCCGCTTCAATCGACGGTGTTTTAATCCAACACTTGAAACTGACAACTAAAGGTCTATAAGAGGAGGGTAACGCGATGAAAAAAATAACTGCTTTACTCCTTGCTCTTTGTGCAACAGTGACTCATGCAGAGCTACAAACGTTAGATAATGAAGCATTACAGGCGATTAATGGTCAGGCGGGTGCTGATTTATCTTTAATGCTCAATTTAAACCAGACAGCTAACGGTGTATTTGACAATGGTAGTGGTGGTGTCTGTGAGAACGTAGAGTTTTGCCATATTGGCTTGGCAATTAATAAGCGTTTTGTACAAGCAGATTCGACCAAACCAAGTGGTTGGGCCGAAAATAGTGATAGTGGTAATAAACTTTGGCTTGTATTTAAAGGCGTACAAGGTACTTTAAATATTCAAAAGATGGGTTTGGATGGCGCTGATTTAAAGTATTTGGATAAGAATAATACTGAAATGATTAAGCCTGCTATTCAGCTTAGTTTTAGTGCAGCACAGCCAATTTTAATTCGTAACTTTGGTTTTAATGCCTTATCAATTGAGCAAGATAACTTTACCAGCTCAACAACAGCGCAAGGGTCGAGTGCAAATATGTATGATTATGCATATTTCAAAAAACCAACTTATGCGGCCACTGCTAATAGTGCAAACCAGCAAGTTGCTACTGCAACACCATCGGCGTATGACCATGGACGTGAAACTGGTTTTATGGGCTTGATGATGAATGGGAATTTGGCTATCCAAGGAAAAGTCATGGTCTTTAGTTGTGATGGTAGCCATCCTCGTTGTTAAGGGTTAATGTAGATTTCAAAGGAACTGAAGTGATGAAAAAAAATAAAGAAAATCACAGCTCAAAGTTTATTTTAAACGCATTAACAACCAGCATGTTGTTAGTGAGCGGACATGTTTTTGCGTTAGAGGCTTTAACAGATGCTGACATGAGTGCTGTTAATGGGCAAGATGGGATTTCGATTCAAACGACGTTTAATGAAATCAATATTGATAATGCTTACTGGGATGACCATGCAGGTACACCTAGTAGTGCAGATCAGGTCTTAAGAGCGCAAGCGAGCGGGATAAAAGTTCAAAAAAGTAATGCATCTAGTCAGCCTTTAAGTACAAATTACCGTTTAGATGTAGGGAGTAACCCAACTACGGGTAAAACTGGACTCGACTTTTCTATGCAAAGCAGTCCATCACTCATTACTGTAAATAGTTTTAAAGTATGTAATACCTCTGCTACTTGTTCACCAACAATGGGGCAGCTGGCTATTCAAACGACCTCTCCTTTAAATTTGGCACTTACAACCCAAGATGGTCTATTTAATGCAAATAGTCAGTCAAGCATGACGCTTGGTATTAATAATGCCAATATTTATTTAGGACAATTAGATGCTCGTAGTCAGCTAAATCAGTTAATTTTAAGAAATTTTAACTTTAATTTTGTCGGTAAAGGAGCCATGCTGATTGACCCAACTCGTGGCCTAGTTTTACAGACGAATACTGGAAATAACGTTGCTAGTGTAGGGCAAACCCCAAATAGTACCTATGGTTATGTTGATTTTAACCGTGTAGCAGATTCAGCTTCTGGTCTAACAGCAGGAACATATGTAGATAGTAGTGGAAAAGTAACTAATTCAGGCCTGAATATTGAGGTCATGTTAAGTTCTAATGTGGATAAAACTAACCCTTATGCTTTAGATGCAACCAATAGTCCCCAAAATGCGAAAGGTTTGATTCGTTTAGGTGCTAGCGGACGTATGGTAAATAGTTATTTACAAGTCCGTGGCATGGATGGTACATCAGATACAACAATATTAGGTACAGCAAATACTGCTACGGGTACGGGCTCAAGTAATAGTATTTTAGGTAATTCTGGGATTGCCTTTCGTATGAAAGGTGAATTCACTAAAGACAATGACTCAATGTTGGGCTCAGATGGCAAAGCAACCACTTTAGAAATTGGTGGAGCAGGTCTGAATGCTTATGGTTTCGAATTTGGTAATTTAACAGGCCTTAACTCCGCTACGCGCGGTTATTTTGACAGCGGAAATATTTATTTAAATCTTGCTGATACAAAAACATTATTAATGCCAAACAACGCGACTTTAAATGCAATTCGTTTAGGGTCGGGTACTTTAACAACAGCTGCTGATTACCAACATAACATTCACCGTGATACGGTCACTAATCCGTTTAGCTTAATTCTTGCGATGCGTGGAGCAGAGTTTCAAGCATTTTCAAGACGCGGTCGTTTTACGACAAGTGCGAATGTTGCCGCTGCCAATCAGTTTGCAGACAATGGTGCGAATAACCAGTGGGGCTTAGCATTACCTTTTTATAACTTAAATGCTAACGCTGCTGTATATGGTTTAGATGCACCAGCAAATAGTGCTTATTACTATACAAAAGATGCAAATGGTAAGCCTATTCGAAATGCTGTAGCTGCATCTGGAACGACTTCGCGTTTAGGTTTTGGTATTGCTGCTGGAACTACGGGACGTGATGCGACTGGAACTAAAACAACCTCAATTTTATTAATTGATGGTTCTCCAAATGCTAATAATGGTGGTAGTCCTACTGATTACTACATGGGCTTACGTAATATCGATATGTTCCTCAAAGGCAATGGAAGTATTGGTTTAGAAAATGGCAGTCTTAATATTAGTTTAAAAGAGATGCTACTTGCTTTATCAACAGAAATTGCAGCTGGTTATCTACCAGGGGCTAAATATAAAACTTGTCCAGCGACGGGTTCATGTACTTCACCTATTGATAATTTTGCAAAAAATAATGATGTGTTATTTGGTCTAAAACTCCGTTTAGGTGGCGATCTTAACTTATCAATTGTGCCAAACAGTTCAATTGCAGATGGTAGTGCTTTAACTGTACTTGGCGATTTCACAGTGCCTGCGACAGCAACTGGAAATACAGTTCAAATTAGTGATCCGATTGATGGTTCTGCAATTGGTTTTGACAATATTACAGGAAAGCTAGCGTTTAATAGTTCTTTGGTTGTGGGTAAAGATACAACAAGTGGTTTAGGTAAAGTTGGCGTAAATACGGCGGTTTATTTTAACCCTGATAAGAGTATTGACGGCGCATTACGTGTTAAAGATATTAATTTCTATCCGCCTTCAACAGGAGCTGGAGCACGTTTAGGTGAGCTTGCAATTACTGGTGGACGTTTAAATAGTAGCTTTAGTATTGTGCCTAGAAATGGGGCCTTTAACTAATAAATAAAAGTGACGATTATCGTCACTTTTTTATATAAATTTTATTTTAGTGTGATTGGATTTGCATTCGTCGGGTTATAGAGATAATTGCTTTGTACTTGAATATTATTCTGATAGTCTGAACAAATAATAAGCGTTTGTCTCTTAAGGATTAGAGCGACATGAAGAATAAAAATATAGGGTTCTGGCTACTACTTGCCAGTAGTTCAAGTGTATTTGCAATGCAACCTTTGGATGATCAAAGCCTTGCAGCAGCGACGGGTCAAAATGGCTTAACTTTAGGAATTCAGGCCGATAAAGTTAAATTTAATCAAGTCGCACTTATTGATACTAATGGTATTGCTTCAACTTCTTATAACAGTAAAGCTGGTTTTGTCATTGCTGGAAACTCTACTAACCCAGTTCCTGGTATAGAGTTTATTAAAGCTGCTGTATCGGGTAATCCTTCTTTTAATATTGCAATGGATACCGATGCTGGGAGTGGAAATCCTTTTTTAAATTTAGCTATATCTATGGGAAATGATGTAAACGGAATTCGACTTCTACCTTTTTCAGTTTATTTAGCCCCAAGTACCTCTTTATCTAGTCCATCCGATTATGCATTAACAAGTTATGCACCCAAATCAATTTTTAGTTCGGGAACGACAGTAAATACGGGTGTAAAAGAAATCATTCGTTCTAGTGGAAATCTTGATATTAACTTTGTACAAACCAATAAACCCCGTTTAAACATTCAACTGGGTCATGCGGCCCAGTCTGTTATGGTTAAATTTGGTGGGTCAATTCAATCTATTTGTTCTGCTGCTACGGGTTGTCCAATTACTTTAGTGTCCGATAATACAGGTGCTACATTTGGGTTTAAGTTTGCAGGAACAAATACCTCAACTGGTTTTGTATTAGATGGTTTTTATGCAGGAGTTGATCCAACTGGATTAACTTTTGGGAATACAGGCGCATCTAGCAAATTTGATGCTTCACTTAATAATGTCACTTTAGGGAATATGGGTACTCAAAATACAACAACGTTTAATAATTTATCTAATGGTTCTATGGGGAGTTTTGGTGTCACTGGCGTTTCTGTAACTGACTTTAAAATGAAAGTAAGCGGCTTTTAAAAAAGAATAATAGCTTAACCTGAAATACGAAAGAGGGCAGTTGTGAAAACAATCGCCCTCTTTTTTTTAAGGTTATAGCGAGTTAAATAGTATCTGATCTGGTGTGTGCTAATTGTTGAACAATTTCATCTAAAGCTTTAATACGTTTCACTTGGTCCCATAATTCTTTCGCTTGAGGATAGGCTTTGGTCATCATGCCTAACCACTGCTTATAACGACCAACCATGCCAATTTCTGTTTTTGCTTGACCGTTTAAAAAGCGAATTTGTAAGTCAACGAGTTGTTCCCAACTAAATAAAGCTTCATCCATATTTTGGCGAATGCATTGTGTTAAATCTGGAGTCGTTACCGCACCACGGCCAATCATTAAGTCTTCACAACCAGATTGTTGCTGACAAGCTCTAGCATCAGCATTGGTCCAGATTTCACCGTTAGCAATGACATTAATTTTTAAAGCTTCTTTAATAGGTAGAATTTTTTCCCAATAAGCTGGTGGTGTATACCCATCTGCTTTAGTTCGAGCGTGTACAGTTAACCAGCTGGCACCTGCATCTTCAACAGCGTGGGCATTTTCCATTGTATGGTTTTCATCGAGATAACCTAAACGCATTTTTGCTGAAACAGGAATATCTTCAGGTACAGCATCTCTCACTGCTTTAATCAGCAGATGTACCACGTCTGGCTCATCAAGAAGGACTGAACCACCACGATGTCGATTAACGGTTTTTGCAGGGCAACCGAAATTAAGGTCGATTGCAGGTGCACCCAATTCAACAACTTTTGCTGCATTTGCTGCCAGCATATCTGGGTTATTACCTAGGAATTGAACATGAACAGGTGTACCAGCTGCCGTTTTACCGTCATTTTTTAGTTCAGGACAAAAACTATAATAGATGTGGTCTGGCAAAATACTGTCTGTAACGCGAATAAACTCGGTCACACACCAGTCGAAATCACCAACAGATGTGAGTGTATCCCGCATGATCGGGTCAGTTAAACCTTCCATTGGAGCGAGTATGAGTTTCACAGTCTGTGTCACCTGAGTAAAACGAAAACAGCGTTATACGGGATATGTATAACGCTGTCTAGTATCGATTAAATTTTAATTTCTCTAGCGCCCTAAGATCATCTCAAGTACAAATTTACTGCCGATAAATCCAATCGCTAAAAGTACAAAACCCATTAAGGTAAAACGAATTGCTTTTTGGCCTCTCCAGCCAAGTTTGTAATGGCCGATCAGTAATGAGCCATAGATAAACCAAGAAATAATACTAAATACGGTTTTATGAGCGAGATGCTGAGCAAAGAAGCTATCAATTGTTAAAAAACCAAATGTAAGCGCAATCGTTAATAAAATAAAACCAGTAATGATTAGGTCAAATAATAAAGATTCCATCGCCTGAATCGGCGGTAGTAAGTTGACCCAGAAACGTTTTTTTTGTTTCTTTTTGAGTTCACGGTTTTGGAACCACATTAAGATCGCATGTATGGTTGCCATCAGTAAAACTGCATAGGCAGAAAGCGAAAGAATGATATGAGTATCAAGTCCTAACGAATGCTGTTCAATAAATTGATCTGGTCGACTAAAGGCAAACCCTAAAATAAGACCAATAGCTGCGACAGGAATGCCTAACAAGTTTAACGGCAGAATAGGGCGGAAAGTACTAAAAATTAAGCTTAACAATAACATAAGCCCCGATGTAAAAGACATCAGGTTAAATACATCGTAGTTAATTCCTGCTGGTGTAAGCATGGCATCGCATAAAACTGTGCCGTGCAGTACTAATGCCAAGATAGTAACAAAAGCAAATAACCATGAGTTTGGTTCACGTTTTGACATTAAACGAATAAACAGATACCAGAAAGAAGTGGTATATGCGATGAGTGCCAAAATTGTATAAACCAAGGGGAGGCTAATCATGTCAAACCTTTTTCAGGATTAATTCATCTATATAAGATATAAATTCGCTGCGAACTAAAGTATCCTATAGCATTCTATGCATAAATTTTCTATTTCGAGAAAGATTTTTTTGCAACTAGCCATTTTAAGCGGATTTTGCAATGTTTGATACCTTAACAGAACGACTCACACAGAGTTTAAGAAATGTTACTGGCTCAGGGCAGCTGACCGAAGACAATATTAAAGATACCTTACGTGAAGTACGTATGGCACTTCTTGAAGCCGATGTCGCGTTACCTGTAACTCGTGAATTTATCGCGAAAGTTAAGGAAGAGGCATTGGGCCAAGAAGTGATGACTCAGTTATCACCAGGCCAGGCATTTGTAAAAATTGTCTATGACGAACTCACCAAGATGATGGGTGAGGCGAATGAAACACTTGATTTAAGTGCGAAACCTCCTGTTGTAGTATTACTTGCTGGTTTACAAGGTGCAGGTAAAACCACAACTGCTGCCAAGCTGGCACGTTTCTTAAAAGAACGTCAAAAGAAAAAAGTAATGACTGTTTCTGCCGACGTTTACCGTCCGGCAGCAATTAAACAGTTAGAAACTGTTTCAAATGAAGTTGGTGCAGGCTTTATTCCTTCAGATCCTTCAGAAAAGCCAATTGATATTGTTAATCGTGCAATTGAACAGGCAAAAATCCAATTTGCTGATGTATTGATTGTCGATACGGCAGGCCGTCTACATGTCGATGCAGAAATGATGGATGAAATTAAAGAATTGCATGCAGCAGTTAAGCCGACTGAAACTTTGTTTGTGGTTGATGCCATGACAGGTCAGGATGCTGCAAATACAGCAAAAGCATTTAATGATGCTTTAGCACTTACTGGTGTGATTCTTACTAAAACTGATGGTGATGCACGTGGTGGTGCAGCGCTTTCTGTGCGTGCCATTACTGGTAAGCCAATCAAGTTCTTGGGTATGGGCGAGAAGCTTGATGCCTTAGAACCATTCCATCCGGATCGTGTTGCTCAACGTATTTTAGGCATGGGTGACGTACTTTCTTTAGTCGAAGAAGTTGAACGTAAAATCGACAAAGAAAAAGCCGAAAAAATGGCGAAAAAATTGCAAAAAGGCGGTAGCTTCAACTTTGAAGATATGCTGATGCAATTTGAACAAATGAAAAAAATGGGCGGCATGATGGGCTTCTTAGACAAGTTGCCTGGCATGAGCGGTGCAGGAATTCAGCAAGCGATTGAGCAAGCGAACCCTGAAAAACAAGTCAAGAAGATGGAAGCGATTATCCAGTCAATGACTGTTAAAGAGCGCCGTAATCCGGACTTAATGAACCCAAGTCGTAAAAAACGTATTGCGGCAGGTTGTGGTATGGATGTTGCTGAAGTGAACAAACTCATTAAGCAACAAGCGCAAATGGCTAAAATGATGAAGAAATTTGCGAATCCATCTGGTATGAGCAAAATGATGCGTTCATTAGGCAATATGCAAAAGCAATTTGGCGGCGGCGGTGGCGGAATGGGACCACTGTTTGGTAATAATGACCAAAAGAAATAAATCCATAAAATAAATGGCGCATATAGCGCCTTTTATTTTGTTCTGTATTTTAATCTTTAGGGTAATGAGCAATATATTGCTGTAACCCTTTGAGTAAAAGATCAGTTTCTACCACAGGCTCATATTTTTGTAAGAACTTGGCAAATAGTTTTGCATCACCACCAGTCAGCAGCAGCTTTTTAGGTGATTGCTGCATAATATTTTCAATGGTACTAATCAGGCCTAATAAAATACCGTGATGTACTGCATCTACAGTGTTATTACCCGGATTTAGATTGTCAAAAGCTGAGTCTGGAATTTTAATACCCTTGGTATTTTGAATAAGAGCATCTCGCTGCAAATACAAATTAGGCAGGATGTAACCTCCTAAATGCTGTTTACCTTGAGTTAGGTCAATTGTGAGCGCTGTTCCGCAACCAATAATGCAATAGTTTTCATCTGCTTGAGCTACAGCTAACACTTGTAACCAGCGGTCAATCCCGAGTTGACTTGGAACTTCATAACCACACTGTAAACCTGCATATTCAGAGTGAACTTTCGCAAAAACTACTGGAATTTCAAGCCATTTTAAAATCTGCTGAATGCGTTGATTATTCTCGGTATCAAGTACCGAAGAAATTCCAATGCGATGTAGACCTTGATGTTTAAAGTGTTGGATTAACCCAAGTAATAAATCGGCAGGAGATTGCAAATGTAGCTCAGCTGCATGTTCAATAATTTGCTGATTTTCAGTAATCCAATACTTTAAACGGGTGTTTCCGATATCAAGCCATAAACTTTTCATGGGGGAAATACCTGATTACTGAGTTGTTTGTGGTCTTAGGCGACCTTGATAAAAATGCTGTGGTTCTGGAGTTTCAAGAATTACTGCTCCTTCATTGGAGATTCCAACGAAACGGCCATGCACCAGTCCTTGACTATGTTCAAACTGAACTAGCTGATTAATCCATGCCGCATGATGGTTAAAACGCCCTGCTAAATTGTAGCAGCCATGATCAAACCAGCGAGCAGCATTTTGAATCGCAATATAAAGTTCTGAAATTAACTCAAGACGACCCATTTGCTCTAGGCCCAAATCTTCTAAAGAGGTAATTGGTTGATCACTATCAGTCACTGGTGGTGTTTTTAAATTAATACCTACACCTACAATAGCTTGATGCTGAGACAGTGGTTCGACTAAAATTCCACCCCATTTGCCCTGAGCACTATATAAATCGTTTGGCCATTTCACTTGCAGATTAAGAGCTTGTAACTGTGGGATTTGCAAAATATTCAGAGCAACTTCAAGTGCTAAGCGACCATCTAAGGGTGTTCGAGTTTGCACCAATGTGCTTAAATAAATGTTTCCTTCAGGTGAAATCCATTGCCGTTGATGTTGACCTCGCCCTTGAGTTTGTTGAGCACTGCAAACCAAGCCTGTTGTAATGCCTTTTTGGGCAATTTCACGAATATCATCATTGGTCGAAGTTGTGGTTGCTTTTAATAAAACCACTTCTGGAAGCTGGTTTTTTGCGCTTAAAAGTTGTTGTAGTTGGCGAGTCTCTAAATCCATGTTGAATATGAGCAGAGTGGTAAAACATTTATGGAGTTAATCATATATTTACTCATTGGCGCAATTGCTGGTTTTACTGCCGGACTGTTTGGAGTTGGTGGTGGACTAATTATTGTACCAATTCTCTATGTCGTTTTTACCCAGTTGCACTATGATCCCGCTGTAATCATGCATATTGCAGTCGGAACCTCCCTAGCAACCATTATTGTGACTTCCTTTAGTTCAGTTTCGGCTCATCATAAAAAAGGTGCAGTCCTCTGGCCTGTTTTTCGTAATTTAGCACCGGGACTAGTGATTGGTTCCTTTTTAGGTGCAGGTATTGCCGACCTTTTGTCTGGACAGCATTTACAGCTTCTTATTGGTATCTTTGCTGTTGTGATGGCTTATCGGATGTTCAAAGGAGCCCATGTTGTGGTTGACCCAACACGTCAGCTTCCTTCAACCCCTATGCAATTTATGGCGGGTGGAGGCATTGGTATTGCCTCTGCAATTTTTGGTATTGGAGGCGGAAGCTTAACTGTCCCATATTTAAACCGTCATGGCGTAGTCATGCAAAAAGCAGTTGCGACCTCTGCTGCTTGTGGTTTACCTATTGCTATTGCAGGTGCAATTGGTTTTATGTGGTTTGGTGCTAAAGAGCACATTTCTGTACCTAATACGATTGGATATATCCATATCTACGCTTTTATTGGTATTAGTGTCATGAGTTTTGTCACTGCTAAACTTGGGGCTAAGGTTGCCCACGCATTGTCACCACAAATGCTAAAAAAATGCTTTGCTTGCTTGTTAGTCGTGGTCGGCAGTTACTTTATTTATAAAGGTTTTATGAATTAAAAACGTTTTATTAAAAATATATAGAAAAGAAAGCTTAGACTCTCACGGTTTAAGCTTTTTTTTATTTGAAGACTTGAAAAGATTAACGGTGAGTTTTTCATCCGATTTGTGTATGGATTTTGGGTGGGTTGGCTTAAAATGCAATAAAATTGTCAGACAATGACATAGTTTTTAATGGATGGGATCAGTTAAAAACAAGGATGCGAAAGAAAAGCATGGATTAATGCATATAAAAAGTAGCGGGTGATTTATGAATCTCGAAGAGACAGAAAGTCTTTCTGAGCAAATTGTCAAATATATTAGCGAACAGATTATTAGTGGCGAATTGGTTGAAGGCGAACGCATACAAGAGCTTCGTATCGCTAAAGAACTTGACGTAAGTAGGGGATCAGTTCGTGAGGCGCTATTATTACTCGAGCGTACGCATCTCATTGAAATTTTTCCGCGTCGTGGTGCAATTGTTTCGGAAATGTCGGCACAACAGGTCAAAGCGTTGTTTGATACAAATATGATGTTATTGGGGCATATTGTACAACGCATAAGCGAAACATGGCGTGCCCATGAAGCTGATCAATTACAGCTTTTGCTAGAACAGCTTCTTGAGCATGTAAAAGCAGGCGATATCGAAAAATTCTACGATGCTATTTTCCAATATCTTGCTGAACAACAAGATATGGTCGGTAATCCTTATTTAATGAAATTTTATAAAGAATTATTACCATCATTACGTCGTAGTTATTTTTTGACGCTAAATACCTCTAAACGGGAACTGCAAGAAGCGTTTGCATTATTTAAACTCGTGACTGATGCAATTTTGATCCGAAAATCACAACAAGCCGCTTTATTTATGGAAGATTTTTGTCGACACTTACGTAACCTTGTGTTGGAATCGCTAACACGAATGAAACAGATTGAATTGGCTTGGGCGAGACGCTCACGCCGCTAGTTAGGGCATTATGCGTTTAAGCAGTTTAAAACTTTCCGGCTTTAAATCTTTTGCAGATAGTACAACTTTAAATTTTAAGGCGAACCGCACAGCAGTGGTTGGTCCAAATGGTTGTGGCAAATCCAATGTTATTGATGCAATTCGCTGGGTGATGGGGGAGTCAAACGCTCGTCAGCTACGTGGTGGTAGCATGCAAGATGTTATTTTTACCGGAACATCCAAGCGTAAACCTGTTGGGGTTGCCAGTGTAGAACTGCGTTTTGACAATACCTATGGCAAATTAGGTGGAGCTTATAACGCTTATAATGAGCTCGCAGTTCGTCGTCAGGTGACCCGCGAAGGTAAATCTGAGTATTTCTTAAATGGTACACGTTGTCGCCGCCGTGATATTACTGACATTTTCTTGGGCACAGGGTTAGGGCCACGCTCTTACGCAGTCATTGAACAAGGCATGATTAACCGCTTGGTTGATGCCAAGCCAGAAGAAATGCGTATTTTCATTGAAGAGGCGGCAGGTGTTTCCCGTTATCAGGCGCGTCGCCGCGAAACCTTGCAGCACCTTGAACATACGGAGCAAAACCTTTCACGCTTGGAAGATATTGCGCTTGAGTTAAAATCACAACTTAAAACGCTTAAACGCCAGTCAGAAGCAGCGGTTCAATATAAAACATTAGAAAGCCAGATTCGTACCCTAAAAATTGAAATTTTGTCTTTTCAGGCAGAGAAAAGTGTACGCCTACAAGAAGAATATACCGTTCAAATGAACGAACTGGGGGAAACATTTAAATTAGTTCGTTCAGAATTAAGTACGATTGAACATGATTTAGAATCTACCAGTGCTTTATTTCAGAGACTTATTCAGCAATCTTCACCGTTACAACAAGAATGGCAACAAGCTGAAAAGAAACTGTCTGAACTGAAAATGACTCTAGAGCAAAAACAAAGTTTATTTCAGCAAAATAGTACAACTCTCGTTCAGTTAGAACAGCAAAAAGCCCAAACTAAAGAACGTTTACAGCTTTCTGAATTGCAACTCGAAACACTGAATAGCCAGTTAGAAGAGCAAACCGAAGCTTTAACTGCAATTGAGCATACAGCAGCTGAAGCAGAGCAAAATTTTGCCGGTTTACAATCACAGCAACGACAAGCGCAGCAACAATTTGAGCAAGTAAAAGCTCAGGTTGAAAAACAACAGCAGCAAAAAATGCAAATGTCTGCTCAAATCGAGCAATTAGGCAAAAATGTTCAGCGCATTGAACAGCAAAAAGAAACGCTGCAACATCAAGCAAACCAGATCCAATCGCAAGTACACGAAGATGAACAAGGCGAGCTTGAGCAATTACAGCAGCAGCTTTGTCGTGAAATCTCAACGCTAGAAGCTGAAATTGAGCAGTATGTGCAGCGTATTGAACAAGCTCAACAAGCGCATCAGACAAATAAAAACCAGCAGCAAACGTTAAAAACAGAAATACAGGTTTTATTATCAGAGCAGAAAAACTTAAGCCAGCTTGTTGCTAAACAAAGTCCAAAGCAAAACCAAGATACGCTACGTTTAATGCAGGCTCTAGAGTTAACAGAGCAGGGCAAACCACACGCACAAATTATTGAAAAGTTTTTAGCAAATTGGTTACAGGCACATATTGTTGAAACTGAACAAGCCTTTCAGGAAGGAATTGCTCGCCAGTTAAAGCCTTCAGAGCAATCAAGCAAATTTAAGAGGAACCTGACTTGCTTGAATGATTGGATTGCATCGCCACAGCTATCAATATTCTCGAATGTAGCAATTACACAAGATTTATCTCATGCTTTAAATGAACAAAAACAACTGCAATATGGCCAGTCTATTTTGACTTTAGATGGTTATCATGTCGGGCAAGATTGGGTAATTGCTCTTATGTATGATGACGAAAGTCAAAGTGCGCAAGGTATGCTTAGTCATCGTATTCGTCTAGACGAAATTGAACAAGTTCTTCAAAAGCAGCAACCAGAATTACAAGCATTAGATCAAATTATAGTTCAGCAAAAAGATGAGCTAGGACAGTTACAAGTTGACCTACAGCAAAAACAACAAGTCATTAAACAAAAACAAAAAGACTTGCAACAGCTTGATGTACAAATTGCCAAGCAACAAACCGCAGCACAAGCATTTTTATTGCAAAAACAGCAATTGAAAGATCAACTCGCTCAATTAGATACGCAGCTTGAAGAAGATGCGATGCAAAAAGATGATCTGGAAATTGATTTGCATGCATTGGCAATGAAGCTCGAAACCATTTTACCTGACTATAAAACTTTGCAATTTCAGGTAGAAGAATTAACAGAGCAGCTTGAAGAACAGCAACAAGTCTTGCAACAGCAGCAGCAAGAGCGCGAGATTTTACGCCGTAATAGTACGCAGACAACTCAACAGATTGAGTTACTTGAAAAAGATATTTCGTTCTTGCAGAGCCAATATCAACAAATTACAGCGCAAATGGAACAGGCGAAAAAGTTTGTTGACCCTATTCAGTTAGAGTTGCCAAACCTTGAGTCAGAGTTTCAACAACAATTTGCTCAAACCGAAAAGCTGCAAAAGACATGGAATGAATGGCAGATTGAGCTTAATAGTGTCCAAGAGAAGCAACAAACGCTTACAGACCAACGCCATCAATACCAACAGCAAGATGAAAAGCTTAGAGAGCAGCTTGAAGCCAAACGTTTAGCATGGCAAGCCGCCAAGTCGGATCGTGAGCACTATCAAGAACAGCTCAAAGAGTTAAATGCCGAGCTTCAAACGGGTTTGAAAATAGATTTAACTGAACACCAGCAAAAACTAGAAAAAGTACAGAAACAGTTTGAAAAAATCGGTGCAGTTAACTTAGCTGCTTCACAAGAGTTTGAAGAAGTTTCTCAGCGTTTTGATGAGTTGAGCCACCAAATTCAAGACTTGGAAAATACGGTAACTCAGTTAAAAGATGCGATGAAGAGCATTGACCAAGAAACCCGTAAGTTGTTTATGTCGACTTTTGATCAGATTAATCAAGAGTTACAAAATCTATTTCCAAAAGTTTTTAATGGTGGTGAAGCCAGTTTAAGCCTTGAGGATGATTGGCAATCTGGGGTTAAGCTCATGGCGAGACCACCGGGTAAGAAAAACAGTTCTCTAGCATTACTTTCCGGTGGAGAAAAAGCGTTAACAGCGTTAGCATTAGTATTTGCTATTTTCAGGTTAAATCCGGCACCGTTTTGTGTACTCGATGAAGTGGACGCTCCACTCGACGATGCGAATGTACAGAGATATTGTAATTTGGTAAAAGAGCTTTCTGAACATGTACAATTCATTTACATTACACATAATAAGCTGGCGATGACCATGGCAACTGACTTGTTGGGTGTAACCATGCCTGAACCGGGTACATCAAAATTAGTCACTGTCAATTTAGAACAGGCAAAAGAATACGGGTTAGTTTCGGAGTCATAGAATGGAAATCAATACGATTATTGGCATCGTTGTTGCCATTATTATCATGCTAATTGGCTTAAGAATGATTTTAAAAAAGCCGAACCATGCTGAACCCTCGCTAGACAGTGATTTGCATATTAATCCTGAAAGTAATCAACCGGTTATCCCTCGTCATGTACGAGATCAACTTGAACAGCCAGAAGTTACTGTTGCGTCAGCAGCCGTTGCTGAACGAGTGGAACCAACTTTAAGCGAGCCAGCACAGTCAGAAGAAAAGGGAACAAAAGAACTAGAACAGGCTTCACAAGCTCAAACAGTCCAGACACAAGTACCCGTTGAAAATACGCCAGTAGAAGTAGAAGAAGTTAAAGCTGAAGAAAATACTGTTAGCCCAATTGTAAGTGAAAATAGTTCAGTTGAGTTAGTTGATACCGTTTCTGCTGAACCAGAAGTTGTTAGCTCATCAGAACCAAAAGTTGCAGAAGGGCAACCGAAAACTGAGCCGGAATTAAGCTTAAATCCAAATATCGAAACTGCTGAAATTGCTGAGTTTGAAGGTGAAAGCAACATTCTTGATGTACATTTACATGAGCAGCAGCGTTTTGATGATGAAAGTGCGTTAGCAATGGCTGAGCAGATTATCGCATTAAATGTATATCCAAATCCGCGCCGTGCGTTATCGGGTGATAAAGCACTGAAAGTGCTTTTAAAATATGGTCTACGTTACGGTGAAATGTCTTGTTTCCACCGCTATGAAAATACCGATGAGCCGAGTGCATTGATGTTCTCTGTATTGCGTATGACTGATAATGGTCCTGCTGGTTTCGATTTAGAAACTTTATCGACTGAGCAAGTTCAAGGTTTAGCATTTTTCCTTGCACTTCCAAACAGCAAAGCTGTTACCGGTTTTGACATGATGACCAGTATTGCAGGCCTTATTGCTCGTGAAATTGATGGTAAGGTTTATGATGAAAATAACCTTGAATTTACGCCACAGTTAAAAGAACATTGGCGCCATCATGTGATTGATTATCGTCCAGCACAGGCAACAGCCTAGTTTAAATTTTTGGTATAGGTTGCGATAATTGCAATATATCTAGTCGCAGCTCAGGGTGGAGAAATTTCCACCCTTTTTTATGGTGAATAAAATAATGGCAATAACTTCCGTGATCGAACAGATGCGTCAGCTTATTCAACTGATTGCAAAGCATAACCATGCCTACTATGTCATGGATCAGCCGACAATCTCGGACAGTGAATATGATCATTTATTTCATCAGTTAAAAGCTTTAGAAGAACAATATCCGGAATTTGTACAAGCCGACTCACCAACAACGAAAGTAGGTGGTCAAGCGCTTTCAAAATTTGAGAGTGTGACACATGTGGTGCCAATGCTTTCACTTGGTAATGTATTTAACCAAGAAGACTTATTTGCATTTGCACGCCGTGTAGAAGAGCGACTTCCGAACCAGAAAGTACAATATGAAGTTGAGTTAAAACTCGATGGCCTTGCGATTTCACTATGGTATGAAAATGGCGTACTCGTTCGCGGCGTAACCCGTGGGGATGGCGAAACGGGTGAAGACATTACTCAAAATGTTAAAACCATTCGTAACTTACCTAAAGTTCTGCATTCAGAAAAATATGAAATACCTCGTCTACTTGAAGTACGTGGTGAAGTATTGATGCCAAAGTCTGGTTTTGAAAAACTCAATGCTGACCAAGAAGCAAAGGGAGAAAAAACCTTCGCTAACCCTCGAAATGCAGCCGCTGGAAGTTTAAGACAACTTGATCCAAATATTGCTGCTGCTCGACCTTTGGCATTTTATGCGTATGGGATTGCACAGTGTGAACCAAATCATGGCCTAACAACCATGCATGATAGCTTGCAATGGTTAACGGAACTTGGGTTCCAAATTGCTGAGCGTCAGTACTTGTGTAATTCAATTCAAGAAGTACAGCAGCGCTATGAGCAAATTCAGCAAGAACGTCCAAACTTGCAAGTTGAAATTGATGGCATGGTGGTGAAGGTTGATGACCTAAAACAACAACAGCAGCTTGGTTTCTTAAGTCGTGAACCACGCTGGGCAACTGCTTATAAATTCCCGGCACAAGCTGCATTAACTACAGTTGAGCAGATTGACTGGCAAGTAGGGCGTACAGGGACTTTGACCCCTGTAGCACGCTTAAACCCTGTTTTTGTGGGTGGTGTGACTGTTTCTAACGTAACGTTGCATAATATTGGGGAAATTCATCGTCTGGATGTACGCATTGGCGATACGGTAAGTGTATATCGTACGGGTGACGTGATCCCTAAAGTAGAAAAAGTTTGGCCGGAGTTCCGTCCTGCTGAAGCAGAAGTTGTTCATTTACCAGAGTCCTGCCCAGTATGTGCTTCGCCTGTAGTGATGCCTGAAGGTGAGGCTCTCGCACGTTGTTCAGGCGGTTTATATTGTGCCGCACAGCGTATTGAAGCCATTCGTCACTTTGTATCGCGTAAAGCGATGGATATCGAGGGTTTGGGAGATCGTTGGGTAGAATCTTTATTACGTCTCGATTTACTTAAAGATGTTGCTGATATTTACCATTTGCATGAGCACAGAGAAACTCTGTTGGGCATCGAAAAAATGGGAGAAAAGTCAGTACAGAACTTAATAGATGCGATTGAAGCAAGTAAGAAAACAACTCTAGCACGTTTTATTTATGCATTAGGTATTCGTGGAGTAGGTGAAACAACGGCTAGAATGTTAGCAAATACATTCCAGACGCTTGAGGCTCTTAAAGCTGCGAATGTAGAAGCTTTAAAGAAAACCCCAGACGTAGGGGATATTACAGCAGAGTGGATTGCTGACTTTTTCTTGGCACCGCATAACATTGAAGTACTCGATCGTTTAATTGCTGCAGGAATTCATTGGGATGCGCCAACAGCACCAACGCGTCAGCCTTTAAATGGTGAAAGCTGGGTACTTACAGGTACATTAGAGCAAATGACCCGTGATCAGGCCACTCAAATGCTACAAGCATTAGGTGCACGAGTAAGTGGGAGTGTTTCTAGCAAAACAAAATGTGTAGTTGCTGGTGAGAAGGCGGGTTCAAAATTAGAAAAAGCTGCAAAGTTAGGTATCCCTGTCATGAATGAAACAGATTTCTTATCACTCATGGCAGGCTATGGGCAAACTTTGAGCTAAAAGGTTAGCGAAATAAGAACCATTGATTTTAGTTACAAATTTATAAATTGATGGTTTTTGCTATATTTGAACGCTTGTCTGAGCTTATAAATCGGACAAGCGTTTCTTTTTGCAAAGGAAATTTAAATAACTTAAACTGCAAATGCGTATGTTTCTCATTTTAATTTGATAAAAATCATAAACTTAACTATTTTTTGTTTTGCAATCATTTTTAAGTTTGCCCATAATAGACTCATACGATAGGAGATTTATTATGCGTGGCAATCCAGAAGTCATAGACTATTTAAATATGCTCATTGGCGGAGAGTTGGCTGCCCGTGATCAATATTTAATCCATTCTCGTATGTATGAAGATTGGGGCTTAAACAAGATTTATGAACGTATTGACCATGAGATGCAAGAAGAAGCGTCTCACGCCGATGCGATTATTCGTCGTGTATTATTTTTAGGTGCCAAACCAAACATGCATCGTGAAGATATCAATGTTGGTACAGACGTTGTATCTTGCTTAAAAGCTGATTTAGCACTTGAATATCATGTGCGTGAAAAATTAGCGACAGGTATTAAACTTTGTGAAGAAAAAGGCGACTACATCAGTCGTGACATGTTACGTCAACAATTATCAGATACTGAAGAAGACCATACTTATTGGCTTGAAAAACAGTTGCGTTTAATTGAACTGATTGGCCTACAAAATTATATCCAGTCTCAAATTTAATGACTTGAAAAACCCAGCTTAGGCTGGGTTTTTTTATTGGCTCATTTTAATAAAATGAAGTCACCATTTAAATGTTAATTCTGCCAAATTGAATATATTCAAAGCCTTATTACATAAGGCTTTGGCAGTTACAAAAAAGTCAGAAAATTTGTATCAGACCCCATGTTTTTTTTGTGGAATTGGATATAATTTCGCCAACAAAAACCCTTGCCTAGAAATTTAATGAGGCAAGGGTTTTTCTATGGGGAATCGGTTGGTATGGATCGCCAATGGTTTTATGGTGAGCTTCGCGTATATGTTATTTTCCAAACCTGCTGTTTTAGATACAGCTACTCTCTTAAGTACACAACGATTAGCAACTCGTCTTAGCTTTTTTAGCTTGGGCTTTGCGATATCTGCATGGGCACCACTTATTCCGTATGCTCAGCAACGTTTAAACCTAAATCACGCAAATTTTGGTTTATTGCTGCTTTGTATGGGAATCGGCTCAATGATTGCTATGCCTGCGACTGGGGCTTTAGTTAAGCGTTGGGGATGTCGTCCATTAATTGCTGTGGCGACCATACTCTTGATGGTATTACTACCAAGTTTAACGATCTGGCATAGTCTTGTATCGATGGCTGTAGCGTTATTCATTTTTGGTACGGCAGCAGGT
The DNA here is from genome assembly GCF_059800965.1 of Acinetobacter sp. LT1. Lineage (NCBI taxonomy): Bacteria > Pseudomonadati > Pseudomonadota > Gammaproteobacteria > Moraxellales > Moraxellaceae > Acinetobacter > Acinetobacter sp. LT1. Next base: position 79,246 of record NZ_JBBAXE010000011.1, read on the forward strand.
AGTCTTGGCGTTGCTATTAATTTACAAGCAGTTGTGGTGGAAAAGCACAGCTTACGTGCGCTCATGTCTAGTTTTCATGGTATGTGTAGCCTTGGCGGTTTAATCGGTGCCATGCTTGTCACTGCACTATTAGCAATTGGCCTTTCACCACTCATGAGCACATTGTCTGTAGTCATGGTTTTATTGGTGGTGAGCTTTGTTGCCATTCCATCTGCCTTAACAACATTTGAGCAAGATGAACAAGGTGCAGCGGAAATAACTGACGCGCCTAAAAAATCTTCACGTCCGAATGGTACGATCCTTTTGATTGGGATGATGTGTTTTATTGCCTTTTTGTCAGAAGGTGCGGCAATGGACTGGGGTGGTATTTATTTAACTAGTAAATACCAGCTTAATCCTGCCTTTGCTGGGCTGGCTTATACTTTCTTCGCGCTTAGTATGACAAGTGGTCGTTTTGCAGGGCATATCTTGTTAAAACAGTGGGGTGAGAAAACTATTGTGACTTATAGTGCAATTGTTGCTGCTCTTGCTATGGTCACTATTGTGATGGCACCTGTTTGGCAAGTTGTCGTATTGGGTTATGCACTTTTAGGTTTAGGCTGTTCTAATATTGTACCAGTCATGTTCTCTCGTGTTGGACGCCAAAATGATATGCCTAAAGCAGCGGCACTGTCTTTAGTGTCAACGATTGCTTATACAGGTTCATTAAGTGGCCCAGCCTTAATTGGTTTGATTGGCCAGTGGACTAGCCTAACTACCGTCTTATCAGGAGTGGCGGTTTTATTAACCATGATTGCTATACTCAATCGCTTTACTCTTGTGAAGGCAAAGTAATTTAAGCTTGCTTACCAGCCGCGGAACATCGAGAAAAACATCCTCGATGTTCCCTAAGCTTAAATTATTATAAAACATGGTAAGTGGGTTGATACTTTTCTTGTAAGGACAACTTAGACTTTGTGAATGTCGGAGAATTTTCTAAATCCTTCAAGAAATTATTTCGCCAATCGCTCAGGTCAGTAGCTGCTAAACCTTCTATTAACTGTTCATAACGATTAATACGTTCAGCTTTGGACATCTCTAGAGCGGTTTTTAAAGAATCCATCATGGCTGCTCTATCTAATGGATCAACAATCAATGCTTGAGTCATTTGTTCAGCAGCACCGGCATATTTAGATAAAATCAGCACACCTGGGTTCTCTGGATCTTGAGCCGCAATATATTCTTTTGCGACCAAATTCATACCATCACGTAATGAGCTAATCCAGCAAATGTCAGAACGACGATAAATATGCATCAAGCTGTCATGTTGAACTGTGTCGAAGCAACAATCGATAGGTCGCCAATCTTCATGAGCAAACTCTTCATTAATCAGTTCTAATTTGGCCTTAAAGCGTTGGTATAAGCGTTGATAGGCTGGAATATCTGTACGTGAAGGCGTTGCAACTTGAAGGTGACGTACCAATCCATGATATTCAGGATTAGTTTCAAGGAAAGTTGCAAATGCATTGAAACGCTCAAGTAAACCTTTTGAATAATCAATCCGGTCAACCCCAATAATTGTTTTTTGACGTGGTATATCTTCAAAGTTAAATACGTATGGTGTATGAAAGGCCTGTTGTGCTTGGCGCTGAATAAGCTCTGGCTGAACACCGATAGGATAGGACTTAATCAAGATTTGACGTTTCTTATAACTGATTCTGTCGCTTAGTATTTTTTGAGCTTCAAGTAAGCCCATACAGGTTTGCATACAGGTGTTCTGATCGGTTTGAGTTTGTAAACCAATCACATCATATTGGCAAAGATCTTGGACCAACTGTAGTGCAACTGGGATCTTGCGCCAGATATTTAAGCTTGCGAAAGGAATATGCAAAAAGAAACCGATTTTATTTTGCATACCTAATTCACGGCAATGACGAGCTACGCTGAAAAAGTGATAGTCATGCACCCAAATAAGATCATCAGGCTGAGCAATCTGTTGTAATTTTTCAGCAAATAAACGATTGACCTTTTGGTAGGTATTATATTCTTCTGCATTATATTCGATCAGGTCATCCCGATCATGCATGGCAGGCCATAATACTTTATTGGCAAAACCACAGTAGTACTGTGCATATTGCTGATGTGTAAGAGGGCAGGTAATGTAGTCGATCCCATGAGAATATGCCTGATCGAATTCAGGCGCTTCAGTATCGGTAATTTGCTGACCATTCCAGCCTAACCAAATGCCGTTACTATCATTTAATGCATCTTGTACAGCTACTGCAAGGCCACCTGCTGAAGCCTTACCCGATGGCATACTTATTCTGTTCGATAATACGATTAATTTAGACATAATTTTTCTCCATTCTGATTTTGGCTATTTTTGACATATAAGCTTTTTATTCTGTTTTGAAATAAAAGAAGAAAATCCGCGACATTATCAATATCTTTTAATCTATATTTTGCTTGTGTTTCACCCGGACCTACTTTAATACTAAGGCCAGATTGCTGATTAATGTAAGTGAAACCAGATTCATCTGTTAAATCATCACCTATAAAAATAGGTAATACAGCAGGTAAATCAAGATGATTTAATATAGTTTTAATTGCTCTACCTTTATCAGCTTGGTTTGGAATTAATTCAACAACAAATTTCCCTCTATTTATTTTTAATTGAGGATAATTTAAATTAATTCTTTGCATAATATTAATGGCATTATTTTCTAAATTAGGATTTTTACGATAATGTAAGGCAATAGAATATCCTTTATCTTCAATTAATAATTCAGGATGTTTATCACAATTTTTGGTAATATCTTGTTTTAATTTTTTGAAATTAATACTGCTTAAATCTGGTCGAATATAATTTCCTGAATCAAAATAAATATCTAAACCATGTAAACCAGCAATTGGAACTTCAATAGGATGTAGTAGTTTGCTTGCTGTATCTACATCACGACCTGTTACAGCAATAACAGGTATATTTAATTTAGTAATTTTTTTTATAACGTCTAAGGTAGTTTGTGGAATAAAACTATGCTCAGGATTAATTTGAAAGGGTGCTAATGTACCATCAATATCCAAAAATAAGCAGTAATTTTTATCTAAAGATAAGTTGTTTATAATATCATTGGGTGTAACAAAAGATGTATTTTTTTCTCTCCCATCAGATATTGTGCTTTGACTGTTCATATTAGCCTTCCTAATACTTTTTGATCAATAATTAATCTTCTAGCATTAAAATGAATTGGTGAGTCATTTTTTTTAATAAAAAAACATAAGTATTAACATTAATTACATTGCATAATGGATTTATAGGCGAAGTGTGGAGTATGTTGTTTTTTGATTGGCTTCAATGTTTAGATAATTAATTTTTTGTATGTTTACTATGAATAATGCGGGTCTTATTTATCAATATATTTCAGAATATTATCACATTATAAATGCTTAATTTTATGCTCTAAAATTTAATTTTTATATTGATTTTAAAAGATATTTTAAATCGATATTATTATATAATCCTTATAAAATTGGCTTTGAGCAGGCATATGAAGTTACAAAATAAAATTTTATTAATTACAGGTTGGGGAGTAGGAGTGGAGCCTTTGCAGTCCCTTAAATTGCAATTGGAAAAAGCTGGCTATCAAACACAACTTATTAATATTTTTAATATTTTAGATGGTAAGTATCGTGCCCAGCTTGATTTAGTTGCTGAGGTTGATGTAGTAATAGGTTGGTCTTTAGGTGGACAGTTAGCAACTCAACTGGTTAATACTTTTTATGAACAAACAGGGCAAACTAAAACTTTAATTACGCTCGCTTCAAATCCTTGTTTTGTTACCAACGATAATTGGCAGACTGCTATGCCTGCTGATGTGTTTAGTCAATTTAAGACTTCTTTTTTACAAAACCCGCAAGCCACTTTAAAGCGTTTTTATTATTTAATTACACTCGGTTCCTCTCAGGCTAAACAAGATTGGATAAGCATGCAAAACATAGCAAATCCGCCTTCAAGTGAATTGCTATCAGAAGGTTTGCAAATGCTTGAGCAACTAAATTTGGTAAATAACTTAAAAAACTATCTAGGTCCGCAGCTTCATGTGTTTGCCGAGCAAGATAATGTCATTCCTTGCAAAATTAGTGAAAATTTCAAGGATATCGCGACAGAAAACATGAGTTATAAAGTATTAGAAGGCGCTACTCATGCTTTTCCATACCTAGAAGTAGATCGAACAATTGAAGAAATCTGCCAATTTTTAACAATTCATCAGCAAAGTTAATAAGCTTTGGTTGATCTCGCAATTTTCTTTCATTCTTAACAGGTTTAACATGTGCTAAATGAAAGATTTAATTGCTGTAAAAGGGTATAGAGGATGACCGATAATTTTGATTTGGAACATATTTGGCATCCATATACCTCAATGACCCAACCTTTACCAACGTTTAAAGTTAAACGTGCCTATGGGGCAACGATTGAACTAGATGATGGTAAGACTTTAATTGATGGTATGTCGTCATGGTGGTGTGCAATTCACGGCTATAACCACCCTGAACTCAATCAGGCAGTGACAGATCAATTACAAAACATGTCACATATCATGTTTGGTGGTTTAACTCACGATCCTGCAATTGAACTTGGAAAAATTCTTTTAAAAATTACGCCGCCAAGTCTCGATAAAATTTTCTATGCAGATTCAGGTTCGGTAGCCGTTGAAGTTGCTTTGAAAATGGCTGTGCAATTCTGGACAGCACAAGGCCAACCACAAAAAACAAATTTTATTACTACACGTTCCGGTTATCACGGTGATACATGGAATGCGATGTCTGTTTGTGATCCTGTTACAGGTATGCATCAGATTTTTGGTACAAGTTTACCGAACCGTCTTTTTGTAGCAGCTCCGCAAACCAAATTTTATGAAGAGTGGAACCAAGAAGATATTGCCGAGCTAGAAGAAGCTATTCAGCAAAATCATGAAAACCTTGCTGCACTGATTATTGAGCCGATTGTTCAAGGTGCAGGGGGGATGCGTTTTTATCATCCTGAATATTTACGTCAGGCGAAAGCACTTTGTGAACAATATAATCTGTTATTAATTTTTGATGAAATTGCGACTGGTTTTGGTCGCACGGGTAAGCTTTTTGCTTGGGAACATGCACAAGTTGAGCCAGACATTATGTGCATAGGTAAAGGACTAACAGGCGGCTACATGACGTTATCTGCTACCTTAACGACAAAGCATGTTGCAGAAACCATTAGTCGCGGTGAGGCTGGGGTGTTTATGCACGGTCCAACCTTTATGGCCAATCCACTTGCTTGCGCGGTCGCTTTAAAAAGTACCCAATTATTAATTGAGCAAGATTGGCAGGCTAATATTGAGCGAATTGAACAACAGCTTAGCCAATATTTAACGCCTTTAAGTCAGCTTGATTATGTTGCCGATGTGCGAGTGCTGGGTGCAATTGGTGTAGTAGAACTCACCTTTAATGTTGATATGAAAACCTTACAGCAACAATTTGTAGACCGTGGAATCTGGATCCGTCCTTTTGGAAAATTGGTTTATGTGATGCCACCGTATGTCATCACGCATCAAGAGTTAAGCGATTTGCTCGAACAATTGGTTGAAGTTGTTCAAACGATGCAGGGAGCGAATTAAGATGTCATTGCTTGATCATTTTTCTGCCGAATTAGATGAGTTAAAGCAACAAGGTAACTTTAGACAATTTACCCAAAATGTGCAGCACGGACGTTTTATTACGATTCAAAATAAAACGATGCTCAACTTAGCTTCAAATGATTATCTTGGGTTGGCTGCTGATATCAATCTTCGTCAAGAGTTTTTAGATAGCTTTCCAATCGAGCGTAGCTATTTTAGTTCATCATCTTCACGTCTATTAACGGGCAATTTTGATGAATATGAACAATTAGAAAATAGCCTAAGCCAAGCATTTGGTGGTCGCGCGGCACTATTATTTAATAGTGGCTACCATATGAATATTGGTATTTTGCCAGCTGTTGCTGATAGTAAAACTTTAATATTGGCGGATAAGTTAGTTCATGCCAGTATGATTGACGGTATACGTTTATCTGGCGCTCAGTATGTGCGTTATCGACATAACGATTTACAACACTTGGAACAACTCCTCCAAAAATATCATGATGATGACAAGATCGAACGAATCATTGTGGTCACAGAAAGTATTTTTAGTATGGACGGTGATGAGACGGATTTAGCCGCTTTAGTTCAGCTAAAAAAACGGTTTGCTAAAACTATGTTATATGTTGATGAAGCGCATTCAATTGGGGTTCGTGGTCAGCAAGGCTTAGGATGTGCTGAACAATATAATGTGATTCAGGAAATTGATTTTCTGGTCGGTACATTAGGCAAAGCATTAGCGGCGGTCGGTGGTTACATTATTTGTGATCCAATTATTAAAGATTATCTCATTAATAAAATGCGCCCACTTATTTTTAGTACTGCACAGCCTCCGATTGTTATGGCATGGGCAAACTTTATTTTTCAAAAAGTATTAGTCTCTCAATCTCAACGTGAACACTTAAAAAATATTAGCCAATATCTTCAACAAGCTGTTGTGCAAAAGGGTTATGTAAGCCCATCGACCAGCCATATTATTCCAGTCATTGTTGGAGAAAGTCAGGCTGCGATCGATAAAGCGAAATACGTTCAGGAAAGTGGTTTTTATGCTATGCCTGTGCGTCCACCAACAGTACCTAAAAACAGTTCGCGTTTGCGTATTTCTTTAACGTCAATGGTGCAGCAACATGAACTTGAAGAATTGGTGAGTTTTCTGTGAGTTTGAATAAAAACTTAGTTGCCCAGCGTTTTGCCAAAGCAGGGCAAAGCTATTCAGAGCATGCAATTGTTCAAAAACAGATTTGCCAAAATTTAACAGGTTTAGTTCAGCAGTTCTGCCCGGCTACGATGTCGCGTGTCTTTGAAATTGGTTGTGGTTCTGGCAATTTAACTCGTCTTCTTGCTACATCTTTTCAGTTTGAAGAGTTAATTTTGAATGATCTATATGCAGATGTGCAGCAGCACTTTAGTCATCAAGAAAATTTAAAATGGTTGATTGGGGATATTGAAACTTTAGATTTCCCTCAGCAGCTGGATATGATTGTTTCAGGTTCAGCTTTACAGTGGATGCAAGATTTACCGCATTTGCTCGAACGTTGTAATGAGGCTTTAACTGAGCGAGGTTGGTTGTGCTTCTCAACATTCGGTTCTAAAAACTTATTAGAGATTAAAGAATTAACAGGACAAGGTTTAAGTTATTGGTCAGTTGAAAATTGGAATAGTGCCTTAATTCAGGCTGGTTTTGAGATTTTGCATTTGTCAGAATCAGAAACTCAACTCTATTTCGATTCACCTAAAGACGTGTTACAGCATTTAAAAGCAACAGGTGTAACAGCAACGGCGCAGCATCGTTGGACTAAGCAAACTTTACAACAGTTTTATCAAGATTATGATCGGTTTAAGTATGCCGAAGGATATTCCCTAACATATCATCCGATTTATTGTATTGTCCGGAGAATGAAGTAAATGAGTGGCCAGATCTATTTTGTGAGTGGGATTGATACCGAAATTGGTAAAACCTATGCGACAGGTTTCTTAGCAAAATTATGGACTGAGCAGGGTAAAAAAGTGATTACTCAAAAACTCATTCAGACAGGTAATACTGATATTTCTGAGGATATTGAAAAGCATCGTGAAATTATGGGGCAGGGTTGGTTTCAAGAAGATCATGACAAGCTAACCATGCCTGAAATCTTCAGTTATCCTGCTTCACCTCATCTTGCAACACGTCTTGATAACCGAGAAATTGATTTTCAAAAAATTGAAAATGCGACCAAAACATTGGCGGAGCGTTTTGAAATCGTATTGTTGGAAGGTGCTGGAGGCTTAATGGTGCCATTAACCACTAGTTTGCTTACCATTGATTATGTCGCTCAGCATCAGTTTTCCGTTATTTTAGTAACATCGGGCCGTTTAGGAAGTATTAACCATACTTTGCTTAGTCTTGAAGCACTTAAGTCTCGGGGGCTGAAGTTGCATGCCTTGGTTTATAATCTAAAAGATGAATCAAAAGATCCATTAATTTCTCAAGATACTTCAAATTATTTGAAAGATTACTTAGCTATTCATTTCCCCGAAGCTGAATGGATTGAACTGGCAAAAATGAATTAAGTTAAACGGCTATAAAAAACCGCTCAAATTTGAGCGGTTTTTTTTACATCTTTTTAATATCTTAGAATTTCTTCGAACCGCGGTTAAAACCAGTCGATTTACGTTGGTTCCCTGTGTTAACAGGAGTTTCTTTTTCATCATCACGACGTTGTTGACGTAAGTATCCGCCACGACGCGCAGCCATTGGTTTTTCAGTCATACGATCAGTACGGCGTTTTGCCATACCAAATAAACCTGTACCTTGACGTGGTTTTAACTCAACCGATTTGGCTAAGTTGTCGATGTCAGTTTTGTCGAGTTCCATCCAACGACCAGTACGTAATTCGCGCGGTAAAATAACTGTGCCGTAGCGTGTACGTAATAAACGGCTTACTTTAAGATCTTGCGATTCAAAAATACGACGTACTTCGCGGTTACGACCTTCTTTTACTACAACTTGGTACCAGCGGTTAATACCTTCACCACCAATTTCAGAGAATGATTCGAATTTGGCAGGGCCATCTTCGAGCTCTACTCCGTTGACCATGTTTTGGCGTAGTTTTGGCGTTACTTCACCCATTACTCGAACAGCGTATTCACGTTCGATTTCATTAGATGGGTGCATTAAGCGGTTAGCAAGTTCACCATCATTTGTGAATAGTAATAAACCAGTACTGTTAATATCCAGACGACCTACCATTACCCAGCGGTCATTGGCAATTTGTGGTAAATGATCAAATACGGTTGGGCGTTTTTCAGGATCATTACGTGAACAGATTTCACCCTCAGGCTTATAATAAATCAGTACGCGACGACGAATTTCGTCTTCAATCTGAAACTGAACTTTACGGCCATCAATGCGTAATTCATCGCCTGGTTCAATGCGCTCACCCACTTGGGCAACACGACCGTTTACACTCACGCGTCCTGCGGCAATAACCTCTTCCATATATCGGCGGGAACCTAATCCGATTCGCGCTAATACTTTTTGCAATTTTTCACTCATGACAGCACAACCTTAGACATAATGATCAACAGTCCACCTCTTTATGATTTCGGTGCATTTGCATCGAGAGCCATAAAGGCTTCCTTGGCGTTCTGTAGGGGAGGCAATTGGCCTAGAGAGGCTAGACCAAAAGCATTCAGAAACTGAGGCGTTGTAATTAGCAACGCAGGTCTTCCGGGTAAATCTCTAAAACCGGCTTCTTTAATCCAGTTCCAGTCAAATAGTGTTCTAAGAATTTGACTATTATTAGATACACCACGAATTTGTTCAATATCAGCTCGGGTAACCGGTTGATGATAAGCAATGACAGCCAGGGTTTCTAGTAATGAAGGCGACAGTTTTGTTGGTCGCTCTGGCCAAATTTGCGCAATAATACTACGATATTTAGATCTTACCTGAAAGCGAAACCCTTGTGCTGTTTCAATCAGCTCAATAGATCGACCATGTTGTAATAGCGCGAGCTGTTGCAAGAGCTGACGAAGCTGTTGTTTATTATATTGATTGTTAAATGCTTCTTTTAAGCGGGCAATTGAAACAGGCGCTTCACTGGCAAAGATAATTGCTTCAAGTTGTAATAAGACTTCATGATGTATGTCAGCTAATGACAAATCACTATTATTTTGTTCAAAACTACTCATATTGAAGATCCTTGAATTGCTAACGGGGCTTCAATACCAGTGGCAATAATTTTAATTTTCTGTTGGCGAGTCAATTCTAAAACTGCCATAAAAGTAACAACCATTCCCATACGACCTTGCTGGGGATTGAGTAATTCTTTAAAACTTAACACGTCACCAGACTCTAATTTCTCTTCAATATATGCAATACGTTCTTCGAGTAAAACAGGTTCTTGAGCGACAACATGGGTAATAGGTTCGGGGCGATTAAATACACAGAACAACGCATCATGTAGCGCTGAGATATCGTAACCTTCATAAACAGGAGAGATATGTCCCAAGCTTACATTGGCACTAAATGTATCGCGCTCAAGAATTGGCATTTGACCTAAACGCTCAGCTGCTTGCTTAATGCGTAGATAGGTTTCAAGACGATCAATAAGCTCCTGCTTAGGATCTTTTTCAATACTTATAATTGTAGGTTTTGGTAGAAGTAGGCGAGACTTCAAGTCAGCCAATAAAGCAGCCATCACCATATAATCTGCTGTCAACTCGATATTTAAAGATTTCATGCTATCCATATAGGCCAAATATTGAGTCGCTATAGGAGCAATATCGAGTTGAATTAAATCGAAACCGTTTTTCTGAATCAGATAAATTAAAAAATCTAATGGACCTTCAAACCGCTCGAGCAAAATCTCAAATGCAGCTGGAGGTATATAGAGATCTTCTGGAATTTTGTCATGCCACTCATCTAAAACACGGATGTGTGGAGCGTCTTCCATGGATTGATGAAGTGATTGATTCATTACGATTATAAGCCACGCGAATTTTCAAAAGCATGAGACTTGTTATTCAAGTCCTAGACAGCTGTAAGTAGAAGAACAGCAGATAGTGAAAATCATTCTAAATGAATTGTGTCTTTTAATAAATTACTTAACGACTAAAGTGTAAAAAAAATCCAAAATAAATAAAGAGTATTTTTTTGAGTGATAATACTTTTTTTTAAACTATTGGTAAAAAAGTAAGTGCTTATTCAAAAGCACTTACATCGCCAACACCACGGCGGATAATTTCAGGATGTTCGCCCGATAAATCAACGATACTTGTACTGGTCAAGGTACCAAAACCACCGTCAATAAATACATCAATTCGTTTATCTAACTGATTTTCAATATCATAAGGGTCATCTAGAGGGTCTTCTTGACCCGGTAAAATTAATGTACTGGTGAGTAGCGGCTCACCAAGTTCTTGTAATAAAGCCTGACAAATCGGGTTGCTTGGAATACGTAAACCAATCGTTTTCTTTTTAGGGTGCATCAATCTACGAGGAACTTCACTTGTTGCAGGTAAAATGAATGTAGTAATAGCTGGTGTATTCGCTTTCAATAAACGATATGTCGCATTATCAACTTTTGCATAAGTTGCAATATCAGATAAGTCACAGCACATAATGGCATATTGATGTTTAGGCCCTAAGCCACGAATCTGTGCAATACGTTCCATGGCATTTTTATTACCGATTTGACACCCAATTGCATAGGCAGCATCGGTAGGGTAGACCACAACATCTCCTGCTCGGATACGTTCAACCGCTTGGGCAATGAGGCGTTGCTGTGGATTTTCAGGATGTACATGTAAATGCATCATATTTTAGAGACTCCATCACGCCAGTGTTAAAAATAATTATTAGGCTTTTTAAATGGCCTAGGCAAGTAATTAACGTAGCTTTTTTGTCAATTAATCAAGGAGTTCACGTTTAAATTCATTTAATTGTAAAGGTGTACCCGAACGTGTACATTGGCAAATAAAACCAATAAATGATGCTGCATCACGTGGCAACTTAGCTTCACCCGAAAAGTAACGTTGCACTTGAGCATAAACGTTATCTTTAAATAGTTTGCCATCACCGCTATCACCTGTAAGGTTATCGAGTGAAACTCTAAATTTTCGGCCAAAAGATTGCGCAAATAACCATTCAATTGCTTGTGGCTTAATTTCTACTTGTTCAAATAAACTTTGCTGTTCTTGGGTGCGACCATCAGGTGCATACCAATAACCTAAATCTGGTAATAGACGTCTTTTTTCACCTGCAATAGACCAGTGACTAATTTCATGCAAAGCACTATTAAAGAAACCGTGAGCAAATTGGATCTTGGCTGGTTCTTTATTTGTCGCTGGAAAATATTCAGGTTCAAAATCACCACGAACTAATGTCACATTATGGTGGGAAAACCAGTGATTAAAGTGTAAAATAAGCCAATCAACTTGCTCAGACTCCGATTTTGAGCTTGACCATGGTGAGAGTTGCACTAGGTCAGGTACAAGAGTGTTCTGATGAGTTGAATGGGTGCAAACGAGTAATGAAGTGTTAACTTCAGGTTGCGGCTGCAACAGGTGCATTGCTTAATTTACCCCGAGTTCTGTCTAAAGAAGTGCAAAATTGTATCTTAATCTTTGACAGAGTACCGATGAATTTGTAGAATTGCCGCCTTAATTATGTCAGCAAATACCTTTCCGGCACAGATTGAGCCGTTTAAATGGGCTGAACAAGGCTTTACATGGTCAGGTCAACTGCCCTTGTCTCGCTTTGCTCGTATCGCTCGTGAAGCTGTTGGATCAATTGATAATCAATTGATCAACATAGACTGTAAGCTATCAATGGATGCATATCATCGCATTGTGTGGATGGACGGTCACATGGACACGAAAGTTCCAATGGAGTGCCAACGTTGTTTGGAACCTGTTGAAATGCCTCTTGTCTTAGACTTCCATATTGCATTAGTGGATGATGAGTCACTGATAGAGCGCTTGGATGAGGATGCTGATTTCATCGTTTTAGGTGAAAGTGAGTCTTCGACGAAAGGCGATTATGATACGCCTGCCTCGATTAACTTACTCGCATTACTAGAAGATGAACTGTTATTGTTGATGCCTTTATCTCCCAAGCATGATGCTTGTGAACATAAACATCAACCTACCATTCAGAATGTTGTCGAAGAAAAACGGGATAATCCGTTTGATGTTTTGGCAGGTTTGAAGGGTAAACTTAACTCATAATTTGTGTTATAATTGTGAGATAAGACAACTGAATTTGTTCTGATCCATTTTTTCGATCTTTGTAAGGAGCCATCATGGCCGTTCAGCAAAACCGTAAAAGTCGCTCTCGCCGTGACATGCGCCGTTCACATGACGCTTTAACCGAGAATGCATTAACAGTAGACCAAGCAACTGGTGAAACTCATCGTCGTCACCACGTGACTAAAGACGGTTTCTACCGTGGTCGCCAATTATTCGCTAAAGCAGCTGATGCTGAATAATTGCATGATATGCATTAAGCGTGATGCTTAAGTATAGAAAAAATGGGAGCGAAAGCTCCCTTTTTTTGTTGTTTTTCGCAATTATAAATATACAAATTAAATGTTAAATTTCCGCTCCAGAGAAATGAGTGAAAACCCAAAAAGGATTTCTTATGTCTGCTAAACGTCTTGAACAAGTAGCTTTAGCCACAAAAACTGCATTTGTGTTTCCAGGTCAAGGTTCACAAAAAGTTGGTATGCTCGCTGAACTCGCAGAACAGTTTAGTGGAGTTGGGCAAACTTTTGCCGAAGCTTCAGACGCGCTAGGATTTAATCTTTGGCACATTGCACAAAGTGGTGAAGGTTTAGACCAAACAGAAAATACCCAACCTGTATTATTAACTGCCAGTATTGCTTTATGGCGTTTATGGTTAGATTTAGGTGGTTTAGCTCCTAAATACCTTGCAGGTCACTCTTTAGGTGAATACAGCGCTTTAGTTGCAGCAGGTTCAATGAGTTTGGCGGATGCAGTTAAGTTAGTTAATTTGCGTGGAAAACTCATGCAAAATGCTGTTCCTCAAGGGGAAGGCGCTATGGCTGCTATTCTTGGTTTAGCTGATGATAAAGTAGTTGAATTGTGCCAGAGCGTATCTGCATCAGGCCAAGGTTCAGTTGAAGCAGCAAACTATAATTCACAAGGTCAAGTTGTGATTGCTGGTAGTACTGCATCTGTACAGCAAGTTATGGCATTGGCAAAAGAACAATCTGCTAAAGCAATTGCTTTACCAGTTTCTGTTCCATCACATTGTTCATTGATGAAGCCGGCAGCAGAAAAATTTGCAGAAGCTTTGGAACAAACTGCCATTGAGCTACCTACCATTCCTGTAATACAAAATGTCAACGCGGGAATTGCTACCGATGTTGCTCAATTACGTCAGGCTTTAACAGCACAATTGTACCAGTCTGTACAATGGACACGTACCATGCAGTCTCTACAAGACCAAGGTATTCAGTACATTGTTGAGTGTGGTCCAGGTACAGTATTGAGTAATCTCGCAAAGCGTTTACCAAATATTGAAAAAGCTTTTTCTATTGATAGTAAGAGCAAAATGGAAGATGCCCTAAATGCTGTTTTAGTGGCAGAAGGAAAAATTGCATGACACAAGAACGCAAAGTTGCATTAGTAACGGGCGCGAGTCGGGGTATTGGCGCTGCCATTGCCCAGCAACTTATTCAAGACGGTTATTTTGTTGTAGGTACTGCGACTTCTGAATCTGGTGCACAAAAGTTAAGTGATAGCTTTGGTGAACAAGGGGCAGGTTTGGCGCTCGACGTGCGTAATCTCGATGAGATTGAAGCAGTCGTTTCTCATATTGAACAGAACTATGGTCCTGTACTTGTTCTAGTTAACAATGCAGGTATTACGAAAGACAATTTGTTGCTTCGTATGTCTGAAGATGATTGGGATGACATTCTCAACATTCACCTTAAAGCAGTTTATCGTTTATCTAAACGTGTGCTTAAGGGTATGACGAAGGCGCGTTTTGGTCGAATTATTAATATCAGTTCTGTTGTAGCTCATTTTGCAAACCCAGGCCAAGCGAACTATTCTGCTGCTAAAGCAGGTATTGAAGCATTCAGCCGTAGCCTTGCAAAAGAGATGGGTAGCCGCCAAATTACTGTAAACAGTGTGGCGCCAGGCTTTATTGCAACAGAAATGACAGATGCACTTAGTGAAGACATTCGCAAAAAAATGAGTGATCAAGTGGCTTTAAATCGCTTAGGTGAGCCACAAGATATCGCAAATGCGGTGAGTTTCCTTGCAAGTGATAAAGCAGGTTACATTACCGGTACGGTATTACATGTAAATGGTGGTTTATACATGGCCTAACGCCGATGTATAAACTTTTAAAAATTTTTATATTCAATTAAACTAGTGGCAAATTAAACGCCACAAGCAATGAGGAGAATTCCTGTGAGCGATATCGAACAACGCGTTAAACAAGCGGTTGCAGAACAACTTGGTCTTAAAGCTGAAGAGATTAAAAACGAAGCATCTTTTATGGATGACTTAGGTGCTGACTCTTTAGATTTAGTTGAACTTGTTATGTCTTTCGAAAATGACTTCGACATCACTATCCCTGATGAAGATTCTAACGAAATCACTACAGTTCAATCTGCAATTGACTATGTAACTAAAAAACTTGGTTAATTCGCATATTGCTGAATAAAAAGAAGGCCACCGTAAGGTGGCTTTTTTTATTTTAGAAAAAATTTAAGAGATACATATTTTTACAAGATCAACCTCAATTGATAGCAGAGGTATAACTTTTTTGAAGTATAACAATAAAGGTCAGTTTAATGACTTTACTATAAACAATAATATGAGGACTAAAAGATGGGTCTTTTTGATTTTGTAAAAGGTATTGGCAAAAAAAATACCGCACCAGCAGAACCACAACCAGCTCCAGCAACACCAGCAGAACCTTCTGCACAAGAAGTTGCAAATAAATTATTAGGTTTAATTAAAAGTTTGGGCTTAGGGGTAGAAGGCTTATCTGTAACCTATAACGGTACTACTGATACTGCAATTATTAAAGGGCAGGTAAAAAGCCAAGCAGATAAAGAGAAAATTATTCTTATTGTTGGAAACATTGATCATGTGGCTCAAGTAGATGACCAGATGACAGTGGCAACTCCTGAACCAGAAAGTAAATTTTATACAGTGAAATCTGGTGATAACCTTTCAAAAATTGCGAAAGAAGTTTACGGTGATGCAAATCAATATCCAAAAATCTTTGAAGCAAATAAACCAATGTTAAAAGATCCTGATGAGATTTTCCCGGGGCAAGTTTTACGTATTCCTCAATAATTAAGATTAATAAAAAAGGCGCTTTAAGCGCCTTTTTTGTGCTTTTAAAAACGCTTTGGAATCTTTTGTCCGTTTGGTACAGGGGTGTCTGCATTTTTTAAAACACCGAATAACCATGTTTCAGCATGCTGTACTGCAATTTTTAAAGAATCACCTAAAGCTAAACGGCCAGCGATAAAGCTAGCTAAAGAACAACCTGAGCCGTGATATTCACCTTCAAGGCGAGGACAGCTACTACTCGCTGCTAGTTCACCATTTATGTATAAACTATTTTTAATATGATCTGGTGTATCTTCATGTCCACCTTTCACTAGAACAGCTTTAGCACCCATTTCAAAAAGCTTTTGAGTGGCTTGATCTAAATCAGTAATACCTGTTAGAGCACGTAATTCAACGGTATTTGGAGTAATAATTGTGGCTAGAGGAATAAGTTCAACGAACGCTTTAACGAGAGTTGCCTGATCACCTAAAGAGCCGCCACTGTTTGCGACTAAAACAGGATCAAGTACATATTGATAGTCAGGATGAGCACGTAAAAATTCAGCTAGTGCCGCAATATTATCTGTCGTGCCAAGCATGCCTGACTTAACACATTTAATGGGTAAGTCACCTACAACTGCATTTGCTTGTGCTAATAAGAGTTCTTTTGAGGTTGCTTCGAAGCCAAATACTTGTTGTGAGTTTTGAATTGTGAGGGCAGTACATGCAATTGCTGCATGGGCACCACTTTGTCCAATTGCTTCGATATCGGCTTGTAAACCTGCACCACCTGAAGGGTCTAAACCCGAGAAACAAAGTACGGTTGGACGCACGGTTATTTCCTTTTCAATTTAAATTTACGTTAGTATAAGAGAGTTTGATTAAACTCTCGACCAATTGAATTAAATACTTTACTGGGTTAGTGATTGAATGGCTATAAAACATATTTTGATTGATTTGGATGGAACCTTAACAGACCCAAAAGTTGGAATCCATACTTCAATTCGCTATGCAATGGAGAAATTAGGCTATCCATTGGCTGCTGATTTAGATATTGATTGGACAATTGGCCCACCATTAAAGCCATCACTCGCAAAATTATTAGCTACTCAAGATGATGCTTTAGCTGAACAAGCTTTACTTGCTTATCGCGAGCGTTTTTCGGTGGTTGGCCTGTTCGAAAATGAAGTGTATCCATCTGTTGCCAAAACGCTTAGCGCTTTAAAAAAAGAAGGATATCGTTTATTTGTCGCAACTGCTAAACCAACGATTTATGCAAAACGTATCTTGGACCATTTTGAATTAAGTCAATACTTTGTACATATCTATGGGAGTGAGTTAACGGGTGAGCGCACAAATAAAGCTGATCTTATCCATTATATTCTTGAGCATGAGCAATTAAACCCAGAAGAATGCTTGATGGTCGGTGACCGTCAATATGACGTTTTGGGTGCTCGTCATAACGGTATTGAGGCGGTAGCGGTGACTTATGGTTACGGAACAGCAGAGGAACTTGCTCAAGCACAGCCAAAAGCAATGATTAAGCAATTTTCTGAGCTTTTGGACTACGTTGAAGAACTGGCAGCACAAAAGAAAGTTTCTTAAATATTATTTATTAAATTTTAATTTGAAGGTTTGGCTTTGATCTAAAGCCAAACCTTTTTTGTTTAAATGCTGTGTTGTTGGCGGTATTGAACAAGTTCTTCAATCGTAATCACCGTTAAGTGATGAGTTTGAGCATATGCTAAAACTTGAATGCCTGATGCCATCGTGCCATCTGGATTGGTTAATTCACATAACACACCAGCAGGTTTTAAACCAGCTAATCTTGCTAGATCAATTGTTCCCTCGGTATGACCTCGACGAGTAAGGACTCCACCATTACGTGCACGTAATGGGAAAACGTGACCCGGACGATTTAAGTCACTTGCAACAGCACCATCTTTAATAGCAGTTTGAATGGTTGTTACACGGTCCTTAGCAGAAACACCAGTGGTAACGCCTTGAGCTGCCTCAATAGTCACTGTAAAAGCGGTATGAAACTGGCTCGAGTTTTGAGAAACCATTGGTGGTAGTTCTAGATGGTCTGCTAGCTCTTCTGTAAGGCATAAACATACGATACCCGAGCCATCACGAATCATGCGTGCCATTGTTTCTACCGTTAAAGTTTCGGCTGCAACAATTAAATCTGCTTCATTTTCGCGATCAAAGTCGTCCATAACCAAGACAGGCTTGCCTTGACGGATATCTTCTAATGCTTGCTGAATGCGTTGCTCAGCAGGAGAGAGAGCTGAGAAAAAAAGTTCTGGTTGAATTAAGCTAGACATAATGAAACGCTCTCGTAAAAATACGGTTGAACATTTCAGGACTGATGTAAAAACAGGCTGGCACTGAAATAAAACGGATTTATCCCAGTTCGTCGTCTTCTTTCATCCGGACTATACCGTCGGCTTTGGAGTTTCACCAAATCTGCTCAAATTACACAATTTAAGCTCGTGGGCTTGTTAATCTATTTATAAAAATTAACTTTACCACCGGTGGGGAATTGCACCCCGCCCTGAAGCGATGGGTTTTATTATAGCGCGCTTGATAGAATTGGCTAGATGCTTTTATAGAATGCTAAGTTTCTTTATGAATAAGCATTTTCATAAATCGAAATAGGCTTTTTAACAAGAGCTTACTTGTTCATATGAAAATGGAATGCTATGTTTTTTATAGAAAATTATAAATAAAATAGGTGTTTCATGCAGATAAGAGACTATTATCCTCTAACCAATAGCTCATTTATTCAGCATCTCCATATTTTCAGTTATGTATTTATGGCAGTAAGTATCCTTTATTTAATTGCTGCCAACTGGTTTATGCTTCCAAACAGTATTCAACTCGCTATCCCGCCCGTTATATTACTTGTGTCAGCATGGTTCAGCACAAAAGATACTTTAAGTGATGGGGTTAGGCAGACCTTACATAGCGTTTGTGGTTTGATGATAGGCTTAAGCTTGGCCGTTATTGGACAGGTTTATCAAACAGGTGCGGACAGTTATTTGCTTTTTTTAATTTGGACATTGCTTATACTGCCGTGGTTATATCGACCAAATATTGGAATCTTTGCTTTAATTTGTATTACCAGCCAACTTACACTTTTTTTATTTTTTAAACAGACTTTCTGGTCAGAAAAATTTCCTTATGTATATCTATTTGCTCTGAATTTATTAAGCCTTATTGAATTTTGGGTGTGTATAAAGAAATATCGTGCTTTACGATTTGTCTTTATCGCTTGGTTCGCCGTTATTTCGATTATTGGAATGATTCAATATTTATCGAATGAGAATATTGCTTATCTAATTTCTGCTTTCTTTTCAGGAATAATCGCTTTTTATTATTTCTTCAAAAAAGATGATCAGTTATGTGCCAGTTTAATGGCTGCTGTTCTGGGCGTGACCGCAACCATATGGCTTGTAGATGGGATTAATAACCTATTTAAAGACTCTAATGAGTTCATATTTTTATTGACTGCAGGCATTATTTTTATTTGGTTTGCGCTGATTAGCTATCTTTTAATAAAAATTTTTCGTCAAAGCCGCTTTTATATCATTCCATTGGCAATTGGTGCTTGGCTTGCTGGCTTGGCACTTGCAGCTTTTACGCTGGTGTTTTGGGAAGCTATTTCTTTAGTTATTGGAATTGTTTTTGTTGGATCGGCGTTTATTCTTTTAAAGAAATCACAAAGCTATTTCTTTCGGCAATTTGCCTATTGTTTATTTATCAGTGGGCAGACCGCTTTCTTATTTCATCTTGGTTCAGAAACAGATCAAATTCTATGGGTTTTAATTGCACAGATTTTTATTCTATGTATTAGTTATTTTCTTAAACCTCATTGGTTCTTCATTTTAATTCAAATGCTTGCTACGTATGGCATAGCTTTTATCTATTTGCTACAACTGGACCATTCATTGTGGTCAATACATTCTACTCAGACTTATTTAAATTTAACTTTGCTCAGTTACTTGGTTTTTAGTTTGGTGCTCTTACCTAAGAGAGAATCAATAGCCCTATACGAGCGTAGTATTTTTTTATGCGTGCTGGTCGTAATTCTTGTAGCTTCTTTTTTCAATACTTTTATGGGGTTGGTACCAGAAAATTCGATAGATCAGCAGTTATGGGTTTTATATTTGCTACCTGTTGTCTGGTTACTTTGCTTTAGTGTTCTTCATTTATATCGACAACTTAAGGCACTCACTTTTTTCGCCTTTTTAATATTTGGTGTGTTACTTATTGTGTTGGGATATTTTGAAATTTTCATCCTGCTTATTATTTTAACGTGGGCATTAAAAAAGAAAGATTATATTGTGTATGGAGTGAGCTTAACTGTATTCGTTTTTGTGTTCTGGCAGCTCTATTACAACCTACAAATAACTTTTCTAGCTAAGAGTGCATCTATTTTTATTTCGGGTATTGTTTTATTGGCTCTGTCTTGGTTACTTCAACGTGAAAATAAAAATGATCTTGTTAAAGGAGAGAAAGAATGAAAAAGTATTTTTCTCTTATTCTTGCATTAGCCACCATATTATTTTTTGCAGGTTTAGTGGCGAAAAATGAATGGCATTTGCACCATAGTAAAAGTATTTTTATTGAGCTTAAGCCAGTTGACCCTCGTTCAATTTTACAAGGTGACTATATGGCACTGGCTTATGAATTACATTTACAATCTCTTAAAGCTCTTGCAGGAAGTGAAGGTGAGGCTCTGGAACAGGTGATTTTTAATCGCTCTTCCGTTCCCGCAAAAGTTATTTTGGATTCACAAAATCGCGTAGTTCGTACCATTTTAGATATTAATAATTCATTTGCTGGGCAGAGGTTAATTTTAAAAAATCCTGAAAATCGTTTGCAGGCTTTATATCCTGCCTCTCGCAGTTTCTTGTTTGCAGAAGGCTTGGCTCAATGTTATGAAAAAGCCAAATATGCTGAATTTAAGGTAAATCCTGAAGGAGAGGTGATATTGTTCGAATTACGAGGAGAGCAGCTTCAACCATTAAATTGTGAAAAACAAAAGAACTGGTGGGAAGGAACTATTAAGGATTTATAAAATAATAAAAGCCCGTCAATGCGGGCTTTTTATTCTTAAAATAAATTAGGCAACTTGAACAGGAATGCAATTCGCTGTGTGGTTGACTGTATTATTTGGATTAGCATATACCAAACGTGGTTTATGAATATTTGCTTCAGCTTCAGTAAAATCACCAAATGTAGCAATAATTACTAAATCGCCAACGTCTGCTTGATGTGCAGCACCGCCGTTTACTGAAATAATTCCAGAGTTATCTTCACCACGAATCGCATAAGTTGTGAAGCGTTTGCCATTGGTTACATTCCAAACATGAATTTCTTCATATTCACGAATACCAGCTAAGTCCATCAATACGCCATCAATTGCACAAGAACCTTCATAGTGAAGTTCAGCATGGGTTACAACTGCACGGTGAATTTTGCATTTTAATAAACGAGATAGCATGGCTAGCGTCTCCTGAGTAGACCTAAGAGGTAGATCTTATGGTGAAATCTTTAGCTTTTGCGGTTGGCAAAGTGGCTGATGCGCATTTTGCTCCTAAAAAAGCAAGATAGCAAGCATGATTGTTCAACAATTTAAGTGGGTTTATATGCATTAATTTGATTCATGGCCTGTGGAACTTGTCCTTGAACAAGTAGCTTCACTTTAGAAAGGGCATGATCAATTGCAGCATCCATCAGACTTTGTTCACTACTTGGCGCTTTTCCAAGTACGTGACCTGAAACTTTCTCTTTCGAGCCAGGATGTCCGATACCAATACGTAAACGGTGAAAATTTGGACCAATATGAGGGACAATGTCACGTAAACCGTTATGACCACCGTGTCCACCGCCTGTTTTAAGACGAATTACACCTGGGCTCATATCAAGTTCATCATGAGCAATCAAAATTGCTTCGGGAGCAATTTGATAAAATTTTGCAAATGGAACTACACTTTGTCCAGAACGGTTCATAAATGTAATGGGTAGAAGTAGACGGACATCGTGTCCTTCTATATTACCACGTCCACTGATTCCGTGAAATTTCGGATCATTTTTTAATGTAATGCCATATTTGTCAGCAAGCTGTTCAATGAACCAAAAACCTGCATTATGGCGGGTTTGGGCATATTCTGAACCAGGATTGCCCAAACCAACAATTAGCGAAATATTTGACACTAATCTACGCCTTTAAACACTTATGCGCGTTTGAAGTCAGCGTGCATAGGAGTGTTTTTAGATGGGTGACGTTGTAACGCTTGGATTTTAACGTTTTCAACTTTGTCGCCCACTTTGATTTCTACAACTTCTTCAAAGAAAGCATTGCTTTCTAAAGCTTTTACAAGCTCACGAAGTTCTAAAGTAACAGTTACAGGCTCAGCGTTGCCACCATAAATGATAGCTGGAATTAAAGCTTCGCGACGAAGGCGGCGGCTCGCACCTTTCCCTTGTTTGTCTTCAGCACGCGCTTGAGCGTTTAATACGAAGTTTGCCATGAGTAAATCCTCATTAAAGTTTAAAAGACTAAACTTGCGACCAGTTTAGTGATAGAAAACCCCAGCCAAGGCTAGGGTTTATAAAAAGCTGCAATATTATAAACTATCGAACATTGCACTGATAGACTCTTCGTTATTAATACGACGAATCGTTTCAGCAACCATGCTAGCAACAGAAACCTGACGGATCTTGCCTAAGGTCAATGCTTCTTCAGAAAGAGGAATGGTATCAGTCACAACCAGTTCATCAATAACTGAATTACGTAAGTTTTCAATAGCCTTACCTGATAGTACAGGGTGAGTTGCGTATGCAACTACACGACGTGCACCAAATTGCTTAAGCGCATCAGCTGCTTTACACAATGTACCAGCAGTATCAACCATATCGTCTACGATAACGCAATCACGATCTTTTACGTCACCAATTAAGTGCATAACTTGCGACTCATTGGCTTTTTGACGACGTTTATCAATAATTGCTAAATCGATGTCACCCATCTGTTTGGCAACAGCACGAGCACGTACTACACCACCAACGTCAGGAGAAACCACCATAAGGTTGTCATGTTGTTGTTGACGTAAGTCAGCAAGCAAAGCAGGAGTACCGTAGATGTTATCGACTGGAATATCGAAGAAACCTTGAATTTGGTCAGCATGTAAGTCGATCATCACGACACGGTCAATACCAACAGTGGTAAGCATGTCTGCAACAACTTTAGCTGTAATCGGCACACGTGCAGAACGTGGACGACGGTCTTGGCGAGCATAACCAAAATAAGGGATAACAGCGGTAATACGACCAGCACTTGCACGACGCAAAGCATCTGCCATAACCAAGATTTCCATAAGGTTATCATTGGTAGGGGCACAAGTAGGCTGAACGATAAATACGTCTTTACCACGAACATTTTCAGTAATTTCTACTGAAATTTCTCCATCAGAAAAGTGACCGACTGATGCAGCACCTAGAGGGATATGTAAGTGACTTACGACTTTTTGAGCGAACTGTGGATGAGCATTTCCACTAAAAACGACAAGATTGGGCATGAAGCACCCTTGGCGGTTGGTATGTAATGAAATAGATGGCAGGGGCGGCTGGATTCGAACCAACGGATGCCGAGATCAAAACCCGGTGCCTTACCACTTGGCGACGCCCCTAATGCGGCAGAACTTTAATATTTTTGCAATGCAATGTCAAGATTAATCAACAAAAAGCATAGCAATTAAGTCTGTCTTTAAAATAAGAGAATGGCAGGGGCGGCTGGATTCGAACCAACGGATGCCGAGATCAAAACCCGGTGCCTTACCACTTGGCGACGCCCCTAAATTCGATGATATATATGATGGCAGGGGCGGCTGGATTCGAACCAACGGATGCCGAGATCAAAACCCGGTGCCTTACCACTTGGCGACGCCCCTAATATAATCATCATTATTACAGGTGAGGTTGGCAGGGGCGGCTGGATTCGAACCAACGGATGCCGAGATCAAAACCCGGTGCCTTACCACTTGGCGACGCCCCTAACGTGTAACTTTAAAATGATTAAGAGGAGATTCTTTTAAACTATTTACCAAGTAAGATTTACATGGTGAATGGTTAAGAATTTCGTCAATATTCATTTCATTTGTTACTTCAGTAAAAACACAAGCACCTGTACCTGTAAGCTTTGCTTGACCAAACTGATCTAAATATTGCATTGCTTCTTCTACTTTAGGGTATAACTGTCGAGCCAGTGGCTCAAAGTTATTTCCAAAATTAGAAGGCTCTAACTGATAGGCGCAAAATTTAGTGGTCTTAGAGTCTCTTGTCAATGTTTTTTGTGAAAAAAGCAATTGAGTGCTGATAAAACAATCAGGTTTTAAAATAATGAACTGTTTTTGATCTAAGTCTATGAATGATAAATGTTCACCGATGCCTTCGGCCCATGCGTTTTTACCATAAATAAAAATAGGAACATCGGCACCGAGCTTAACACCGTAGTCCGCAAGTTGTTCTTGCTCCAGACCACATTCCCATAATTGATTTAACACAATAAGCGTGGTGGCGGCATTGGAAGAACCACCGCCTAGACCTGCGCCCATTGGAATATTTTTTTCAATTTTGATGTGTACACCACAAAACTTTTTTGCATGTGGCTTTAGTATTTGCGCTGCCCGATAAATCAAATTTTCTTCAGGACGAATTTCACTTAACCCATCAATTTTGATTTCTTCATTTGAAGTCAGGGTAAATGTCATCCAGTCATATAAATCAATAAGTTGGAAAATGGTTTGTAGCTCATGGTAACCATTTTCGCGTCGGCCTGTAATATGTAAAAACAGGTTGAGCTTAGCAGGGGAAGGAACTCGAATCATAGATTTATATAATTAGACTTAGCGGTTTTGGATGACCATTGTAATACGGTTTTCTTTATCTTCAGCAAGAGCTTGCTTTAAAACCAGTTTGTTTGGCAAAGTTTGTTCACCATCGTAACTGAAATTAACCGTCCAGCCATCTTCAATGAGTTGGCTCACTCGATTTGCAGCGTCTTTCGTAATTTGAGCATTTAGCGTTGCTGGTTTTGCTAAAATCCAGCTCGTTAAGTGTGTAATAGGGGCTTGCCAACCCGTTGCACGTTCTAAAAGTTCTTCTGGAGAGGCAGCGCTAATAAGTCCTGTTTTAGAACTGTTTAAAGTTACTTCGCCTGGTTTACCCTGAATTTGGGTTTTTCCAACGCCTAAAATGCCGCTTAACTCGATATCAAAATTATCTTGCTGTTGAAGCCAAGTAAAAAAAGCACTACCGGTTTGTTGTGGTGTACGAACTCCAATCTTACCTTGCAAATTAAAGTGCTTTTCATCTTGAACTTGTTGGGTAACCGCTGGCTTGGGTTGAGTAAAATGCTGACAACCGGTTAGAAATAATGCACTTGATCCACAAATCGCTGTGCACAGTTGGGCAAATTTGCTCATATATTTAACTCTTTTTTGCAGATGTAGGTAAAATTAACGCATCAAGCTGTTGTAATTGTGGATCATTGGCATGTTTTTGTTTCAGTTGTTGTAACACTGCGCTAAATTGCGTGAGTGACCCTTGCATATACAAAGCTTTAGCATAACGAACGCCAATATTTATATTATGGCTAAGTTCATAGGCTTTGCCTAAGGCTTCCGCCGCAGCTTCATAATCGTTCTGTAAAAATGCAATATAACCTAGCGTATCAAGAATTGAGGCCTGTTCAGGCGCATATTCTAAAGCTTGCTCTGCATACTGACGTGCTTCTTTTAAACGACGGTTTTGCAGTGCCAGTGTATAAGCATATGCATTTAGATACGTTGGGCTGTTGGGCTCAAGTTGTAATAATTGTTTTAATGTTTTGTCCAGCTTGTCACGATCCGTATATGGATCAAGTAATAAAACTTCCGCATAAATCAGTTCTGGGTCGTCGGGTAGGTTTTTAATTGCTTCATCTAATAGATTTAGTGCAGCTTTTTTATTACCCATTTTCTTTAAGATTTCAGCTTGGGCTTGATATAAGAAACTTGCATGTTGAGGATAATTTACTCGTTCTTGAGTAAGGAACCGTAAAGCATCGTGTAAGTTTTCTTGTTTATCATATATTGCGATCAAGTTTCGTCTAGATACCACATATAAACTGCCATCAACTAAACGATAGTAAGCTTTTGCAGTTTCATAATGCTGTTTACGCTCTGCATTAATGGCTAAGTAGTAATATGCTTCATTTTGGTATTTAGCCGAGTTTCTTAGGTCAACAAGATATTGTTCTGCTTTGTCATATTGTTTTAAATCAATACTCGTTAAGCCTGCAATGAATAAGGCTTCTTCAGCTTTAGGGTTAGTTTCTATAATTTTTTCAAGTTTTTCTAACGCAAGCTGAGATTGGTTAATTTGTATGAGATAGCGGATTTCCGCTAATCGAATATCTAAATTTTTCTTATTCTTACGACTCGACTTTGCATACCATTTAAGCGCACCTTCTTGATCGCTGAGAGCAATAAGTAAGTTTGCTTTCATTAAAATAAAACTCGTTACTTTAGGACGTCGACGTAATGCTTTGTTAATGTTGGTTAGCGCAGTTTGTAATTGGCCATTTTGAGCTTCTAAATTGGCGATGAGTGCCAAAATAGAAGGATTGTCTTTTTCTGCGCTAGAACGTAAAGCTGTTAATAGTACTTCTCGATCTTGCGCATTTTCTGGAGCAATGCTAGCTAAAATTTGTTCTAAATCGGCAGTGGGATCTATCTTTAAAATTTTATCTAATGTCTCAGCAGCAAGCTGATATTCGTGCGTTTTTAAAGCAATGTGTGACAAATAAAATAAAGCTGGTACATCTTTAGGCTCTTGAGCTACCCAATGAGTAGCAATATTTAACGCAGCTTGTAAATCATTATATTCAAGTGCAACGTCTAAAGCTCTCTGCTTAATTGATGTAGAGTTGCTTTTAATTGCGAGCACTGTGTAATTATGCAAAGCGTTTGGAATATCGTCATAAGCTAGAGCAAATTCAGCGACCATTGTTTGCTCTAGGGCCTGATCAAATGAATGCACGGCATAGGTCTCTTGCACAGGACGTGCATAGACATACGAGGACATGCTACCTAACAACAAGAATGTGGTAGAATACTGTCTTATCGAAGCACCGTTAAAATTAATACGGCTATTCATTTGACGCAATTTTTATTGATCCAAAGTAATGCTTTTTATGACACCGATGTTGCACAATAGCATAAATTTAGCGAAATGATGATCTGATATGTCTTTCTTTGCATTGGGTGTCAACCATCAAACAGCTTCTGTAGAACTCCGCGAACAAATTGCTTTCAATGCAGAGCGATTAAGTCGCTTGCTTGCCGAACAACGCCATCACCAAAACTTAAAGGATTTGGTGGTCGTCTCGACCTGTAACCGTACAGAAGTTTATGCCATGGCAGAAAACGCCGAAAGCCTTCTAAAATGGTTAGCTGATGCCAATAATATTGATGTAAAGCAGTTAATTCATCATGTTTATCGTTACGAGAATACGCAGGCGATTACACATTTAATGCGAGTGGCGAGTGGTCTAGATTCTCTCATGCTTGGTGAGCCGCAAATTTTAGGGCAGGTTAAAAGTGCTTTAGCATTGTCTAAAGAAGCTCAAACGGTCTCTCCTGAATTAAATAGTGTTTTTGAATACGCTTTCTATGCAGCTAAACGTGTACGTTCCGAAACAGCGGTCGGTAGTCATGCTGTTTCGATGGGGTATGCTGTTGCACAACTTGCTTTACAAGTTTTTAGTAAGCCTGAAAAGCTTACCGTAATGGTTGTTGCTGCAGGTGAAATGAATAGCTTGGTTGCTAAGCATTTGGCTGAAATGGGTGTCGCGAAGATTATTATTTGTAATCGTAGCCGTGAGCGTGCTGACCAGCTGGCTCAGGAGATTGCACAACAGGTTGAAGTTGAAATCATTGAGTTTTCAGCATTAGCAGAGAATTTATATCGTGCTGATGTCGTGTCGAGCTGTACTGGAAGTTTATATCAAGTTATTGCTTATTCTGATGTTAAGGCTGCATTAAAAAAACGCCGCTACCAACAAATGTTAATGGTTGATTTAGCGGTACCACGTGATATAGATCCTAAAGTTGAAGCACTTGATGGGGTCTATTTATATGGTGTCGATGATTTACAAAGTGTGATTGATGAAAACCTTGCTCAACGTCGTCAGGCGGCTGTTGAAGCAGAGGTCATGGTTAATCAATTAGCTACTCAGCTTATTACGCATCAAAAGGTTAAAGAGGCGGGTAGTACAATTCATGCTTACCGCCAGCACAGTGAAGAGATTAGTCAACAAGAGCTTACACATGCGTTAGAAGCTTTGCATCATGGTGAGAATGCCGAACAGGTGTTACAGCAATTTGCTCACCGTTTGACGCAAAAACTTATGCATCCCACATCTATCTTGTTACGTGAAGCTGCTAAAGCAGAAAATCCTGATTATTTTGAATGGTTACAACAGCATTTACAGGATGTATTTGATCATGAGCGTAAGCCAAAACATTAAGACAACAACTTTAAGCTAATTTGTTTTGTTAATTCATTCAATTGTTGTCTTAGATTTCTTGATTCAATTAAAGAAATCGGTGATTTCAGCTTCTGACGTAAATATCTTTCTTGCAAACTTAATGAATATTCTTTAGCTAACTTGTCAGCTACTTCAGGTGCCTGTGTTAGTGCTTGAATATTGGTTCTTTGCATAATATCGGCGATTTCATGACAGTAACTACTACAAGCACCAAGCACATAATAAGTTGCCAACTCTTGATCATCCGGTAAATCATCAAAAATACGATTTAAGATTGCCAGTACTTTGGCTAATAATTCATCTTGGTGAATATAAGCCCGTAATCCTTCAAAATGAATATAAAGAAAAGGATGATGCATTAAAATTGCAATCGCAAAGTCTTCATCTTTAGTATGGATGTTAAATGAGAGCGAGGCATCGTGGCTGATTTGTGGGGTAAAACGTTTACCTAGTCCGAGTTTTTCACGGAAAGATTGAGTAAGTAAGTAACGGAAAGAACCTTGTTTTGGTAATAACTCGGTGAGTTCTCTGAGTTCACCCATGACTAAGCTTTTCCCTTCAGGCGTACTGATATCGTGTTGACCTGTTAAGTGCGCAAACACGAAATCGGACAAAAGAGGGGCTTGTTGTAATAGTTTTTGAAAATTTTCGAGTCCTTCTCGACGGATGAGAGAGTCTGGATCGTGATCATTGGGTAGAACAAAAAATTTAAGTTCACGACCATCATTGAGAAGGGGTAAAGCAATTTCTAAAGTTCTGCGTGCTGCTTTTTGACCAGCAGCATCACCATCAAAAGCAATGGTAATACGACTATTTTGTTTAAATAAAATATTAAGGTGTTCAGTATTACTTGCAGTTCCTAAGGTTGCTACAGCTCCTGTAATGCCATATTGCTGAAGCGCAATGACATCCATATAGCCTTCAACCATTAACCAATCGCTAGATTTAAGTTTTCTACCTTCATAAAGTCCGTAAAGTAGCTGATTTTTATGAAAGACTTCTGAATCTGGCGAGTTAATATATTTGGGCTTGATTTCATCATTTAATGCACGCCCACCAAAGCCAACCACTCGGCCTTTCGGGTCGCGAATTGGGAAAATAACGCGGTCACGTAATAGGTCAAAATCACGGCCATTATCGCTCGAGCGGATAAGTCCAAGTTGTTTTAAGCCGTCAATATCATAAGGAAAAGCTTTTTCTAGGTGTTGCCAGTCTTCTGGAGCATAGCCTAAGCGCCAAAATTGAATAGTCTGATTGGTTAGTCCACGCTGTTTAAAGTAATTTTTTGCCTTTTGACTATGAGGTAATTGTTGTTCATAGAACTGAGCAACATTTTCCAGTAAGTCATATAAATTACCTTCTTGAACTGGTTCATCAAAGCTAAACGGCTGTTCGAACTGAGCAAAAGGGTCATCAAAAAATACGGGTTCAAGCGTGTTGTAGCTTTCATCTGATGGCTGCTGTGAAGTTACAGGCTCAGCCGTATTTGTTTTAGTAACAGGTGGCTTTGTAACCTGACGGGTATAAGATAGTTTTTTATTCTCAGTATTATCTTTGGGTAATTCAATTCCAGTACTGCTCGATAATTCTTTCATTACCTCAATAAAGTTTCGGTTATCAATATCCATAAGAAAACGGATTGCATTTCCGTTAGCCTGACAACCAAAGCAGTGATAATACTGTTTGTCACGGTAGACATGGAATGATGGCGTTTTTTCTTGATGAAAAGGGCAACAGCCGGAATATGTACGTCCGGTTTTTTTCAATTTCACACGCTGACCAATCAGATCGACAATATCTGTGCGATCTAGAATTTGATCAATCGTATGTTGTGGAATTGCCATAATTCAGATAACCGTATTAAAACTTGATGAGACAGTAAGTCAGAATATTCTGACATGATGAATCGAGATATGCCCAATAAATATTTTAATATTTTATAAAAACAAACAAGCAAGTGATATCACTTGCCTGTTTGTTGATGTTTTTTAAAGCTTAAACTTATTGAGCAGCGTCATCCGCACCTTGTGTTGCCTCATCTGATTGAACATCAGTTGAAGCTTCAGTAGAGGTTACAGCTGGTGCAACAGTTGTATTTTCTGCTGCTTGTGACTCAGGTTTGTCTAATAAACCGAAGCTTAAACGGTTTGTCCAACTACGTTCAGACTTAGGAGCTTCAACAGGTGTTTGTTCTGGTGCTTTAGTTTCTTCTTTATCTGAATTACCAATTAAACCAAAACTAACACGGTTGAGGAAACCACGTTTTGGAGCTTCTGCTTCAGTTGTGCTCTCTGGCGTTGCAGCAGTCGATTCACGACCG
This sequence comes from Acinetobacter sp. LT1, assembly GCF_059800965.1. Lineage (NCBI taxonomy): Bacteria > Pseudomonadati > Pseudomonadota > Gammaproteobacteria > Moraxellales > Moraxellaceae > Acinetobacter > Acinetobacter sp. LT1. The sequence continues at coordinate 110,102 of NZ_JBBAXE010000011.1, forward strand.
AAAATACCTAAAGTTGCACGGTTGATCCAGTTACCTTCTTTACGAGCAGCACGCATGTTAACTGTGCCGTCTTTTTTCACCAAGCTTGGATAATTAAGTTTTAAAACTTCAATATATTGTTGCGAAGTAGCTTTATCACCTAACTTGTCATAGCTATATGCCAAAGTGGCTAAAGCTTCTGGAATTTGAGGTGTTTGTGGATAGTGTTCAATCACCCATTGCGAACGTTCTGCAGCGGCGATCCAAGCTTTACGCTTAACGTTGAAGCGAGCGGCAGTCATTTCATTTTCAGCAAGTTCTTGCCCAATGAATTTCATACGCTGAGCAGCATCAACAGAATATTGGCTACTTGGGAAACGACGAATTAAATCAACAAAGTTTTGATACGCAACTTTTAAATAACTCACATCACGATGTGACTGTTGCAAAGAGGTATAACGCATCAAACTGTCGTAGTTTTGCTCCATATTGGCAACAGCACGAACATAATAAGCATAATCCACATTTGGATGTTGAGGATTTAAACGAATAAAACGTTCTGCTAAGGCAATGGTGCCTTCATAATCTTTTTGTTTAAATTTCGAATATAGAAGTTCAAGTTGTGCTTGTTGAGCGTATTGTCCAGTCGGATAATAAGTATCGATTGCCTCTAAAGACTTGGTCGCATCAAGATATTGACCACGGTCAAGCGACTTTTGGGCCTTTTCGAAGTAAGCTTGTTCACTAGATTGAGGGCCAGTATCGACCACTTCTTTTTTACTTGGATTGCTGCTACAGCCCACAAATGCAGACGCTACGCCTAAAGATAAGGCAAGCATCGTAATTTTATAACGTGGTAGCGACATAAAAACTCCTCTGTTATGTTGGGCAATGAGCTACAATTGCGCTATTAAACCACTTTTATCTCAATGATCAAATGACTTCAGCACAATCTTCAAACACAAACTTCTCTGAAACCGACTTCAATTTACTTGAAGATTCTGAGGATGCAGATAACCATACTTCTGATACAACTGCAACACGTTTATCGTTGCAAGTTCAGCTAGATGAAACCTATCTGGGACAACGTATCGATCAGGTAGCAGCTTTGGTGTGGAGCGAGTTTTCGCGTGAAAAGCTCAAGCAATGGTTGAAGGATGGCCATCTGTTGGTGAATGGTAACATTGTCAAGCCTAAGCACCGTTGTGAAGGAACAGAGCTACTTACGCTCGAAGTAGAGCTCGAAGCTCAGACGACGAGTCAACCTGAAAATATTCCACTTAATATTGTCTATGAAGACGATGATATTTTAGTCATTAATAAGCCAGTAGGCATGGTGGTACATCCAGGAGCAGGCAATAGTTCTGGAACTTTAGTGAATGCTTTGCTTTACCATTTCCCAAAATTGGCAGAACTTTCGCGCGCTGGTTTAGTACACCGTATTGATAAAGATACCAGCGGTTTACTGGTTGTTGCTAAAAGCCTAGAAGCTCAATTTTCTTTAAGTAAACAGTTGGCAAATAAAACGGTTTACCGTGTATATGACTTGGTTGTTTATGGAAATATTATTGCTGGCGGTACCATTGATGAACCAATCAAACGCCACCCAGTTGACCGTGTGAAAATGGCAATTTTACCGGGTGGACGAGATGCAGTAACTCACTACAATGTAAAAGAACGTTTTAAAGATTTTACCCGTGTACAAGCTCGTCTTGAAACAGGACGAACACATCAGATCCGTGTGCATTTTAGTTATATTGGTTACGGTTTGATTGGCGATCAGGTTTATATGAACCGTGTACGTGTGCCAGCTGGTGCATCTGAATTGCTCATTGAAACTTTACGTGGTTTTAAACGTCAGGCATTGCACGCAGCGAAATTGGGCTTAAAACACCCTCGTACTGGTGAAGAAATGCTATTTGAAGCGCCGTGGCCTGAAGATTTCACACATTTAGTGAATGTGTTACGTTCAGAAAACGCTGCATATTAAGGACGTGCATATGGAATTTGTTCAAGGTTTACCTCAAGGTGTATTTGTAGGGCAGACACGTGTTCAACATCCTTTGGCATTACCAACGGATCAACTTGAATTATCTGGCTTTAATTTGGCTTTACATGTCAAAGATGAGGTACAACGTGTTCAACAGCATCGAATGATATTGTTAGATGAGTTTGCGAAATTTGGTGTTAAAAAAATGACATGGATGACCCAAACGCATAGTACGATTTGCCATACTGTAAATGAACAAATTCCCTTTAAAGCTTTAATTGGTGATGGTTTAGTTACTCAAACTAAAGGTCATGCTTTAATGATGATGACGGCTGATTGCTTACCAGTCGTGTTGGGAAATGCCGAAGGCAGTGAAGTTGCTAATTTGCATGCGGGTTGGCGTGGTTTAGCAGGTGGCATTATTGAAAATACAGTAGCCGCTATGCAGAATCCTCCAACTTGGGCATGGTTAGGAGCTGCAATCAGTCAACCTTGTTTTGAAATTGGGGCCGAAGTAAAAACTGCTTTTTGTGATAAATATCCAGAGTTGGAAACAGCTTTTGTTGAGGGCGTGGCTCCAAATAAATTTCATGCAGATTTATATGCCATTGCACGCTTTATTTTGCAAAGTCTAGGTGTGCAACAAGTCTTAGGTGGAGATCAATGTTCTTATCAACAGGGTGATGAGTATTTTTCTTATCGTCGTGATGCGAAGACAGGACGTATGGCTACGTTTGTTTTTATGTAAGTTTTGATAACTTCCTTAAATGACTCTCTTATTTTATATTTATTAAAAATAGGAGAGTTTTTTATTTAATTTGAAAATATTTCTATAGTATGCAGTAGTGAAAACCTTATATTTCATATTTATAGATGAAGGTTTAGCAAGCGTTAATAAAATGATAAAATAGAAAAAATCGCTCAAAACTTTAATCTTATGTCTTCGCCTGAAAAACATCTCTCTATTGTCTACCACAGTCCATATGGTCATACCGCGAAGGTAGCTTCCGCTATTGCTGCTGGGGCAGAGGTGATGGGTGTAAAAGTACATTTAATGAATATTGAACATATTGATTGGGATGCACTTGATGCATCGCACGGTATTATTTTTGGTTCGCCTACCTATATGGGGAGTATGACCGCTGACTTTAAAAAGTTTATGGACAGTACTTCTAAACGTTGGAAAGAGCGTTTGTGGCAAGGAAAGCTTGCAGCTGGCTTTGCAAACTCAGGTGGTCTAAGCGGCGATAAATTGGCGGTATTACAACAATTAAATATTTTTGCGATGCAACATGGCATGCTTTGGTCAGGTTTACCTTTAATGACGACTGGGCATAGTGAAAAAGATTTAAATCGATTATCGAGTTGTTTAGGTTTAATGACGCAGTCAGATAATGCACCTGTTGAAATTACTCCTCCACAAGGTGATTTAGATACAGCTAAATGGTTTGGCGAATATATTGCTGGACTCTTATATAGATTAAATTAATAAATTCCGCGATATAAAAAAGCCTCTAAAAAGAGGCTTTTTATTTAATTACTTATGAAATATACGAGCTTTATCACGCTGCCAATCGCGATCTTTTTCAGTCGCACGTTTGTCATGAAGCTGTTTACCTTTCACAAGCGCGATTTCAAGTTTAACCAAGTGACCTTTCCAGTAACATGCTAAAGGAACACATGAGTAACCTTTTTGGTTAACTGAACCTGTTAGCTTTTCTAGTTCTCGGCGTGATAATAATAATTTACGTGTACGTGTAGCTTCAGGTACTACATGAGTAGATGCTGAAAGGAGCGGTTGAATTTGTGCACCAAATAAAAACGCTTCACCATTCTTAAAAATGACATAACTTTCTGTCAAACTCATGCGACCAGCACGTAAAGACTTTACTTCCCAGCCGAGTAAAGACATACCAGCTTCAAATTTTTCTTCGATAAAATAATCATGACGGGCACGTTTATTTTGTGCGATGGTTCCGCCATTATGTTTCTTTACTACTGTTGCTTTCGCCATAATTCAAACTTCCACAATTATGCCTATTGTGCCGTAAACTGATGCTAAGGTGAAGTTTTTCCTGCACGTCAATATTTCGCCTCATGTATAACTTTTGCTAAAATAGGTTCACAATACAATTAGAGTACTAGCGGATGTCTAAAACGCGTGTAATTTATCCTGGAACATTTGACCCCATCACGAATGGACACGTTGATTTAGTTACTAGAGCATCAAGAATGTTTGATGAGGTTGTAGTAGCAATTGCAATTGGACATCATAAAAATCCTTTGTTCAGTCTAGAAGAGAGAGTTGAACTGGCCCAAACATCACTCAGCCATTTATCAAATGTTGAATTTGTAGGCTTTGATGGTTTACTAGTTAATTTTTTCAAAGAGCAAAAGGCAACAGCAGTACTTCGTGGTTTAAGAGCAGTTTCTGATTTTGAATATGAATTTCAACTTGCCAATATGAACCGTCAACTTGACCCACATTTTGAAGCAGTATTTTTAACACCATCTGAGCAGTATTCATTTATTTCTTCGACATTAATTCGGGAAATTGCTCGTTTAAAAGGGGATGTAACCAAGTTTGTTCCGCAAGCTGTGGTTGAGGCCTTTGAACGTAAACATCAACAAGGTTGGTAAAGTGTCGTTATATATTACCGATGAATGCATAAACTGTGATGTTTGTGAACCAGTTTGCCCAAATGAAGCTATTTTCATGGGTGAAGTGATTTATGAAATTCATCCAGATTTATGCACTGAATGCGTTGGTCATCATGACCAGCCGCAATGTCAGTTATTTTGTCCAGTGGACTGTATTCCTAAAGATCCGCAGCATGTGGAGACGGAAGATGAGCTATTCGACAAATATAAAAAATTAATTGCTCAAAAAAGCACAAGCAATTAGTAAATAAATTTGTTAATATGCGCCCCTGAAGTGAGCTGGATGGTCGCTGCTGTGGAGGTCTTCGTGACTGAAGCAGGGGAGGAAAGTCCGGGCTTCATAGGGCAGGGTGCCAGGTAACGCCTGGGCGGTGAAAGCCGACGGAAAGTGCAGCAGAGAGTAGACCGCCTCATTCGTGAGGTAAGGGTGAAAGGGTGCGGTAAGAGCGCACCGCGTGTCTGGTAACAGTTCACGGCATGGTAAACCCCACCAGAAGCAAGACCAAATAGGAATCCTGAGGTACGGCCCGTACTGGATTCGGGTAGGTCGCTTGAGCGTATGAGTGATTGTACGCCTAGAGGAATGGCCATCCTCGACAGAACCCGGCTTATAGGCTCACTTCACCTAATTTATTTAAAATTTTTCTTGACGTGCGTTAAAGAAGTTAAGATAATGCGCGCACAGTTTTCGGCTATGTAGCTCAGTTGGTTAGAGCACCGCACTCATAATGCGGGGGTCACAAGTTCAAGTCTCGTCATAGCCACCATTTTATAGACCACGCTCCTGCGTGGTCTTTTTTTATGCTTATTTTTTGATTAAACACAGTTTGTAAAGACCGACTTTATAGTTATGGCATTGTTTGTCTAGATCAATTTCTTCATGTTCTTATAACACTTAACAAGGATGTTGAAGACATGAAAAGGTCATTATTATTTTTAGGAATTTTAAGTTTAACGGCGGGAGTAGAGGCTTCTGCTGCTGATTTGAGTTGGGGAGATCCAACTTTGGATTCGGGACAGTTTAAAGTTTCTGGTGCCGTGCGTTCCCGTTATTTGCATAAAGATTATGTGGTTGATGCAAATGAAGGTTCTCAAAATGATGACTGGCGATTAACTGATATTAAATTAGTGCTAGGTTATGAAAATCCAGATTGGATTGCAGGTGCGGATGCCCGTTGTTATCAATATGATCGCTTATGTGATGCGATTTTTCTAAAAAAAGCATGGGTGGGTTATAAGTTATCCGACAAGCAGAGAATCACGGCAGGTTTGCAACCCGTTGATTTTGGCTTTGGCGAATTTTGGGGGAGTAGTTATTACGAAACGCTTTTAAATACCGTTGGTTTAGAAGACATCGATAATCTGGGGATTAAATATAAATTTGCAGATGATAAATACAATTTGACCTTAGGTTTCTATCCAACTGATGGAGGAAACTATAAGGGAACGTCAAAAGACTCAAGTAGATACAGCGGTAATTTCGTTGAAACTGATGACTTGATGGTAGGAACTAATATTGAAGAAAAGAATATGTGGATTGCGCGAGCCTCTAGAAAATTTGAACTTGATAAAGTTCAAAAATTTTCGACCGAGTTAGGTGGTTCAGTCTGGTATTCTGATTTAGAAAATAAAAGAACAGATGAAGATGGACACCGCAAATCATGGAATGTATTTGCTCAAACGCAATATCAAGCATGGCAATGGATGTTCTTAGTAGGTAAGCAAGATGTCACCAATGGTGATAATTTATTTCCAAATAGCTCAACCATTGGAGCATTTGATTACCCGTATCAAGTCGCTAATAAAGGCAAATATCTAGTCAATGAAATTAACTATACCTTTGCTCAGCCATTTCACAAACTTGAAAATATTAAGCCTTATATCTCTCATAGCCGCTTTTTTAAAGATGAGAATGGTTATAAAGACTCTGAACGCTTAATAGCAGGGATTTATTTTAATTACAAAGCCATTGGTATTCAGGGTGAATATATTATGAGTAAGAATGACCCAATGGTAGGTGGTGGGGCAAATGGCCTTGCACAAGGCAGCAGTAATGACTGGGATAAACTGTTTTATCTTTCAATTGGATATTATTTCTAAAATTTAAAAGTAAACGATTGCCCTAAGTGAATAGGCCTCACTTAGGGCTTTTTTTCATAAAAAGACTTTTTCAGGCGGCGGTTCTCGTTTGACGGCTGGTGAAATGAGTTGTCCACGACTTAAGTTCTGCACATGCTGTAAACGATTGAGCAATTCGTTTTGAATAAACAAAATGCAGGTTTGTAATTTAGATGAGCTTTTGAGTCGTGATGGATAAACTGCCCAAACATCTGCATCTTGCCAATATTCGGGCAAAATGTGTTGGAGTTGACCTGTAATTAATTCATCTGCAACATCCCAAATTGATCGGAAAATAATCCCGTGGCCTTCTATGGCAAGTTGATGAATAATTTCGCCGTTATTCGAAACAAAACGTGGTTTGATATGCACTGAGACATCTTCAGAAGCATGCCTAAATTTCCATAGCACAGACGATTGATCACGCTCACTAATCGTCAAACAATCATGTGTTTGCAAATCCTCAATGCTGTCTGGTACACCGTGTTTAAGTAAATAACTCGGTGAAGCGCACAAAATTCGAAAGTTAGAAGCTAACTTCTTCGCAATCATATTTGGCGCAATTTCATTACCAATTCTGATGTCTAAATCAATACTGTGTTGAATCAGGTCTTTGGTATTGTCGATGGTGTCAAAATGAATCTGAAGTTTTGGATAAAGCATCATTAATTTAGACAGAATTGGTGCAATATGCTTTCTGCCAAAACCAAAGCTACTAATAATATCCATACGACCGGTAGGCGTACTGAGTGGGTTATTTACCAGTTCACAGACTTCATCAAATTCTTCAAGAATATTTGAAACTCTCTCAAGGATGAGTTTGCCATCTTCCGTCAGGCTAACATGACGTGTACTGCGATGAAAAAGTTTGCAGCTTAAGGTGTTTTCTAAAATATTAATTCGCTTGCTAATAAAAGCTGGCGATGTCCCAAGTTCCTCAGCAGATTCGACAAAACTTTTTAGTTTAGCGACTGTGCAAAAAACCTTTAAATCCGATAGGTTAGGTAGATTGTTCACGATCCGTGTCCATTGGAGTGATAGTTCTGTTGTTGATCATTTTTGCTTAAAACATCATGTTTAAGCCATACAAGGATATTAGGCGAAGGTGTGAAGGAAGCTTATGGCAAAAAGATATAAAGTTGCCACGATTGCAGGCGATGGTATTGGTTTAGAAGTTCTACCAGAAGGCATTAAGGTTGTAAAGGCAGCAGCAGAGAAGTACGGCATTGATCTTCAGTTAGATGCTTTCGATTGGGCTAGCTGTGATTATTACCTAGAGCACGGCAAAATGATGCCGGATGATTGGTTTGAAACTTTACAGGGCTACGATGCAATCTACTTTGGTGCTGTAGGCTGGCCAGATAAAGTGCCTGACCATATTTCGCTTTGGGGTTCGCTGCTCCAGTTCCGTCGTGGTTTTGACCAATATGTGAATTTACGTCCAGTGCGCTTAATGCCAGGTGTGAAATGTCCATTGGTAGGTAAAAAACCGGGCGACATCGATTTTTACGTGGTTCGTGAAAACAGTGAAGGGGAATACTCAGCCATTGGTGGTAAGGCTTTTGAAGGAACAGATCGAGAGTTTGTTTTACAAGAAGCCGTATTTACACGTCATGGCGTAGATCGCATTTTGCGTTATGCATTTGAGTTTGCAAATCAGCGTGATGCGAAAAAAATTACAGCAGCGACCAAATCAAATGGTATTGCCGTCAGCATGCCGTATTGGGATGAACGCGTTGATGCGATGGCAAAACAATATCCACAAATTCAAGCCGATAAACAGCACGTTGATATTTTAGCAGCTCGTTTTGTTTTACAACCTGAACGCTTTGATGTGGTTGTTGCATCGAATTTATTTGGCGACATTCTTTCCGATTTAGGCCCTGCATGTACAGGAACTATTGGTTTGGCTGCTTCGGCAAATTTAAACCCAGAAAGAAAATTCCCATCATTGTTTGAACCTGTACATGGTTCGGCACCAGATATTTACGGTAAACAAATTGCCAATCCAATCGCTGCGATTTGGTCAGGTGCCATGATGTTCGAATTCTTTGGCGAAGAAGACGAACGTTGCATTCAAGCAGGTCAGGACATTATGCAGGCGATTGAGCATGTATTAATTAATGGGCCAAAGACAGCCGATATCGGTGGTCAGGCAAAAACTTATGAGGTAGGAGATGCAATTGCATCGTGTGTAGCCCAAATTAAAATGGACGTGTTCGCTATGGAATAACGCCATCCAAAAATGGATGTATGGATATGGATAATCAAAACACAAAAATTTATACGGATAAAGTTCTTGCCGTAACCAGTTTACTGTTTGTATTTATTTCAGTTGCTGGTTTGGCGATTTATTCGCAAGAGTCGATAAAGATTGCTGCAACATGGATGCAGTGGACGACATCGGTATTTACAACCCCAGTATTACTGTTTGCTTTTTTAGCCATTATTTTTACTTTTGGTCTAGCTTTTAGTAAATACGGCAAAATTAAACTCGGTGAAGGAAAGCCTCAATACACCACGATGTCATGGATTTTTATGTTCATCTTGTCGGGTATCGGGTCTTCTACATTGTACTGGGGCTTTTTGGACTGGGCTTACTATTATCAAACTCCGGGTTTGAGCTTACCGCCTGAGTCAGCAGAAGCATTGAAATATAGCGTGGCTTACTCGTTTTTTCACTCAGGTTTAAGTGCATGGGCAATTTATGCTTTGGCATCAATTTCTTTGTGCTACAGCTACCATGTGAGAAAAAACAAAGGTTTAAGTTTAGCTTCAGTGATTGAGGCTGTGACAGGCTTTAAATCAACCGGCGTGGTTGGACGTTTAGTTGACCTTATGTTCTTGCTTTGCATGTTTGGTGCATTGACGATTTCATTGGTACTCACTGCTGTGACATTTACCAATATTTTGTCGCAGCTCACAGGTATCCCAAATACTTTTATGACTAAGGTCATCATTATTTTGGGTGTTTCAGTTCTGTTCGCACTCAGTTCGTATGTGGGTATGGATAAAGGCATGCAACGTTTAAGTCACATGGTGTGTTTAGGCGTGGTGTTATTTGCGATTTATGTACTGTGCTTTGGTCCAACTCAATTCATTTTGAATAACTCATTAATGAGTTTCGGGTTAATGGCAACCAACTTTGTTGATATGAGTCTGTTTACCGACCCAATGGGCGATGGCAAGTTTACTCGTGAATGGACTGTTTTCTACTGGTTATGGTGGATTTCATATGCACCGGGTGTGGCACTGTTTGTAACACGTGTTTCTAAAGGCCGTACTATTAAAGAAGTGATCTTTGCCATGGTGATTGGTGGCAGTGTTGGTCTTTGGTTCATCTTTGGTGTGTTTGAAAACTACAGTGTTTATAGCTTTATTCATGGGGCTGTAAATGTACCGCAAATCTTAAGCCAACAGGGTGGTGAGGTTGCAATTGGTCAATTGCTCAGCCTATTACCTGCTGGAAAGCTGATGATGTGGATTTTCCTAGGCATTATGGTGGTGTTCTTGGCAGCACATATGGATGCGGTCGGATATGCAGTTTCAGCAACATGTACACGCGGTTTAAGTGAAGGGCAAGATCCATCGCCAAATGCCCGTCTGTTCTGGTGTGTCATGCTGACTTTGGTTCCAATTGCCATGATCTTTAGTAAGGCACCTTTAGACACCATGAAAACGGCAACTATTGTGACGGCTTTACCATTCATTGTGATTATTCTGATTCAAACCTATGGTTTAGTGAAATGGTTGATTCAGGATTATGCCAAAGTCCCATCACATTTAATTGAGCAACAAGGTTATGATGATGCGGAAATTGGTTTAAACCAGACTCAAGATGAACATGCAAAACGGATGCAGCTAGAGCTTGCAAGCTCAATCAAACTGGACAGAAAAACCAGCTAGAGGGAACGGTAATGACTACATGTGAACAGACCACTTATGCCTTAAGTGAAGAAATGCAAAGTCTTGTGTACTGGAGCAGCATTTATTCACCAGCAGATGCAGATATTGACTCAGTTCGTGCAGCATATGACGCAATGTGTCGACACTATACTTTGCCTCGTGATGGCAAGATCGAAGTAGAAGACCGAGTTGTTGCAAATGCAGAGCATCCTGTACCTGTTCGCATCTATTCACCAAAAACTAAACGACCTGAAGCTGGTTGGCCGTGTGTGTTGTATTTACATGGTGGCGGTTGGATGGTCGGTGGACTCGATTCACATGAGTTTATTACCAGTTATTTATGTCAGGACCTAAATGCAGTTGTCATTGGTGTGGATTACCGCATGGCACCAGAACATCGCTTTCCAGCAGCTTTTGAAGATTGTTTAGCAGTTTATCAATGGCTTAAAGAGCATGGTTCTGACTGGCAGATTGATAGTGAAAATATCGTTCTAGCAGGCGATAGCGCAGGCGGTAACTTAGCAGCAGCCGTTGCAGTGCATCTACAGCATAGTGGTTTACAAGCTCAAGGGCTGGCTTTGGTTTATCCGTGTTTAACTACAGCACTTGATACACCAGCCGCACAAAAGCATGCCCATGCGCCGTTACTCACAACGGAAGATATGCATTTTTATTTAAAGGAGTATGCACCGAATTCACAAGATTGGCAGGATTTACGTCTAGCGCCTTTATTGGCAACTGATTTTTCAGATATGCCTACAAGTTTTGTGGCGGTTGCAGAATATGACCCTTTAAGTGATGACGGTTATTTCCTTACCCAAAAAGTGGAACAAGCAGGTATCCCTAACGAGTTCCATTTAGGCAAAGGTTTATTACATGGCAGTTTACGTCTGATGCGTGACTGTCCTGAAGTTCAACATTTATATCAAAACATGCTAAGTGCGATACGCCGCATGTTTGGCAGTGTCGAAAAGATATCAATTTAATATCGAGTCATTTGGACGAAAAGAATTTAATGGAGTAAAAACATGAGTGCAGTTGAAAAATTACCTGAAGATTTTTGTGCAAACCCAGATGTTGCATGGACTTTCCCTAAAGTTTTCTATACTTCATCGCAAGTTTTTGAGCATGAGAAAGAAGCAATCTTTGCTAAAAGCTGGATTTGTATTGCACATGGCAGTGAATTGGCACAACCGAATGATTATATTACCCGTAAAGTAATTGGTGAAAATATTGTCATCATTCGTGGTAAAGATAGCGTTTTACGTGCTTTTTATAATGTATGTCCGCACCGTGGTCACGAACTTTTAAGTGGCAGTGGTAAAGCAAAAAATGTAATTACTTGTCCATATCATGCTTGGACTTTTAAGCTAGACGGTAGCTTAGCCTTGGCGCGTAACTGTGACCATGTCGAATCTTTTGACAAAGAAAATTCAAGCATGGTGCCTTTAAAAGTTGAGGAATATGCAGGCTTTGTTTTCATTAATATGGATGAAAGTGCGACATGCGTAGAAGACCAGCTTCCGGAATTTGCTGAGCGTTTAAATCAAGCATGTAGCGTAATTAAAGATTTGAAACTGGCAGCACGTTTCGTGACAGAAACGCCAGCAAACTGGAAAGTAATTGTCGATAATTATCTAGAATGTTACCACTGTGGGCCTGCACATCCTGGTTTTGCTGACTCCGTACAAGTTGATAAATATTGGCATACCACACATCAGAACTGGACATTGCAATATGGCTTTGCTCGCTCATCTGAGAAGTCATTTAAGCTTGATCCATCAGTAACAGATCCTGAATTTCACGGTTTCTGGACTTGGCCTTGCACGATGTTCAATGTACCACCGGGCAGCAATTTCATGACTGTGATCTATGAGTTCCCAGTAGATGCAGAAACGACTTTGCAGCATTACGATATTTACTTCACGAACGAAGAACTCACTCAAGATCAGAAAGACTTAATTGAGTGGTATCGCAATGTATTCCGTCCTGAAGATTTGAACTTGGTCGAAAGCGTACAACGTGGTTTGAAATCACGTGGTTATCGTGGTCAAGGTCGTATTATGACCGACAAGCAACGCTCTGGTATCAGTGAGCATGGTATTGCTTACTTCCAGCATTTAGTGGCGCAGCATCACAAATAAAACAAATGGATTTATTCAGGTGTAAAGATGACTTACACCTGACTCTTCAATTAGGAAGATGATATGTCGAGTTTACAAAGTACTGAATTATTTCAGCAACAAGCCTATATTAACGGACAATGGTTAGCTGCACAGTCGAATGCGGCGGTTCCGGTAACTAACCCTGCAACAGGCGAAGAAATTGGCACAATTCCAAATATGGGAGCGGCTGAGGCGACTCAAGCAGTTGAGGCTGCTTATACGGCTTTAAAAAGTTGGAAAGCTTTAACTGCCCAAAACCGTGCAGATATTTTATTGGCTTGGTACAAATTGGTTCTCGATCATACCGATGAACTTGCTTTAATCATGACTATTGAGCAGGGAAAACCTTTGGCAGAAGCGAAAGGTGAGGTACGTTACGCTGCATCATTTATTCAATGGTTTGCCGAAGAAGGCAAGCGTATTTATGGCGATGTGATTCCAACCGTCAATAATCAGCAGCGTTTTATTATTAGTAAAGAACCTGTGGGTGTTGTGGCTGCTATTACGCCGTGGAATTTCCCAATTGCTATGATTACGCGTAAAGCAGCACCAGCTTTAGCAGCTGGATGTACGATAGTGATTAAGCCAGCAAATGAAACACCTTACTGTGCTTTAGCGATTGCGAAACTTGCCGAAAAAGCAGGTATTCCAGCTGGTGTAATTAATGTTGTTACCGGTAAATCTCAAGAAATTGGTTCTGTATTTACTTCACATGAAAAAGTGAAGAAATTGACCTTTACTGGCTCAACGCCAGTGGGCCGTTTATTGATGCAGCAGTGTTCAAGCACCATTAAAAAATTGGCGCTTGAGTTGGGCGGAAATGCGCCTCTGATTGTATTTGATGACGCCGATTTGGATAAAGCTGTACAAGGTGCGATTTTTGCCAAGTTCCGTAATGCAGGCCAGACCTGTGTTTGTGCTAACCGCATTTATGTACATGACAATATTTATCAAGCTTTTGCCGAGAAGTTTGTACAAGAAGTACAAAAGTTTAAAGTCGGTAATGGACTTGAAGATGGTGTGCAAATTGGTCCATTAATTAATGAAAAAGCAGTTTTGAAAGCACAACAGTTGATTGATGATGCAGTGAGCAAAGGCGCTAAAATTGCTTGCGGCGGCAAACAGCATGCTTTAGGGCAAACCTTTTATGAACCATCAGTTTTAACTAACGTTGACCGGACCATGGAAATTGTCCAAGAAGAAATTTTTGGTCCAGTTGCGCCACTCATTCGCTTTACTGATGAGGCTGATGTTGTTGCTCAAGCAAATGACACCATCTTTGGTTTGGCTGCTTATGTTTATAGTGAAAATATCTCACGTTTATGGCGAGTGTCAGAACAGCTTGAATATGGAATGGTCGGTATGAATGCCACAGCAATTTCAAATGAAGTTGTACCATTTGGTGGTGTGAAACAATCAGGTGTTGGGCGTGAAGGGTCAAAATATGGTCTTGAAGAGTTCATGACCATTAAATACATGTGTTTAGGGCTTTAAGGATAAGCCCTAACAACAAGAATATGCGGTAAAAGAAGGATTCTAATATGGCTAGTCATTATGAAATGTTCCCGGCGGTTGTTACTCATGTGGAGCAGCTAACCCCTTTAATCAAACGGTTTACGTTCAAACGTCAAGATGGGCAGAACTTTCCTCGATTTAGTGGGGGAAGCCATATTATTGTCAAAATGAATGAACAGCTTTCAAATGCATATTCATTGATGAGTTGTACACAAGACCTATCGACTTACCAAGTCTGCGTTCGTAAAGATGTGGAAGGTAAGGGTGGTTCAGTGTTTATGCATGATCAGTGTAATGAAGGCTGTGAAATTCAGATTTCAGAACCAAAAAATTTATTTCCATTAGCCGAAACAGGCAATAAGCATATTTTAATTGCAGGTGGAATTGGCATTACACCATTCTTGCCACAAATGGATGAGCTTGCAGCACGCGGTGCTGAGTATGAACTACATTATGCTTATCGCTCACCTGAACATGCGGCCTTGTTAGATGAGTTAAAGCAGAAACATGCAGAACATGTGTTTAGTTATGTTGACTCAGAAGGTTGCTCATTAAATCTGGATGAACTGCTTTCATCACAACCTAAAGGCACACATGTCTATGTTTGTGGGCCGAAACCCATGATTGATGCTGTGATTGATTGTTGTAACAAGCATCGTTACCGCGATGAATACATTCACTGGGAACAATTTGCCTCAACAGTTCCTGAAGATGGTGAAGCATTTACGGTGGTACTTGCTAAATCTAATCAGGAAATTGAAGTACAAAGTAACCAGACGATTTTACAAGCTATTGAAACATTGAATATTGATGTGGAATGCTTATGTCGCGAAGGTGTATGCGGTACATGTGAAACTGCTATTTTAGAAGGTGAAGCAGAGCATTTCGATCAATACTTAAGTGATGCAGAAAAGACCTCACAGAAGAGCATGATGATTTGTGTATCGAGAGCTAAAGGTAAAAAACTAGTATTAGATCTTTAATATATTTCTGTGGCCGATCAATTGTTTAAAGAAAAAAATGCTAAAAAAAGAACAAATAATGATGATCTGAATCTTATTTGTTCAATTGATGGGCATTAAGGGTTTTTACCTATTGACCTGCTATACAGAACTATAGATAATGCGCACACAGTTTACGGCTATGTAGCTCAGTTGGTTAGAGCACCGCACTCATAATGCGGGGGTCACAAGTTCAAGTCTCGTCATAGCCACCATTTTAAAAACCACGCTCCTGCGTGGTTTCTTTTTATCTATTTTTTACTCATTAAAGTATTTTTCAATCATATCGAGTGTTTTTGAGCTTTGATAAAAAGGAGCTAAAAGCGCTTGAAGTAATGGTTCTAAAATACCGTGTTCATTAAAGGCATCCATAACCTTCGGATAAAAACGTAAAGCTTCGGTTTGTAAGTCGCTTTCGGTTAACCCAATCTCACTTAATACTTCAAATAAACTTTGGTCTTTATAAAAATCATAAAAAACTTCAACGCCATACAAAATCAGGTCTTGCATAAATTGTGACTGGCGTAATTCTTTCCAGTATTCGTAAATTAAAACAAAAAACTCTTCAACATCGAGAGGAGTGAGCTGTTTCATAAATTCATACATTTTTTTATGTCTAATATCTTCCCAAACATGACGTACTAGACTTTCTAAATCTTCACTCGATAAAAGACTTAATTCTGTAAGTTGCTCATGAATAAAACTGGCAATCCAAGTTTCAAGTTTATGCTCAAGACGTTGCTGCTGCAAAAAGGAAAATTTTTTGAGTTTATGTTGCCATTCAAAATGATAGTCATCCACTCTAGAGGCAGTTAGAAGTTTTGGTAATTTTTGTTCTAGAGTTGAGGTTGCAATATATTGGCAAAGCTGTTGTACAGAAGGGCTAGTTCTTAAAAACTGGTTGAGATAATGAGGAATATGTTCCATTTCCAAAAATTTGGAGAGCCACATTTCAAATTGGTGGTCAGAGACCAAATCTTGTAACTGAATTGGCGATTTCATCGCAGATAAATAAATACGCTGCGCGATTTCCCCAATAAACTCAAGTAAACCAGCACCTAGCTGCATTTCAAAAGCATAGCGTTTCACAACGGCTTGTAGTTGCTCTAAATCAACAACTTCATGAAGCTTGATTTCGTCAGCATGTTGCATAAACAACTGAATGAATTGCTGGAAATAAATAGGTGAGTTTTCTATAGATAATTGTTTTTTGAAAAATTCCACCTGCTCAAGCAAAAGTGCTTGAGCAAGTGCTGTAGTTTTTGATGAGTTTTTCTGCTCAGTCATTCGCTGTCCAACCGTTGACAATCGGATAACGTCGTTCGCGACTAAATGCACGAGAGGTAATTCTCGGGCCAATCGCACCTTGACGACGTTTGTATTCATTACGATCAACTAAACGGATGACTTTTTCAACAACTTCTTTATCAAAACCTTTGGCAATAATATCGGCCTGACCTAAATCTTCTTCAATGTATGCGTAAAGGATAGCATCCAATACATCATAAGCTGGTAAAGAGTCTTGGTCTTTTTGATCCGGACGAAGTTCTGCTGAAGGTGGGCGGGTAATCACACGCTCAGGAATAACAGGAGTTTCGCTTAAGCTGTTACGGTATTTTGCTAATTCAAATACGATAGTTTTATAAACATCTTTTAGAACCGCAAAGCCACCAACCATATCGCCATAAAGCGTACAGTAGCCTACTGAAAGTTCAGATTTATTCCCTGTAGAAAGGACTAAGTTACCAAACTTGTTTGATAAGCCCATAAGTAATGTGCCACGAGCACGCGCTTGTAAATTTTCTTCAGTTGCGTCAGCTGGTGAATTACCAAAGAAAGGATACAAGGTTTGCATGAAGCTATTTACGATTGAGTGAATTTCAGCAATACCGAAAGTCACACCCATACGGCGAGCTTGTTCAGCCGCATCCTCTACACTAATTTGAGAGGTATAGGTATAAGGCATCATCACGGCTTGTACTTTTTCTGCACCAATTGCATCAACAGCAATTGCAAGCGTAAGGGCAGAGTCAATACCGCCAGAAAGACCCAAAATCACACCTGGGAAACCTGAGCGCTCTACATAGTCACGAGTTGCCATGACTAAACCTTGATAGATCTCTGCAAAGGTTTCTAAAGCAGGAGCAGACTCAGTGACTTTATATAACTTTGTATCGCGGTCAAATTCAGCAATATAAATGTCTTCTTTAAAGCTCGGTGCTTGTAAGGCAATTTCACCATTTTGATTGCTAACAAAACTTGTGCCATCAAAAATTAGATCGTCTTGTCCGCCTACTTGGTTAACATAAACAATATTTAGATGAAGTTGTTTTGCAAGTTCACTTAAGGTCTGTATACGGTGTTGTGGTTTGCCGACTTCATATGGTGATGAGTTGAGTACAAGAGCAGTATCAACATTTAATTGGCTTAACTGTTTTACAGTATTAATTGACCAGATATCTTCACAGATTAATACACCAAACTTATGCCCAAGATATTCAAAAACTAAGTGCTGATGGCCTTTTTGGAAATAGCGTTTTTCATCAAAGACGCCATAGTTTGGTAAATTGTGTTTGTTAAAAACACCCAAAACCTGACCGTCTTTCATGACAGCAGCAGAATTATAACGTTGACCATCTTCTGTCTGGTTTACAAATCCGAAAACCATAACAATATCTTTAACTTCGGCAAGTTGCGCAAAAGCCTTTTGCATACGTTTATTTAAATTTGGACGTAACAATAAGTCTTCAGCTGGATAACCAATAACAGAAAGTTCGGGAAAAATAATCAGGTCAGCGTCTTGTTTTTTCGCCTGATTTACTTGCTCAATCATCTTTTGGGTGTTTGAGTCAATATTGCCAATATGCGGAGAAAACTGAGCAAGGGCAACTTTAAAACTTTTCATTCAAACCTAATCCTAGATCATAACGAATATAGATACACATAGTGTTGATTTTTATGGATATAATTTTTCAACGATGTGTATGATACGATAGTAAACAATTAAAATAGTAAACAAAAATGTCAAGATCAATAATATATACCAATCCCATATTTTCTGCGTAAAAATAACGAGATTTTCTGTGTAGAATAGAAACACGCTTCATTATTTTTATTGTTTGTATACTGCCTTATCACAAGCTAATTTGGAATAAGGCTGTTCTATTTTTTTCAATAATTTGAATTGAATAAGCGTAATTTTATAGTTTAGATAAGTATTTCTGATTTATAAGAATTCTCATTTACATCAGGCAAAAAATGTTACGTTTAAAGAAACATGGATTATTTAGTTACAAATGAAGCTGAGGTGAACAGATAATATTCGGGATTTTTCCTGTGCAAATGTCACGGGCAATTTCGCCTTGCTGTTCAATATTATAAGTACTAAATGCCTTGTCAGGGTGGTAGGTATATTTGTAGGGGTTGTAACTTTTAAGGCTGAGGTAATAGGCTGATTGTAGTAAGGCACCTTTAAGTAGAACATGAATACCTTTTTGATATTGCATGACGTGTGTGAGTTCATGGATAAAAATACCCTGCATAAACTTAGACTCTAGAGCATAATTTTCGCTGTAATCAGAAGGATTGACATAGATATTACCATTTGGCGCCATAAAAATACCGCAAGACTGCCAAGGGAGATAGCGAGTAGCAATAATTTTAGGTTGTTCACAATCGAGCAGATCGCCGAAGACCATTTGAGCTAATAATTTTTCTTGAGCAGTCAAATACCTAATCGGGTAGTTTTTTAAGTGACGGAAAATAAAAAGTGTAAGAAGAATCAATTGATTATGGATTAAGCGTTTAAAGGCATTAAAAGTTAGCATAGCTTTGCCATTAAATGAGTTCATCTATTTCTTTAGCATAGTATAGATTAGGTATTGCTAAATAAAGAGGTAGGGAATTGATTAATTTTATAGTTCTGTTTTGAAAAATATAATTGTTTGAATAGATTGTGCATTTTATTAGGATGAATAAAAGAATTCTTGGATAAGAAAAGCAAAAGCCCCAGTTAAAACTGAGGCTTTACAACAACTAAAATCACAACAGCAAATAAAATTAAGGTTGGCATTTCATTAAAGAATCGCCAGAACTTATGTGATTTATAGTGAGCATTTCCGATGAGCTTTTTACGATAATAGCCACATACCAAATGATAAATCACTAATAAAGCCACTAATCCAACTTTGAGGTAAAACCATGTGGCTTGATGGTAATGTCGAGTTGCATCACCCCACTCTACAAGGAAATGGGCGGTAATTAATGTAGCAATCATTGAAGGCCACATAATTCCACGATACAACTTGCGTTCCATTACCTCAAAGCGTTGATGACTTGCAGCATCTTCACTCATAGCATGATAAACATATAGACGTGGTAAGTAGAACAAAGCAGCGAACCAGCAAACCACGGCAATAATATGTAATGCTTTTACCCACAAAAAAGCATCAGAAGGTGCATCCATCGATAATCCTAGGTGGGATTATGCATCCCACTTCTTGAAAATAAGGCAAGCGTTAACACCGCCAAAGCCAAAACTGTTACTCATTACAGTATTCAATTTTGCATCACGTTTTTCAAGTACGATATCGAAAGGTTTTGCGCCTTCATCAAGTTCAGTCACGTTGATGTTTGGTGCAATAAAGTCATTTTGCATCATTAGCACAGAGTAAATAGCCTCCTGTACACCAGCCGCACCCAAGCTATGACCTGTCATAGATTTGGTTGAGCTAAGAGGAGGTACGTTACCTTCACCAAATGCACGTTCCATTGCTTTAAGTTCTGTAATGTCACCGGCTGGAGTAGAAGTACCATGTGTATTTACATAGTCAATTTTCTCTACGCCATGTTGCTTAGCTTCTTCAAGTGCCATTAATACACAACGTGTAGCACCTTCACCACTTGGAGCAACCATGTCCGCGCCATCACTGTTCGCAGCATAACCTACTACTTCAGCTAAAATGTTCGCACCACGTGCTTGCGCGTGCTCAAGTGATTCAAGTACTACAAAACCGCCACCGCCAGCAATAACGAAGCCGTCACGGTCTGCTGAATAGGGGCGAGATGCTGTTTCTGGAGAGTCGTTATATTTCGAGCAAAGTGCGCCCATTGCATCAAACAATAAACTTTGAGACCAGTGATCTTCTTCACCGCCACCAGCAAGCATAAGGTCTTGTTTGCCAAGTTGAATTAAGTTGTACGCATAACCAATTGCATCTGCAGAAGTTGCGCAAGCACTTGTAATAGTATGTGAAATACCTTGTAGCTTAAATGCAACACCTACGTTTGCAGTAATGGTGTTTGACATGTTACGTGGTACAAAGAATGGACCCACTTTACGTGCGCCTTTAGTCTCTAATAATTCTGTCATTTCAACAACAGAAGCAGTTGAGCCACCACCTGAACCACCTGCAATACCATAACGTGGATTACCAGCAAGTTGTTCAGGAGTAAGGCCTGCATGTTCAACTGCAGCTACAGCAGCGTTGTATGCATACATCGCACATACGCCCATGAAGCGTTTTAATTTACGGTCGATATTATCAAAGTCTTGTTCTGCAGCAGCGCTGACATGACTTTTAAAATTGAGTTCAGCATAAGTTGGGTTAAAACGTGTCCCGGAGATTCCATTTTGAAGTGAATGAGTAACTGCTTCTAAAGAGTTACCGATACATGAGTTAATACCCATACCAGTGATTACAACACGTTTCATCTACAGGTCCCTTTATGGTGATATTTAAGAGTCTATCGTGTTCAACAGCTATTAAAATGAATAGGAGAATATAGCTGTAAGAAAACGGGACTCATGTTTTTCGTTGTTAACATGATAGCAGAAAGGATTTTTATTTCTTATGGCAAATCTTTATGACAATTTTACATTTAAAAAAAATAACTAAATACATAGTATGTTGCATTTAGGGTTAACTAAAATACACACATTCAAGTTGAGATAAATCCACATTCCACCTAGTATTTATCTCTAATTAGATAAATTAAAAAATCGAGGTACTTGATGACAAAATTTAATAATAATCAATCTGACAATTTGTTTTCTCAGGTCTTCGGAGTGGCTAAAAAGCTCAGTTCTACAGGATTGAGTATCTTGCAACAGAACCAATCAGGTGACGTCAGTAAGGTAATTGAACCAATCCCAACTGGAAAAACTGTTGAAGGTAGATCGAGAACAAAAAGCCCATTTGAAGTTGAGCAATATGAAAGTCCTCAACAAATGCTAAGAGAACATTTACCAAAAGTCACACGTCAGGTATTTGGTCGACATTTTAAAAAAGTAAATGGTGTCGCTACATTTCTTTCGCCAGATTGGGATGAAAAAATCTCAGGCCACTTATTTAATTGGTTAAATGACTTTAGTTCAAAAAGTACCTTAACTGAAAAAATCCTAGAAGAAGCGGGTGCTAAAGATTTATTTGAATTAACTAAAGATACAGGTCGTTCTCAACGTCTAAGTCAGGCGCTTATAGAACAAAACAAGCTCATTGCGACTGTACAAGGTGCAATTACAGGTGTATCAGGCGTGGTCGGTGCAGCTGTAGATATTCCAGTTTCATTGGTTTTAGTTTTAAGAACTATTTACCAGACAGGAAGATCACATGGCTTTGATTTGCTAGAGGTGGCAGACCAAGATGTTGTTGAGTTTATTTTTAAAGAAGTTGACATTAGCCTGATTGCAGAGAAACAAACTCTCTTGTTGGCTTTAAAAACATTGCGGAATATGTTGGAAACTCAAGATATTCATCAATTTCAGCAAGTATTAGGTTCAACCACAGATATAGATACTTTAAAGAACTGGTTAACAGATGAAGAAGGGGAGTTTAAATGGGAATGGTTAAATCGTATTCCTAAACTTTCAGCTTTTGGTAAGTTTACCCCAGTTGCAGGCGCTGTTTTAAGTGCAGTATATAGCTGGAAATTACAAGAAGATGTAGGACATAAAGCTCAGGCAATTTTTGGAGCTGCAAGACATTATTTAAACGAACATCCAAGTGAGCATTTATCTCCACTACAGGCTTATTATGCTGCGGTTACACTCATTCAAAAAGCAAGCCCAAGACTTTTAAATGTAGGCGAAGATGGCAATATTCATGCTGCTCATCATCATAAAGTAGAAAATCACGAGGTAATCTCGAAAGTATCTATTGTGTTAAAACCTACAGAAAGCGAAAAAAGTGAAGAGAAAGTTCAGGAAAATGTTCATAAGGGCTTAGAAAAACTTGCTGATAAACATGTGACAGAACATGAGCATACTGAACAAAAGCCTGCTCTAACTCCAGAGGATGATGACGAGATATTGGAAGATAAAAAATACTCTTAACAATACGCTTACAAAGTGAAGGTTTAAAAAGTAAAAATAACCTCTATTTAAATTTGTAAATCGTGCTGTCAAACATTGATATGGTCAACATTTGGTAAGTATTGCCGTGTTGACCATTTTTGCATCTTGGCTTACAATTATGTGCCCTTAAAAAGAGGTATTTTCTTTTTAAGGTTTTTTAATAACGGGAGAATTGCCATATGGCAACAACGAATCAGTTGATCCGTAAGGGTCGTACGACTTTGGTTGAAAAATCCAAAGTTCCTGCGTTGAAGGCTTGTCCACAACGTCGTGGTGTTTGTACACGTGTTTATACAACTACACCTAAAAAACCTAACTCAGCTATGCGTAAGGTTTGCCGTGTTCGCTTAACTTCAGGTTTTGAAGTATCTAGCTACATCGGTGGTGAAGGTCATAACTTACAAGAGCACAGTGTTGTTCTTATCCGTGGTGGTCGTGTTAAAGACTTACCGGGTGTACGTTACCATACCGTTCGTGGTTCATTAGACTGTGCTGGTGTTAAAGATCGTAATCAATCACGTTCTAAATACGGTACTAAGCGTCCTAAGAAGTAATTCTAGGAAACTAGTCGAATAAGCCCTTTAGCGTTTCGCTTGTTTGAATTCTTCATAGATTTGTAATTCAAGCGACGTATAGTAAGGCCAGCGTCGTGTACATGACACTTGTACAAACTGCTGGATCATCCTGAAGTGTCATATTATTAGGTGTATTAAAATGCCAAGACGTCGCGTAGTCGCTGCTCGTGAGATCCTTCCAGATCCAAAATTTAGCAGCCAAACAATCGCTAAATTCATGAACCACGTAATGCAAGATGGTAAAAAATCTATTGCAGAAAGTATCGTTTACGGTGCTTTAGAACGCGTTCAAGAAAAAAACAAAGTAGACCCAGTTGAATTTTTCGAGACTACTCTTGAAAAAGTTCGTCCTATGGTTGAAGTAAAAGCACGCCGTGTTGGTGGTGCTACTTATCAAGTACCTATGGAAGTACGCCCATCCCGTCGTACTGCCTTAGCTATGCGTTGGTTAGTAGATGCTGCTGCTAAGCGTTCTGAAAAAACGATGGCTTTACGTCTTGCTGGTGAGTTGCTTGATGCAGCTGAAGGTAAAGGTGCAGCAATCAAAAAACGTGAAGATGTGCACCGTATGGCTGAAGCTAACAAAGCCTTCTCTCACTACCGTTTCTAAGCGGATAAAACAGGCCTTATTCAGGAGAATATTCATGCGTACAGCAGCTCGATTCAACATTGCTCTCTATCAAAGTGGGGGCTTTGCAGGTATTTAAGTTGCCTGTTTGGATATTCGCGCGCATCAATTTAATTGGTGCGTCCTGTTTTAAATATAACATTTAGGAATGTAGACATCATGGCTCGCCAAACTCCAATTACTCGTTACCGTAACATCGGTATTTCTGCGCACATTGACGCAGGTAAAACAACTACAACTGAACGTATTTTGTTCTACACAGGTGTATCTCACAAAATTGGTGAAGTACACGACGGTGCAGCAACAATGGACTGGATGGAACAAGAGCAAGAGCGTGGTATTACAATTACCTCTGCTGCTACGACTTGTTTCTGGTCTGGTATGGGTAACCAATTCGAACAACACCGTATCAACGTAATTGACACCCCGGGACACGTAGACTTCACAATCGAAGTTGAACGTTCTATGCGTGTTCTTGACGGTGCGTGCATGGTTTACTGTGCTGTAGGTGGTGTACAACCTCAGTCTGAAACTGTATGGCGTCAAGCGAACAAATATAAAGTGCCTCGTTTAGCATTCGTGAACAAGATGGACCGTACTGGTGCAAACTTCTTCCGTGCTGTTGAGCAAGTTAAAACTCGTTTAGGTGGTAATCCTGTTCCTATCGTTGTGCCAATTGGTGCTGAAGATACATTCCAGGGTGTTGTTGACCTTATCGAAATGAAAGCGATTATCTGGGATGAAGCATCTCAAGGTATGAAGTTTGAATATGCTGATATCCCAGCTGACCTAGTTGATACGTCTAACGAATGGCGTACAAAAATGGTTGAAGCTGCGGCTGAAGCTTCTGAAGAATTAATGGACAAGTACCTAGAAGAAGGTGATCTTTCTAAAGAAGACATCATCGCTGGTTTACGTGCTCGTACATTAGCTTCTGAAATTCAAGTAATGCTTTGTGGTTCTGCGTTCAAGAACAAAGGTGTTCAACGTATGTTGGATGCTGTAATTGAATTCTTACCATCACCTACAGAAGTTAAAGCGATCGAAGGTATCCTTGACGACAAAGACGAAACTAAAGCGTCTCGTGAAGCATCTGACGAAGCTCCGTTCTCTGCGCTTGCGTTCAAAATCATGAACGACAAATTCGTAGGTAACTTAACATTCGTACGTGTTTACTCTGGTGTTCTTAAACAAGGTGATCCGGTTTATAACCCAGTTAAAGCTAAGCGTGAACGTATCGGTCGTATCGTGCAAATGCATGCGAACGAACGTCAAGATCTTGATGAAATCCGTGCAGGTGATATCGCAGCGTGTGTAGGTCTTAAAGACGTTACAACTGGTGATACATTATGTGATGAGAAAAACATCATTACTCTTGAGCGTATGGAATTCCCAGAGCCAGTAATTTCATTGGCTGTTGAACCAAAAACTAAAGCAGACCAAGAAAAAATGTCTATCGCTTTAGGTCGTTTGGCTAAAGAAGATCCATCGTTCCGTGTTCGTACAGACGAAGAATCTGGTCAAACAATTATTGCTGGTATGGGTGAACTTCACCTTGACATCATTGTTGACCGTATGAAGCGTGAATTCGGTGTTGAAGCTAACATTGGTAAACCAATGGTTGCTTACCGTGAAACGATCAAAAAGTCTGTTGAACAAGAAGGTAAGTTCGTACGTCAAACTGGTGGTAAAGGTAAGTTTGGTCACGTATATGTACGTCTTGAACCGCTTGATGTTGAAGAAGCTGGTAAAGAATACCAATTCGTTGAAGAAGTTGTTGGTGGTGTAGTACCTAAAGAATTCTTTGGCGCGGTTGACAAAGGTATTCAAGAACGTATGAAGAATGGTGTATTGGCTGGTTACCCTGTTGTTGGTATTAAAGCGACATTATTCGACGGTTCTTACCATGACGTCGACTCTGACGAATTATCGTTCAAAATGGCAGGTTCTTATGCCTTCCGTGATGGTTTCATGAAAGCGGATCCTATCCTTCTTGAACCTATCATGAAAGTTGAAGTAGAAACTCCAGAAGACTACATGGGCGATATCATGGGTGACTTAAACCGTCGTCGTGGTATGGTTCAAGGTATGGACGATCTTCCTGGTGGAACAAAAGCAATTCGTGCAGAAGTTCCTCTTGCTGAGATGTTTGGTTACGCGACTCAAATGCGTTCTATGTCTCAAGGTCGTGCGACTTACTCTATGGAATTTGCTAAATATGCTGAAACTCCACGTAACGTGGCTGAAGGCATCATCGCTAAATTCCAAGCTGGCGGTAAAAAAGGTGACGACGAGTAATCTTTCGATTACTATAAGCCCAAACTAATTTCTTAGTTAAAAACCAAGTGCTCATGGGGTGACCCTCCATGAGTAGTTTATAAAGGAAGATCATCATGGCTAAAGCCAAGTTTGAACGTAATAAGCCACACGTAAACGTGGGCACAATCGGTCACGTTGACCATGGTAAAACAACTTTAACTGCTGCGATTGCAACAATTTGTGCAAAAACTTACGGCGGTGAAGCGAAAGATTACTCACAAATCGACTCAGCACCTGAAGAAAAAGCACGTGGTATTACAATTAATACTTCACACGTAGAATACGATTCTCCAATTCGTCACTACGCGCACGTTGACTGCCCGGGCCACGCCGATTACGTTAAAAACATGATTACTGGTGCTGCTCAGATGGACGGCGCGATCCTTGTGTGTGCTGCGACTGACGGTCCAATGCCACAAACTCGTGAACACATCCTTCTTTCTCGTCAGGTTGGTGTACCTTACATCATCGTATTCTTAAACAAGTGTGACCTTGTTGATGATGAAGAATTACTTGAATTAGTAGAAATGGAAGTTCGTGAACTTCTTTCTACTTATGACTTCCCTGGTGATGACACTCCAGTTATCCGT
>NZ_JBBAXE010000012.1:0-124010 GCF_059800965.1 Acinetobacter sp. LT1
GATGAGTTTTACTATGACCAGCTACCACAACAAAATAAGGTAGCTTAACTAGAGCAGAGTATCACTTATAAATAAGCTTTTAGTTGTTCAAACATGTGGGACCACCTCTATTCAACACTGCTAATATCCAGCATCAAATCGCTTTCGAATTACAACGTACATATAAAACCTTAAAGCACCATACACCACTGAATGTAGCGGTAGGAACAGGCAATATCTATGAAGATACGATTGACTATAGTCCGTCATCGGAAAGCTTAGGTGATCGTTATAAAGCCTTAGAAAGTGATCAGACTGCATTTACTATATCTGACCGAGTTCAATTTAATGATCAATGGTCAACTTTACTCGGTGGAAAACTTATTCATCTTGACGAACAAGCCTATAAGCCAGATGGCCAGCAAAGCCGAGATACCGATTTAAACAAGTTCTTGCCACAATTAGCACTCATGTATAGCCCAACTTCCGCGACTAATCTTTATGCTTCATATGCCAAAGGTTTATCAGATGGTGGCGAAGCTCCATGGTATGCAGAAGCGAATGCTTATCAAGTTCTATCACCTAGAAATTCTGAACAATATGAACTTGGTGTTAAGCAACAAATACGCAACTTTTTATTAACAGCAGCTATTTTTGATTTAAAACAAGATAATCAATATACGACTATAAATTCTGAAGGAAAATTAGAATTTGTTGAGCAAGGTGAACAACACAATCAAGGTATTGAGTTAGGTTTAACTGGTGCCCTAACCGATACACTCGACGTAAGTTCAGGGGTTACCTATACGAAATCACGTCTTGTTGATATTGATAATGACAGCTACAAAGGGCATCAAACTCAAAATGTACCAAAAGTCCGCGCAACTGCGCAGTTATCTTATAAAGTACCTTCAGTTGAAGGATTAAGATTATTGAGTGGTATGCAATACAGTAGCAGTAAATATGCAAACAAAGAGGGAACGGCAAAAGTAGGTGGTTATAGCGTCTTTAATATTGGTGCTGCCTATAAAACAAATTTTGCTGGGCATGACACAACTTTTAGATTCAATATTGATAACTTGTTTAATAAGAAATATTGGCGTGATGTAGGGGCATTTATGGGTGATGACTATTTATTCTTAGGTAATCCACGTACAGCCCAGTTCTCTACAACTTTCAGTTTTTAAAATATAGAACAAATAAAAAAGGAGCTTATAAAGCTCCTTTTTTATTTTCAGGAATTAAGCCGACATTTTTGGTTTAACCATATTATTAATCGACAAGATATCATCAAGCTCTTGTGCCGATAATAAACCTTCATTTTGAACTAAAGCCAATACGCTTTGTCCAGTTTCGTTTGCAGTTTTAGCAATACGAGTTGTAGTTTCATAACCTAGATATGGGTTAAGTGCAGTCACGATACCAATTGAGTTTTCAACCAAAGCTTTACAATGCTCAGGGTTCGCCGTAATTGTATCAATACACTTAGTTTGGAACATTGCCATTGCTTTACCGAGCAAGTCCATCGATTCAAATAGTTTGAATGCAATAAGTGGTTCCATTGCATTTAACTGTAATTGACCAGCCTCAGCAGCTAAAGTTACAGCCAAGTCATTTGCAATAATTTGGAAGCAAGCAAGGTTCATCGCTTCAGGAATAACAGGGTTTACTTTACCCGGCATGATCGAGCTACCCGGTTGGCGAGCTTCTAAATTAATTTCATTAATGCCAGTACGTGGACCACTTGAAAGTAAACGTAAGTCATTGGCAATTTTTGAAAGTTTAGTCGCGGTACGCTTTAATAAACCAGATAAAAGAACAAAGTCGCCCATATCTGAAGTTGCTTCGATTAGATCAGGGGCAGACTTAATTTTCTTACCAGAAATTTTTGCAAGTGCTTGAATAGCGAGTTCACGGTAACTATATTCAGTAGTAATTCCCGTACCAATCGCCGTACCACCAAGGTTCATATACGCTAAAACATTTGGAATAAGAGTATTAATTTGCTCAAGGTCTTTTTGTAAAGTTACTGCAAAAGCACCAAACTCTTGACCTAATGTCATAGGAACCGCATCTTGTAACTGCGTACGGCCCATTTTTAGGATGTGAGCAAATTCTTGAGATTTATTGCGGAAACTTAAGATTAAATTGTTAAAAGGAAGATTTAGTTCATCTAAGCTTAATAACAAACCTAAGCGAATCGCAGTAGGGTATACGTCATTTGTTGACTGTGACATGTTAATGTCGTTATTAGGATGCAAATACTGATATTGGCCTTTTGCATGTCCCATATATTCTAAAGCGACGTTTGCTAATACTTCATTTGCATTCATATTGGTTGAAGTACCAGCACCACCTTGCATCATATCTATCGGAAACTGATCATGAAAATTACCGCGAATCAGCTGATTACAGCTGTATTCAATTGCTTCAAATTTAGTCTGATCTAAGCTTTTAAGATTATAGTTCGCTTCAGCGCAAGCAAGCTTTACCATTGCTAAAGCTTTAATAAGGTGAGGGAAATTTCCGACCTTGCTTTGAGTTAAATTAAAGTTTTCTAAAGCACGTAATGTTTGAACTCCGTAGTAGTCGTTATTATTGATCTCTCTATAACCAATAAGATCCTTCTCAATACGGGTGGTAATTTCAGCGTTCATCATTAAACTTCGAATTAGTAAAGAAGATAATTCATATTAGATTTCGAAATGCTTCACTTCTAATGCATTTATCAAGTTAATTATGCATTTTTTGCATATCAAATTTTTAATTTTATAGAGAACTAACGAGGAGATTTCACTTACAACTATTAATTTAACTTAAATTTTATTATTTAAATTAATATCTTAATATTAAAATAAGGTTAATTAAAAAATTGCTTGATACATTGAAATGTCATCTAATTTTTGAAAAGCAACTTATTACAAAATTTAAGACTGATTAATTTAAGTGAAATATCAACTTAATTATCTTTATTATTAGCTTTTAAAGTGTAGCTTATCTAACAAATTTATATAAAAACGTGATGCATTTCACATAAAAACAACTATAATATGAAAAAATCTTAGTTTTAAGTTTATGTTAAAAGTCACAGCCGCATTAATTATCTTGGGAAGTTTTACATACTATGTACTTTTCCATGGTGAAGAGAAAAGTGAGTCTAAAACTTCTCGTCTGCTTAAAGAAGCAGAGCAATCTATCGCTTCTGCTGAAACCTCTGTAAATAAGGCCAATAGTATTGTACCCATATCTTATAAGTAGCTACAGCTCTTAGGTTAATCTTTTATATCTTTCATCAAAATATTGTTTTACTTAGACTTTTTTAAGGTTTAGGTAAAAGACTGTATGTATAGAGACAAAATTCATGAGAATGAAGTTTATCGCCTATGATCCCAATTCTGGGGAAAAATTAAGCTTAAAAGAGCATATTCACCACATGGATAAATACACCACTTATATCTTTTTTAGTGATGAAAATGACAATATGGTGTTCAATCCCCAGAAAAAGCAAGTTTTTGAAATTACTCAATATACTTCTAATATGATGGTTGAAATTTCAAGAAAGTTATATTACCTCATTGGTGAATATTAGAAATTCGGTTTTTATTCAATCTTAAGTTAAATACTTTAGTAGAATAGTCAGGTTTTATGGACTGAGCTATACTACAAGTATATCTTCTGATTTAAATGAATTTATTGAGTCAGAGAGTTTAATTCCTGAAATAAGCAAGATAGTCATTTTCAGTTTTACAGTCCGTATTCTTCCCCAAGGTGCGGACTTTTTTTATAAAAAATAAAACATGAGTAAAGCATAGGATTATTTCTATTTTTTATTACCTTAAAATTTGTTATTTACTTGCGTTATATGCTCCTTACTTTTTGATTTAAAATAATTTTTAGAGTAATAATTTTATATTTGTATGAGTTATTGAGTTAAATCAAAGTCTTTTATTCTCTTACGCTCTTTTCTATGTCAAAATTATTTAAATACTTACTTTTATTGTTTGGCTTTGCCAACCCTCCATCGCATTTTTGCAGGTACTCCCATGTTTTATAGTTTTTATTCATCTATTCAGCTATTTATTCAGCTTCCCAACCAGACAGATTAAGGACATAAATATAAAAAGGGAATGCATAAAATGAACTTAGAAGTACGTTGGGTAGAAGACCTTTTGACACTTGAGCGTGAGCGTTCTATTTCAAAAGCAGCCGAAAAACGATTTATTAGTCAATCTGCGTTTACGCGTAGAATTCAGCAAATAGAAGAGATGATCGGAGCTGAAGTTATTATTCGAAATAATAAAAATAATATTGAATTTACAGACATTGGGCGGATTATGCTGGTGATGTCTAAAAATATTGAAAAGCAGGTAGAAGAAACAGCAAAGCTGATTAAAAACATCAAAAATGAAACCGAATCTACGATTCGTTTCTGTGTTGTACACTCATTAGCCTCAGGTTTTTTAACCACTTTTTTAAAAAAATTCCCAACGTTTATGCGTGATTTAAAAATTGAAATTGTCGCAACGAATAGTGGTGAAGGCTTATCTCTTTTAAAAGAAGGTGCCTGCGATTTTATGATTTGCTATGCAGATCGATCTAATATTAATCGAGTTGGCGATGATATTTTAAGTGGTATCAAGATCGCTGAAACAGAGATTGTTCCAGTCTCAGCTACCGAAGCAGATCATACGCCTAAGCATACAATTCACAGTAATTTTTCATTACTTGCTTATAGTAAACATGCTTATTTGCGCAAATTGGTCGATCAATTAATTGAAGGTAAACTGATCTACAAAACCTTATATGAAACTGACAATGCCACCAACTTGAAAGAGCTTGTATTACAAGGTTTAGGTGTAGCATGGATTCCAAAAATTAATGTAGAGGAAGATCTCGCTACCGGAAAATTGGTCATGTTGGACCATAACGAATATTGTCTGCCACAAGATATTTATATTTTTAAAAATAACTTGAGTGATAACAAATCAGTTCAGCAAATCTGGAAGGGCTTCCAAACTCAACATGATTAAAATTTATAATGATATGTAATGTCCTCAAGATATTTACATACAAAGTAATCAATCAAAGAGCTCATACCTTTGTCTTTGTGATTAAAGGCTTTATAAAGCATTGCTCATGGTCTAGATTCTTTGTTAATTTAGTCCATATATCAATAATTCAGAAATCTAGTGAGCATTTTTAGATATGTTGTGCCTGATTTTATTCCTTTTGAATGGATTATTTGATCCAGACGGAGACAATTTTGTTTGATCTAGATAGTAGATTACTAAATATTTTTTATCATATTTATCGGTTTAAAAGTGTTTCAATGGCTGCTGATGCTATTGGCCTTACACAACCGAGCGTTAGTAATGGACTGAACAAAATCCGTCAGCATTTTAATGATCCACTTTTTATTCGTGTTGGGAATGAGATGATCCCAACCGAATTAGCAAAAGAGATTTTTCCACTCATTAGTGAAGTTATTGATAAAGTGGAAAGCATTAATAATTTTAGTGTGAATTTTGATCCGCTAACTTCAGATCAGCTTTTTACAATTGCGATGACAGATGTATCTCATCTAGTTTTATTACCACAATTAACAAACTATTTAAAAGAGAAAGCCCCTTTAATTCGCTTGAATATTAGGCCGATTACGCCAGAAACCAGCTATCAAATGGCAAATGGTGAGATTGATCTTGCAATTGGTTTTTTACCCCAATTAGAAGAAGGCTTTTATCAACAAAAGTTTTTTAAACAACATTATGTTGTGATTAGCTCTAAGAGCCATCCTCGTTTAGACCCAAATAATTTTACTTTAGATGATTATATGCGCGAGTATCATATCGATATTGACGCGGGAATTGGGCATTACCATATTAAAAATGAATTACAGAACAAAGGATTGGATCGAAATATTTTAATTCGATTACCGAGCTATCTTGGAGTGGGATTAGTCGTACAAGAAACAGATGCAATCGCAACGGTACCGTATTATTTAAGCCAAGTCTTATTGGTGAGAGAAAATTTACAGATTTTACCGGCACCTCTAGACTTTCCAACTTATGATGTTAAACAACATTGGCATATGTCTTGCCATCATAAAAGTAGTCATAAATGGTTCCGTCAAACCTGTTATGAACTTTTTAAAGTCTAAAAAAAGAAGATGTAAGAAAAATTCTTACATCTTCCGGGCACTTTAATTTTTAGATTTCAATTGCAACAGCTGTAGCTTCACCACCACCAATACATAATGCAGCAACACCTTTCTTCTTACCAAGGCGTTTTAAAGCATAGATAAGAGAAAGAATAATTCTTGAGCCAGTTGCGCCAATTGGATGGCCTAAAGCACAAGCACCGCCATGGACGTTTACTTTTGCTTCGTCAATCCCGAGTTCATGAATTGGCGCCATTGCTACCATTGCAAAAGCTTCATTAATTTCCCAAGCATCTACCTCATCAACAGACCAGCCAGCATGCTCAAGTACTTTTTGAATTGCACTAATTGGAGCAATGGTAAATTCGCTTGGATGTTGTGAGTGAGTAGAAGTTGCAACAATTTTTGCTAAAGTAT
This sequence comes from Acinetobacter sp. LT1, assembly GCF_059800965.1. Classification (NCBI taxonomy): domain Bacteria; kingdom Pseudomonadati; phylum Pseudomonadota; class Gammaproteobacteria; order Moraxellales; family Moraxellaceae; genus Acinetobacter; species Acinetobacter sp. LT1. The sequence goes on from NZ_JBBAXE010000012.1 coordinate 6,554, forward strand.
TTAAACCATAGCTTTGAGCATATTCTTCAGTGGTGAGTACTAATGCAGCAGCACCATCAGAAATTGAGCTTGAGTTAGCTGCTGTAATTGTACCGTCTTTACTAAAAGCAGGACGTAAAGTTGGAATTTTCTCAAGATTCGCTTTTAGTGGTTGCTCATCTTGATCGATAATTTCAACACCTTTGCGTGTTTTTACTTCAACAGGAACAATCTCTTCTTTGAAGTAACCTTCCGTAATCGCAGTTTGCGCTTTTTTAAGTGAAGAAATTGCAAAGTCATCCATTTGCTCACGGGTAAAGCCTTTGGTATTTGCCATGTCTTGAGCAAAAGAACCCATTAAGCGGCCTGTTTCTGCATCTTCAAGACCATCTAAAAACATATGGTCCTTAATTTCACCATGACCCATACGGTAACCACCGCGAGCTTTCGGTAAAATATAAGGTGCATTGGTCATAGATTCCATACCGCCAGCTACAATAATATTGGCACTGCCTGCTTTTAGAGTATCTGATGCCATTAAAACCGCTTTCATGGCAGAGCCACAAAGTTTATTAATGGTCACAGCTCCCACAAGGTCAGGCACGCCAGCTTTACGCATGGCTTGACGAGCAGGGCCTTGACCAATACCTGCACTCAATACACAACCAAAAATAACTTCATCTACTTGTTCAGGGGAAACACCTGCACGTCGGATCGATTCACGGATAACAGCAGCGCCAAGTTCTGGTGCAGTTAAAGCCGATAGGCTGCCTTGAAAACCGCCCATTGCAGTACGGCTACCTGAAACTATAACAATTGAACTCATCTTAATATCTCTTATTGATGTATTCGCTAAATTTTCCTTTAGCCGAAACTAAAGGCGCCAGTAAATTAAAAAGTAGGTGGGGTGTAGCTAAGAGTTCTTCCAAAGAACCATAATAAAAATAAAACTAACGGAAAATGCACAACGAGCTGAGTGACTGTAAAACCAATCACATCTTTTGCTTTTAGTTTTAGAATGCCTAACATTGGAAGCATAAAGAACGGATTGATTAAGTTCGGTAAAGCTTCGGCTGCATTATAAATTTGTACAGACCAGCCTAAATGAACTTTTAAATCATTTGCTGCTTGCATGACATATGGGGCTTCAATAATCCATTTTCCACCGCCAGATGGGACAAAGAACCCAAGGATGGCAGAGTAAATTCCCATCACAATTGCAAAGGTTTCTTTTGAAGCGATTGAAACGAAAAACTCAGCTATATAATGCGACAGCGATAAATCTTGACTGTTTAAAGCTTGCGTCATAATAAAAGCGATGCTTCCGTAAAGTGGAAACTGAATTAAGATTCCTGATACAGCTGGAACTGCCTTTGAAACAGCATTTAAGAAGTTTCGTGGTGTGCCATGCAAGGCTAGACCAAGCATTAAGAACACAAAGTTGTAGGTGTTTAAACTTGAAATAGCAATGATTGGATTACTTTTTGAAAATTCAAAAAACATCCAGATTAAGCCTAATGCGACCACAATAATTGTTAAGATAGGTGAGTTTTCTAACCAGTCACCTGGACGATTAGATTTTTCATCATGGGGTTTGTCTTCTTCAAATTGAACATCAAAACTATCAATCGTTTTAACATTATTACCTTTTGGAGCTGACCAATAGGCGATTGCAATTGAAACAATCACCAAAATAATGGTCATCGCAATTGATTGCCAAAGGAAAATCGTTTCAGTAAATGGAATAACGCCAGTTAGGTTGTAAATTGACTCAGGCAGACTAGTTTTATTCGCTTGAAGCTGTGCTGCCGAAGAGCTAATTCCCAGTGCCCATGTTGCTCCCATACCAATGATTGCCGCCGCTGCTGCTGCACGGTAATCCATATTCAGCTCTTTACGTTTCGCTAATGCGATCACTAAAAGTGCAGTAAGAATCGTGCTTACTGCCCAATTGACCAGTGAAATTAACAAGCTGACGGTTGCAACTAAAACAATAGCACCACGTCCAGAATTTGGAATACGTGCCATTTTTTGAATGAGGTATTTTACGGGCTTAGATACAGAAACGACATAACCTACAATGATGAGCATCGTCATTTGCAGAGTAAAGGGAATAAGACTCCAGAAACCGTTACCGAAGGAAGTCGCGACATCGTGAATAGGCGCACCAATACCTAAAGCGGCAATAGACACAATAATGACGCCAAGTAATGCAAAAATATATGAATCAGGAAACCATTTTTCAGACCAGTCACTAATCCGAAGAGCAAATCTTTCAAAAATTCCTTGCTGTTTTTCCATAGCTGAAAAAATCCTTCTCGTTCTTATTTATAGACAGCACATCCGGTGCTTAAAAGGGCTAAGACTTAAGCTCACTTTCTAACTTAAGTCTTATCTGGCTTACTAAAAATTAAAATTTACGCGACTAAGGTTTTATAAAACTCAACACCTGTAGCAGCTTGAATCTGTTCAAGCGTGACATCTTTAGCAAGTTCAATCAGCTCTACGCCTTGTGGTGTAATGTCCATTACACCTAAGTCAGTAATGACGCGATGAACCACACCTTTACCTGTTAAAGGTAGGCTACAGTTTTTAACGATCTTTGGCGTACCATCTTTTGCACAGTGTTCCATAAGCACTACAACTTTTTGGACACCAACAACCAAGTCCATTGCACCGCCCATACCTTTGACTTTCTTGCCAGGAATCATCCAGTTCGCTAAGTCACCATTTTCGGAAACTTCCATTGCACCTAAAATTGCAATGTTGACATGGCCACCGCGGATCATGGCAAAAGATTCTGAGCTTGAGAAAAAAGCAGCACCAGGGCGAGCAGTAACCGTTTGTTTACCGGCGTTAATTAAATCGGCATCGACAGTTTCTTCAGTCGGGAATTCACCAATGCCTAATAGACCATTTTCAGATTGAAGCCAAACATTAATATTTTCAGGAATATAATTAGCAACTAGGGTAGGTAAGCCAATACCTAAATTGACATAAAAACCGTCTTCAAGTTCTTTTGCAGCACGTTGTGCCATTTCATTACGTGACCAAGCCATTTTATACTGCCTCCGTGCTTAAAGTTTTATGCTCAATACGTTTTTCAGGTGACGCATTAAGTACAATGCGGTTTACATAGATACCCGCTAAATGGATCTCATCCGGATCTAATTCACCAATTTCAACAACCTGTTCAACTTCGGCAATTGTAATTTTTCCAGCCATCGCACATTCAGGGTTAAAATTCTGAGCAGTTTTACGGAACACTAAGTTACCAGCCTTGTCTGCCTTATAGGCCTTAACGAGGGCAACATCTGCTGTTAAAGATTCTTCTAAAATGTAGTTTTTGCCATTAAAGATACGTTCTTCTTTACCTTCTGCAATGAGTGTACCAACGCCGGTTTGTGTATAAAACGCCGGAATTCCAGCACCGCCAGCACGTAACTTTTCAGCTAAAGTACCTTGTGGAGTAAGTTCTACATCAAGTTCACCATTTAAATATTGGCGCTCAAATTCTTTGTTTTCACCAACATAAGAAGAGATCATTTTTTTGATCTGTTTGGTTTGAAGCAATATACCTAAGCCGAAATCATCTACACCTGCGTTATTTGAAATACATGTGAGACCAGTCACACCACTTTGCTTAACTGCAACAATCAGTTTTTCCGGAATTCCACATAAACCAAAACCACCTACGGCAAGTGTTTGATTATCTGCAATAACGTCTTTTAGTGCTGCCTCTGCATTGGCATAAACTTTATTCATTCTATTGTTATCCTATATCCCTTAGTAATCTTAGTTTTAGCATCACATTTTGCGTTATAGAAGTTAATTTTTTTAAATGATTAATAAGTATAATCAATGAATGGTTTCAAATCGTCTACAAAAGATCAGACGAACATAAAGAAAAATACTTTAAAAAATCACCTCATATCATTGAAAATTATAATAATTAATAATTTTAGCTTAAGCGTATGCTTAGCTCATCCTAAAAAGCAGTCTTTAATTTTTTAAAATTTATATTGAATCAAAGCTTCAATAAATTGAGTCGAAATATTTGAAATTTCAAAGTTCTTTTTATAAACAATTCCTACAGTCTTATGAATAGATTCATCCTTTAACTCAATGAGTACGTTATGTTCTTTATCAATGTGTTTAGCAAAATGCCTTGGAATTGCACTCACCCCAATTCCATAAGCCACAAAGCTTGAGAGTGATGAAATTTGATGACATTCAACTTTCAAATCGAGCGTTATATTATTTCGCAAACAATTCTGCTCAACCAAATATCGAACAATTGAAGGTTTTTGCAATGTCACGAATGGATTTGAACAAAGCTCTTGCCATGTAATAGAAGATGATTGAGCAAGTGGGTGAGTCTTTGGTAATAGAGCTAAGAAATCTTCTTCAAATAGTGGTTTGAACTCTAGGCCTTCGGTGAGATCAGGTTCAAAGCAGATACCAAGCTCAAAAATACCGTCTTGTACTTTTTCTATAATGGTCTCATTTGGAATATCTTGAATTGAAAAGTTCAAGTTGGGATGAAGTTCTAAAAATTGATGAATTACTTCAGGCAGAATCGCATGAGTCACGAAGGGCATTGAAGCGATACTTAAAGTTCCACGATTGAGCTTAAAACGTTGTTTAACATCGTTTTCCATTTCATCCCAATTGGCGAGTAATTTTTTAGCGTAGGGAATAAGGGATTTACCTTCTTGGGTAAGCTCAACACGGCGAGTATTACGGTTAAATAGTTTTCCGCCTAATTCTTCTTCTAAGCTTTTGATAGTAAGACTTAAAGCAGACTGGCTGAGATGTAGCTCTAATGATGCATTAGCATAGTTGAGTGTACGCGCAAGGGCTAAAAAAGCTTTTAATTGTTTAAGCGTCATTTCTATCCTTTAGATTGCCCAACTCATCTAGAAGGGTAATTTATACGAAAATTTGTCTAATATGATGTTTTTTTGACAAAAAAATAAAAATAAAGCAGGGGACAATAGGCTGAGCTACTTCAGTAAATTTTCCCAACAAAACTCATCTGTGTTATTAGCAAAGTATAGAGCCATTCCAACTACATGGAAAAACAAATAACCTAGCCAAATTGCTTGAGGAGCAACTTTTAAGCCTTCTAATAAAATAGTTGTTGAATAGATTGCTAACAAAAAGGTGAAGAGAATAATGTATGTAGCACTCGCTACAAATTTATATTTTGGTGCTAATTGAGGGATTTTATAACCAATCAAAATTTGCATACCGCAATTTATGATCAATGAAAGTATAGCTACAATGACTTGTGGCGTATTTAGGTATGTTAAAGAGAGTTGCGTAATTATGAAAATAATTTGCCACAGTACAAACATCCCCAAAGGGTATATTATAAATTTAATCCATATCATATTTTGTTTTCTTATCAAGATTTTATATTGTTATTCTATTGAATAATCTAAATTAAATAAATGCTATTTTTAAAAATAAAGAGTATAAATTTGTCCACCCCCATAAAGATAAAAAGATGAATAAAGCTAAAAATTAGACGTCAAAAAATTAAATGCGCATCCTTAATGAGTGAACGGCACTTTTATAATTTAGTTAGTAAGTATCCAAAAGAATATATTAATTTTTACTATTTTGAGATAAGGCTTTATAAAAATCATATGAAAGGTTTGAACATGTCATTGTCATTGGTTTTTGATTCATTTGAGTAAGGCCTAAATTGAATATTTTTTACTATCAATTAAACTATCATTTTGTATATAAATTACTGTAATTAGATGGCTACAACTACACATAGTTCAATATATATTTCACGTCCAAGTAATTACGAGGGAGATGGAACTGACGATAAAGAAGAATTTATTGAGACATGCAATATCCGTTTTAAAGATATGTTTAAAGATCAAAAATCAATCTCCACACTGTCTGAAATTGAAAAAAAATACTTTGAAAAGTGTGTTTCAGCTTCAAATGATAAATATGCTGCTGAGGAAGTTATTTATGATATTGGAGTTGGTTTTGCGGTACTAATTGTTTTGCTGGGTATAGGCTGGGGATTCTATGAGGCAAAAAAATCTTTAAATACCCCAATGATAATTAATCCCAAGGAAAACACTGAGAATGGTACCAATGGAGACCATATCACTAACGGAGTCATCATAGTCCTTTTTTCCATAATTATTGCTGCATTTATTTATCTAATTTTTAGTTTTGTTTCCGGAATATGGATATCAATTAAATATTAAAGTTTGCAGAGATGTATATGGGCTTGAAAAGGATAAGCCGATTAGTTCTAGTCTTGGTGTGGCTAAATAAGTAGAAGATAAGGTAAAGAAAATCACTATGGGGGTCGTGAAATCTTTTGTGGTCTCTATTGTAGGTATTGATGCATATCAAACATCTCATATTGGTTCAATCAGGTCTAGTGTGTATGGGGTAGGGCGCTATATGAACTGATAGTTTTTTATTTTCTGAACTGTTAAGTTTTAGTCATAATTAAAAGGAGTAATTTCATGAAAAAGATAATTTCATTAAGCTTAATTTTTTCATTAAGTGGATGTGTAAGCCCAACTACCCAAATTACTAATAATAAATTTAGCGAAATACAGCCTTCTATACCTCTAGTGTCAGGGGTATGGACGATTTCAATCGGCCCAAGCATATCAACCATAAAACTTGACGCAGATGGTAATGGAATACTTTGCGACGATACTAGTGGACATGTAGTATTCAATAAAGTTAAGTATTTTAATAATATAATTTATCTTCAAAATGGTATGGTTTTAGAAGTTAAGTTTCTTAACAAAGATATACTCGAAGCTAGAACAATTTTAAGTGCCTCTACTTCAAATATGATTTATAAAGCTGATAACGACTTAAAGGCAGCTTCACTAAAATGTGTTAAAGAAATATAGATACCACTTTATAAATTTGCTGCCATAAGGCCAAATAATCAACGGACCTTTTTCATCGCCCAGTCTGATACATCCATTTTTATCTGCTATAAGCTTTCCATGTGCTGAAGCCATCATTGAAATATTACTTTTCGTATTGCTTGTAATAAGTATCGGTTGAATAGAAACCTCTTCATGGTTAGTTATAGTAGGCTTTACCATGCAAGATGTTAGGCTAAAAGCAGTTAAAGAGGCTAAGATTTGAATTTTCATATAGGGGCTTTTTTCTTTAGTTTTTAGTAAGAGGTTCTATAAATTGATTGATAATAACGCCTTTACTTAAATCACATGTAGTATCAGGTTTAATTATCCATTTGTAGTTGTTCAAATTAACGGGATAAGCTTCTCCGCTCCCATAAGCAATCGTGTCACCATCTTTATATTCTTTTGAGTCAACAATTAAAAGATACTTATTGCTATTCCAATGAGCATCTTTAGTTGCAAAAATAGGAATCACTCGATCATTTGTATTCATTAAATAAACACAAGAGCCTTCAATCTTGATTTGTGCCTCACTATAGCTTGCATTATCAGCATTACCAGAGTAACCAATTTTTGGAACAATAACCTTATTTTGAGCCAGAGAAGTATCGGTACATCCATTAAGTAGGATGATCAATCCAGTTTGAAGAGTGAACAAAATATTTCTTTTATTCATAACTTATATACTAGTGAAAAGTCTAAATTATAAATTCTATCAGTAGACATGTAATAGTATTCATTACATTGTCTAACTCTAGTGACAGAAGTAGAAGTTATCTTTAATAAACAAGCGCCGTTTTCGAGTAAAGATGAGAATATTAAAAACACGACTCTATATTCCTGTTCTAATCTTTTGATGATTAAGCTTCAAATTGCTTTATTCAAATAAAGATAAAAAATTATCTGCGCAATATTTCAAAAGAATAAGATGAATTATATTTATCAAATTATTTTAAAAAATATATTATTTAATTATCTTTATTAAATAATATGTTTGGTATTAATTTAATTTACTCAACAATTAATAAGTTTTATCAAATAATAATAGCTTTTAAATAATAAAATTTTACTAACAAATTAACTTAAATGTTTGTATTGTATGTATATTTTAAAATTTAAATAAATTACATTGTTTTTAAATATTTTAGTGATATTTTATTTTTAAGCTCATTTACCTATTACCACTTATAGATACTGTGATTTTATCATTTTAGGTTTGGGATAACCTAAATATCTTTTGGTAATTTTATTGAACCTAATATCTATTCTTTATGGAGAAAGAATATATGTGGGAATTATTTGTAATTCTACTTTCGCTTGGGCTGTTAATGTATACAGCTTACAAGGGCTTTTCAGTCATTCTCATGGCACCAATTTGTGCCTTACTTGCTGTTCTACTCATTAACCCTGCCAATGTCTTACCGTTTTATTCGGGTGTATTTATGCCCAAAATGGTGAACTTTATTAAAGATTACTTTCTTGTATTTTTACTCGGGGCAATTTTCGGTAAAGTCGTTGAGATGTCAGGAATTGCTGAGTCTATTGCACGAACTATTGTGAGATGGATTGGAGCAAAAAAAGCAATTTTAACCGTTGTATTGTTAGGTGCAATTTTAACATATAGCGGTGTAAGTTTATTTGTTGCTGTATTTGCCATTTATCCTTTTGCAAACCAGCTTTTTAGACAAGCGAATATTCCAAAACGTTTAATTCCGGGAACCATCGCGCTCGGTGCATTTACATTTACCATGGATGCATTACCAGGTACGCCACAAATTCAAAACGTAATTCCAACTACATTCTTTGGCACCAATATTTATGCTGCACCATTTCTAGGAATTATCGGTGCTATCTTTGTTCTATGCATGGGTTTGGCTTACTTAGAATGGCGTCGCCGTGCAGCTGTAAAAGCTGGTGAGGGATACTCTGGTTTTGGTGTAGACGATACGCCGTCTCAAGAAATTGAAGCCGATATGAACTTACAAAATAACGGAAGTACGGCGCGTCAGTTTTTAGCTTTTGTACCTCTTATTCTTGTTGCTGTAATGAACAAATATTTGTCTAAAGCAATCAAAGAGTGGTATCCAAATGGTTTTGATTTTGCCACTGTCGGTCTAGCGGATTACACCGTGGATGTTGCGAAAACTGGTGCGATCTGGGCGGTGGGCCTTGCGCTGATTGTTGGGATTATTTCTGCAATTTTGTTTGATTATCAGCGTGTAGTGACGAATTTTAAAGAGGGCATTAATGCCAGTATTGGTGGCTCACTTTTAGCAGTGATGAATACGGCTTCTGAGTATGGTTTCGGTGCAATTATTGCGTCATTACCGGGTTTTGCTCTGATTAGCCATGCAATGAGCAGTACCTTTACAAATCCATTAGTCAATGGGGCTGTGACCACAACCGTTTTAGCGGGTATTACCGGTTCAGCTTCAGGTGGTATGAGTATCGCTTTAAGTGCGATGGCTGAACAATATAACGCCGCGATTTTAGCTGCGGGTATTCCACCAGAAGTCATGCACCGTGTGGTTGCGATGGCGTCAGGCGGTATGGATACACTTCCGCATAATGGTGCTGTTATTACTTTACTGGCTGTTACTGGGTTAACCCATAAACAATCGTATAAAGATATTTTTGCAGTTACGGTAATTAAAACATTAGCGGTATTTGTGGTCATTACGGTCTTTACCGTAACGGGTATTGTTTAAATCAGCGCGTTATAAGTATTAAGGAGTAAATAGATGACGAAACTTTTAGAAGGTAAGGTCGCTTTTATTACAGGTTCTGCAAGTGGTATCGGTCTAGAGATTGCTAAGAAATTTGCTCAAGAAGGTGCCAAAGTTGCTATTTCTGATATGAATGCTGAAAAGTGTCAAGAAACGGCGAACTCACTTAAAGAGCAAGGTTTTGATGCATTATCTGCACCATGCGATGTGACTGATGAAGATGCTTATAAACAAGCCATTGAGCTTACTCAAAAGACTTTTGGTACGGTTGATATCTTAATTAATAATGCTGGTTTCCAACACGTTTCATCTATTGAAGAGTTTCCAACGGCTGTTTTTCAAAAGTTGGTTCAGGTCATGTTAACTGGGGCGTTTATTGGCATTAAACATGTTTTTCCAATTATGAAAGCTCAAAAATATGGTCGTATTATTAATATGGCCTCAATTAATGGCTTGATTGGTTTCGCTGGAAAAGCAGGTTATAACAGTGCTAAACACGGCGTAATTGGCCTAACAAAAGTTGCGGCATTAGAATGTGCACGCGATGGTATTACGGTAAATGCTCTATGCCCGGGTTATGTAGATACACCGTTGGTTCGTGGTCAAATTGCAGATTTGGCTAAAACCCGTAATGTGAGTTTAGACAGCGCACTTGAAGATGTAATTTTGGCAATGGTTCCTCAAAAGCGTTTGCTATCTGTTGAAGAAATTGCTGACTATGCGATTTTCCTTGCGAGTAGCAAAGCAGGTGGGGTAACAGGCCAAGCTGTTGTTATGGATGGTGGTTACACCGCTCAATAATTTAAATATTTTATAAAAGCCGCTTATTTAAAATAGGCGGCTTTTTTATTCGTTAAAAATTTACGATAGTCTGCTGTTCAAAATAATGATTTATCTCTACTCTATTTGCTTATAAAAATCTAATAAAATAAATTTTTTAAGGTATGAAATTATACTTTAAAGGTATTTAACTTATTTCCATTTTTAAAATTTAATAGAGTATGAGAAAGTAATCTTTACTCTCTTTCTTGATTCGATATTTTTCAGGAAAACTCGTCAATTAAAGGATATTAATTGGCATACAAGTTGCTTTTTAAGCAATAAGTTATTTAGCTAGGTGAAAAGGATATGATATCACTCAGCCAACAGATGGAACTCAATCATTATTCACGCAAAGCTGAATTTGCGCAGAATTTGATGTCCACAATTTGTGGTGAACACCGTCTAGATACAATTTACAAAGACACTCTCGATTTTCACTATGACGGAATGCGTTTGCCCAATAAAAAAATGGCGATCGGAACAATCAGTTATGGTGCAAATGTTGCCATCAACATCTCAAATTTAAAAGCGTATAGCATTAGTTTGCCTATACAAGGTCGACAAGCTCTCAACATTCGTGGTGCCCATTATCAATCTGATGAAAACAGAGGCCTCATTGTTTCAAATAACGATCAGCAAGATTTGATTATCGATAAAGACTGTAGAAAATTTCAGGTCGTTATTCCTGAGCGGAGTATGCAGATTGTCCTTGCAGATCTACTGAATAAACCTATAGAAACGCCTATCATTTTTAACCCTGAAATGCACTTAGACTCTGAGCAACTGATTGGAGCGTGGTGGAAGAATATTCAGAATTTTTTACAGCTAAAATCGCAATATAGTAATTTTTATGGTTTACAGATGTTATCTGAAGACTATGAAAATTTTGTAATTAAAGCCTTACTATTATCTCAAGAAAACAACTACTCTGAAGCTTTAAAGTCACTCTCACATCAAGATGAGCCAGCTTATATTCGAAAGGTTCGTAATTTTATTATTGAACATGCTCACGAAGAAATCTGTGCAGAAGACTTGCAGCGTTTGGCTGGGGTTTCAAAATCAAAATTGTATGATGAATTTCAACAATACTACGGCACCAGCCCAATGTCGTATTTGAAAAAATATCGTCTTCAACAAATTTACAAAATCTTGAGCACTACAGGAGCAGATAAAAAGGTTTCTATTTCAAAGCTTGCGTATGACTGGGGCTTTAACCATTTAAGCCGTTTTTCTCAAGAATATCGTGAAGAGTTTGGAGAAAATCCAAGTGAGACTAAAGGCAAAATTTTCTAATGTTTAATTTTTCCAAATAAAAAAACTGATTTAGGCAACTAAATCAGTTTTTTATTTATTGCCTAATATTTATAAACTTTCTTCGAGCTTTAACACTTGTTTGTTTTTAGATTTCTCATAAATCACTTTGAGACTAAGTGCAATAAATGAGATGAAAGTTGGTATTGCTAGAATAAAGAAAATACCGCTTAAGCTTAGGTTAAAAGTAAAAATGAGCGAGCCAAAGAAAGCACCTAAAATTGCACCGATACGACCAATACCATGCATCCATGAAACACCAACCGCGCGACACACTGCTGGATAGAACATAGCTGCAAGTGGCAGTAATGAGGACTGAGCACCAGCGAGTAAGGCACCAATTAAGAAAATAGTAAGACCTAACAAGAAAATATTTGAGCTTACTAGACCTGCGACAATGAATAGGGCGAAGGCAATTAGATATGAATATTTAATGACTGTGGTTGGGTTCAGCTTATCCATGTACCATCCCATAATGGTTGCGCCAATTACACCACCAAAAGGGAAAATCGCGGCAATTAAACTAAACTGTTGGGTACTGAAACCTGCTGTTTTTAAAATCGTTGGCATCCAGCTTGTTAAAAGATAGAACACCAAAAGACTAGTAAAACAGCAGAGCCAAAGCATGCTTGAACCCCAAAGATATTTTCCTAAAACTACTTTAACCGGATTTTCATCTGATACAGTTTCTGCTTGAGTTAAAACAAGTTTTACCGGCTCTTGAAAAGAATGGCCTTGAATATTTTCTAATATACGCTGAGCTTTGTCTTGTTGATGACGTGTAATTAAGTATTGAGTTGATTCAGGTAATTTAAGCAATAAAGCAACCACTAAAATTAGGGGAATGCTTCCACCAATAATAATAACCTTAGCCCAGCCATAGCTTTCTAATAGATAAGCTGACAACACACCGCCACAAGAAATACCCAGCATAAAACCACAGCCAGCAAGACCTGTAAGGAATGCTTTACGTTTTACAGGCATGTATTCAGAGACAATAGTACTGATGTTTGGCATGGCTGCGCCTAAACCAACACCTGTAATAAAGCGATAAATCATTAAGTCTTGGGTTGAATTGGCAAAGCCACACAAAATCGTAAATATGGAAAATAAAAGACTTGTAAAAACAATGACACCTTTACGTCCAAACTTATCGGCTAAAGGGCCAGAAATAATTGCACCGATCGACATGCCCACTAAAGCAGCACTTAAAACTGGAGCAAGCTGAGGCTTGGTAATTCCCCAATCATCGAGCAATGCTGGAGCAATAAAACCGATAATCCCTGTATCTAGACCATCACAGAAGAAGACAAAAAAGCCTAGGATAAAAACCATCCATTGTAATGGAGACAGTTTTTCGCGATTGATAATCGTGTTTGCATCTATCGTTTTCATATGTATTCCTTATTCATTAAAATTTTTTGCTGTAATTGACGAAGAAACGGTTTTCAGAGAAATCGTTTCCATGCTTAACGTCGTAATTGATGAAGATGTATTGAAGAGCTAAACCTTTGAGGAGTGGCTGTTGAAGGGCATAATTGACAATAACGTTTGCTTCACTTTCTTTGTTTTTTAAGCCATCTGCTGTTTTGAAGTGATCGCCATATACATATTTGAAAGTGGTATTTAAACCAGGCACATAATCTTTAAAGTCATAGCCATAGATGAAGTGATAAGACTTTTCATCTTGTTTGAAGAAACCAGTCGTGTTCCAGTTAATGAAATAAGTTTCAGGCAAGAAACCATCTGGTAACGGGTACGCAGACTCACCAATAATTTGCTGATAACCCACACCAAAGCTGTGATTTTTTACTTTAAGCGTTTCTAGTAACCCTATATTTTGTGCGTCGATGTCAAATAGATTTCCATTATCTTTAGCATTGAAATATTTGAATTTTGAATTAACTGAAAAATTAGAATTTTTCCATAGGTGGTCAACGCCGACATAATGTTTGTTATATAAATCCTCCATATTCCCAAAGTAATATTCACCCTTCAATGTAGGCGTAAATTGATAGCGAAGATCTATATAGTTAAGGCCATCAGAGTAGCCAGTCAGACCTTTTGAAGTAAAAGAAAATCGATGGAAATCTTCTTCGTTTCGCGGTGATACTTTTTCAATACGGCCAATTTCTGCAAAAAGCTTATCGTTTAGTTGGCTCTTAAGGTTAGTTCCCCAATAAGATGTCAGGAGTTGCCGACTTGCATCTACAGTGGTTACGGGTAAATCCAGCCATAATTCGCCAATGCTGAGTAGCGTTTTGTTATAGCCTAACTTTAAGGTCGCGCCATATTTTAGATAATCGGGTGCTTGTGACTGCGTGGCTTTATCAAAAGGTAATACCGTATCTGCAACATGTTTATCTTGGCTTAATCGAACCGCATATTGTGCTGAAGCATTTGCGCCAATTTGAATCGGGGTTCCACCAATTTCTAACGGCGTATCATGCATATTTGAGTTGTAAAATAGAGAGAGGGATTGTGACCAGCTACCTGTATCTTTTACATCTGGATTGTCATAGTTTCTGTCTATATATGCATTTTTTGATGTAAATTTCCATTCTTCATCCGCTGAATAAGCCTGAGTAGAAAATGCACTGCAACATAAAATATTGATGAGCATTAACGTTTTTTGTTGTCCATAAATTGGCCATGGTCGATGCATAAATAAAACGCCTTAATTTAGAAAATGACTGGGCTTTTTTTATGTAATCAAACGAATTACATGACTTGATTGAACTATTTTTAGCCAATCGTCACTATCCAATAAGTCCTAATCTTCATCCATTTTTTCCAAATTAGATAAAAAGTATTAATTTAATTTTTTAATTTAAAGTTATGAAATTTATTAGTTTTCTTGTTTTTTGTGTTTTATCCATTTTTATTGATTTTGATAATTGCGCAGAGATTGGATAGTGCTTGCAGCTTTTGGACAGCCTAAAAAAATATTCGGATAGAAGATAAAACCATAACAATGTCAGGAGTTGACACTATGGCTGGTCAAACCGTTCAAATTAAAACAGCATCTGGAAAGCAGTTCAGTGCATATCTAGCAACACCAAAAACAGGAAAAGGACCTGGAGTTGTGCTTTGTCAGGAAATCTTTGGGGTGAATGCAGCCATGCGAGAAAAAGCAGAATTTCTTGCAGAAGAAGGCTATACCGTTTTAGTTCCTGATTTATTTTGGCGTGTAGCACCTAATATTGAACTCGGTTATACACCAGATGACTTTCAAAAAGCTTTTGAACTTTATCAGCAATATGATGAAAACCTCGGTGTTGAAGATATTGAGGACAGCTTAGCTTTTTTAAAGACACAACCAGAATGTGATACCTCTACAGGTCTCGGCGTAGTGGGCTATTGTTTAGGTGGAAAGCTTGCGTATCTTTCAGGCTGTCGACTTTCTGAAGTGGCATGTGCCGTAGGTTATTACGGTGTAGGCATTGAAAAAGCCTTAGATGAGTTAGCCAACGTAAAGGGGCGTTTGGTTTTACATATTGCAGAACTGGACCAATTTACACCGCCAGATGCGAGACAAACGATTGTCGATGCAGCCAACCAATATTCAAATGTACAAGCTTATATTTATGAAGGTGTTGATCATGCTTTTGCACGCCCCAAAAGCAATCATTATCACAAACCTTCAGCTCGTTTTGCCCACGAGCGTACAGTGACAGCACTACATGAAACGATTGGGCCGAAATATGACTTAGTTGCACTATGGGAAGAGCATATTCGTCATGAGTTCGATACGCGTGACGTGCCCGCAACCATGGCAACAATGGTTGCAGAACCTTATGTCAACCATATTCCAACCTTAACTGGTGGTGTAGGCCAAAGCCAGCTTGCCCGTTTTTATCAATATCACTTTGTTCATCAAAATCCAAAAGATATGAAGATCACTTCGATCTCTCGTACGGTTGGCTCAACGCAAGTGGTAGATGAGTTCATTATGAGCTTTACCCACGATGCTGAAATTGACTGGTTATTACCGGGTGTAAAGCCAACTGGCAAATATGTCGAAATTCCAATGTTAGGTGTAATTCAGTTCAGAGGCTCAAAACTGTGCCATGAGCATATTTACTGGGATCAAGCGTCGGTACTCGTTCAAATTGGTTTATTAGATCCAACGGGCTTACCAGTTGCAGGTGTCGAGACAGCGCGAAAACTTCTTGATGAAGATCTTCCTTCCAATACTTTGATGCCATCTTGGTCAAGTAGTGAAGGCAAGCCAGTCAATTAAGGAGTATTGCAATGCATATAGATTTAAAAGGAAAAGTCGCTGTGGTGAGTGGTGGCGCAACACTCATTGGTAAAGCTGTTGTGCAAGCTTTGGTGAGTGCGGGTGCTCATGTCGCTATTTTAGATATTGATGCCAAAGGCAAGGCAATTGCAGAAAGCTTTAACCATGATGTGATGTTTATTCAAACCGATTTAACCAGCGATGTGGCTATTCAACAAGCTGTGGCAGATATTCACCAACATTTAGGTGAAGTGAGTTACTTGGTGAATTTGGCATGTACTTACTTAGATGATGGTTTTAAATCTTCACGTCAGGACTGGTTACAAGCACTCGATATTAATTTGGTCTCAACAGTTGAGCTGAGCCGTGCTTTATACCATGACCTAAAAAAGCAGCAAGGTTCAATCGTTAATTTTACTTCAATCTCGGCCAAAGTGGCACAAACAGGGCGCTGGTTATACCCGGTGTCTAAAGCCGCAATACGTCAACTCACACAAAGCATGGCAATGGATTTTGCTACCGATGGTATTCGCGTCAATTCAGTTTCTCCGGGTTGGACATGGTCTCGAGTCATTGCAGAAGTCAGCGGTGATAACCGTGAAAAAGCCGATAGCGTGGCAGCCGATTATCACTTGCTAGGCCGATTGGGTCATCCCGAAGAAGTTGCCAATGTTGTTTTGTTTTTATTGTCACCCGCTGCGAGTTTTGTCACCGGAGCAGATTATGCGGTCGACGGTGGATATTCAGTAATGGGCCCTGAAGGATCACAGCCCGCTATTCCACGTTTAGCCGAATAGCACAACGTTTTAAAAGCACATTTAGAAAATTATGGAGAATATTATGCGCCGTATTGCAATTGTTGGAGCAGGACAGTCTGGTTTACAGCTTGGTTTGGGGTTATTAGATACAGGTTACGACGTAACCATGATTACCAACCGAACTGCTGATGAAATCCGTCAAGGTAAAGTCATGTCAAGCCAGTGTATGTTTCATACCGCTTTACAAACTGAACGTGACTTGGGACTAAATTTCTGGGAAGAACAATGTCCAGCAGTAGAAGGCATTGGGCTAGCTTTAGTTAATCCTGAAAATGGTAGTAAAGCATTTGAATGGAGCGCTCGTCTTGAGCGCTACGCTCAATCGGTCGATCAACGCGTCAAAATGCCATATTGGATGGAAGAATTTGAACGCCGTGGCGGTCGATTGGTGATTCAGGATGTGGGAATAGAAGAGTTAGAACAACTTGCAAACGACTATGAGCTTGTATTACTCGCTGCTGGTAAAGGTGAGGTTGTTAAACAGTTTGAACGTGATGATGTGCGCAGTGTTTTTGATAAGCCTCAACGCGCTTTGGCTTTGACCTACGTCAAAAACATGAAGCCAATTTCACCTTATTCACGTGTGACTTTTAACATTATTCCTGAAGTCGGCGAATACTTTTCATTTCCGGCACTGACCATCAATGGTCCTTGCGACATTATGGTGTTTGAAGGAATTCCAAATGGACCGATGGATTGCTGGCAAGATGTGAAAACACCTGAACAACATCTGCAATGTAGTTTGGACTTACTCAAGAAATTTGTGCCTTGGGAATATGAACGCTGCACAAATGTTGAGTTGACTGATGCAGGCGGATATTTGGCAGGGCGCTTCCCGCCGACCGTACGCAAACCCGTTTTAACCTTACCCTCTGGCAAAAAGATTTTTGGCATGGCAGATGCCTTAGTGGTCAATGATCCAATTACTGGTCAAGGCTCAAACAATGCGGCTAAGTGTAGCAAGATCTATTTCGATGCCATTTTAGCCAATGATAATCAAAGCTTTAGCGAACAATGGATGGTTCAAACTTTTGAGCGTTATTGGGCTTATGCAGAAAAAGTCGTGGCTTGGACCAATAGCTTGTTATTACCACCTGAGCCTCATGTCGTTGAACTCCTAGCAGCTGCAAGTCAAAACCAGAGCATTGCTTCAATTATGGCCAATAACTTTGATGACCCACGCGCATTTGCTCCTTGGTGGTTTGATGCAGATCAAGCTCAAGCATTCTTGGCCTCAAAAACCACAGCAAAAGTGGCTTAAGGGCAAAACAGCAAAGGGAGAATTAAAAATGGACACAATTGAAACTTTAGCTTTACAAGCGATTAATGCTGAAAACCCAAGAGAAATTCGTAATTTGCTTGGTCAGTTTGCAACTGGCGTTACCGTGATTACCACTCGTGGTAAAGATGGCCGGAAAATAGGTATGACAGCCAATTCGTTTTCATCTCTGTCTTTAGATCCGCCATTAATTTTGTGGAGTCTATCAAAAACAGCGCCAAGTTTGTCTGATTTTGTAGAAGCTGAATATTTTGCCATCCACATGTTGGCGCAAGAGCATCATCAGCTTTCGGGGCATTTTGCTCGAGGTGCCGAAGACAAATTTGCAGGCATTGCCCATCAACAATGCAATGCTGGCGTTCCAATTTTATCCGATGCACTCGCAACCTTGGTTTGCCGCAATGTAAATCAATATGAAGGCGGAGATCACCTGATTTTTATTGGTCAAATTGAACAATACCAACAGCGCCAAGGTGAACCATTGGTATTTCACGCAGGAAAGTATCGGATTGCCGCTGAGCATCCAGAATTAGCAGGTTAATTCACCATAATCACGATCAATCCGGTCGTGATTTTTTATAGGAAATAAGAAGATGAAAAGCACTTTAATTAAACATGGATTTTTCGCAGGGATATTGTTGGGTTTGCCATTGATTACACATGCCTATGATTTACCGACCGTAAACTTAGGTATGACCAGCTTTCTCGATGGTGGTTTACCCGCAGGGCCCGGTTGGTATGCTCAAACCTATTTTCAAAATTACGATAGCAATAAACTGGTCGATTCCAATGGACAAAAACTCGGTTTACCTAAAACAGATTTAAATTATCAAGTCCTGGTTGAACAGATTAGTTATTTATCAAATGTCCGAGTAAAAGATAAAGCCAGTTTAGGTATAAATTTTTTAATTCCTTTTGTCAGCAAAATGGACATGGATGATGGCTTGAATAATGCTGCCATTAAAGCCCAAAGTGGCTTTGGGGACATTATGATTGGACCTTTTATTCAGTTTGATCCAGTCATGCGTGCACAAGGGCCAAAATTTGTACATCGTTTTGAATTTCAGGTGAATTTACCTACGGGCGAATACGATCAACAAAAAGATATTAACCCAAGTAATAATGCTGTTTCATTTGATCCTTATTGGGCTGCCACATATTGGTTTAATCCCAAATGGACCGCTTCCACACGTATTCATTATCTCTATAACTTTAAGAATAATGACCCAAGCTATGCTTTTGCTGGAGCAAATGATATGCAGGCAGGGCAAGCAATTCATGCAAACTTCGCAACAGACTATGCCATTACTGAACAGTTCCGCTTAGGACTAAATGGTTATTGGCTAAAACAAGTCACGGACACCGAAGTTGATGGTGAAAAAGTCAAAGGCCGACGTGAACAAGTCTGGGCGATTGGTCTGGGTGCGATGTATAGTTTTTCTAAAAATGATCACTTGGTTGCAAATGCTTATTTTGAGCAAGATGCTGAAAATCGACCAGAGGGAACACGACTACAAGTTCGTTATGTCCATCATTTTTAATTCATAAAAAAAGCCTTTTATATCAAAAATATAAAAGGCTTTTATCTATTTTAGTTTAAGAAAAAGTTGAAGTAATTAAGCCTTCACTGTGACCAGATCGGCGAGTAGACGAAGGTAACTCACCATAACGGCGTTTATATTCTTGAGAAAAACGGCCTAAATGGCTAAATCCCCATTTAAATGCAACGTCTGTGACCGATAGATTTTCATTGTGCATCAGCTCTAAATGGGCTTGCTCAAAGCGTAACTCTTTTAAATAAGACATTGGGGTTGTCCCCAAATAATTTTTAAAACCGGTAAATAGCGTTCTCACACTCACGCCTGCATGTTCAGCCAAAATTTCGACATTAAGCGGCTCATGTAAATGTTCTTTAATATAGGCTTCTGTGCGCTTTACGAAATAAGGAGAGACTGTTTTTTCTTTATGCTGGTCTATTTTATGCAACGCATTATTGGGTTGACCATAAATAAGTGCATTAAACAAATTTGACTCAAATTGTTTAAAGGCTAAAGGATGATGAAGCGGGTGTTGATCACAGGCTAAAGCATCCATCAAGGTTCTAACGAGCTGTAAAAAATAGGCTCCACTTTGTGTAGAAAAGTCTAATTTTGGGTCGAAAACGAGTAAGTTATTTTCTGAATCAGCAATATGCTGACGGCAATGATACGTAAAATCATCCTTTGAAACTTTTAGAATGAGCTGCGGTGAGTTCGCATGCCAGCGCATACGTAAAGATTGCTGAGGTGAAATAAGAGATGCAACTTGAGAATAAGAAATAAACTTTTGTGAACCAAACTCGATTTCTGCGTAGCCTTGAGTTGGAATTTGAATTAGGTAAAAGTTATCAAGGTGATCTGGTTCAATAATGACATCCGCGCCATATTCCAAGCGACTAATAGACAATGCGCCTGTTTTAACATGGTGCATGGTTGCACTGAAATCTCGCTTCTGATGAGAGATTTTAAGATCATGTGGTTTAAAAATTTGACCTACATTTCGGCAGGTTTCACTTAAATCGTGGTGATCAAACACCAAATTATGATCAGTAAAGATCGACTCATTTTGAAAATGACGTCCACTGAGTTCGGGGGAGTTGGCTTGGTTCATATTTATCCCTTTTGGCTCACTCCTGTATTTACTGTGCAAAATATGTGAAACCTTAGCTTTGCAACACGTAAATACGGCACTTAAAAAATTAAGTTACTCGTAAATTACAATGAGATATAAGCAAAATACAGACCAATTTAACCGCTAGTTAATGTGATTTTCTCAAATTTTTACATCGGATTTTATCCATCAATTTAGTAAATTCGAGAAATAGAATAGGGGGATATAAAAGGTGCTATAAGTTAATCTCATCATGATCTTATTCCTTAAGATCTATCAAAATTTATAGCAAATCCGAGTGAGCTGGTCAATTTATTTTGTCGGAATTTATTGTTTTATATTATTGATATATAAAAACTTTTAATTTGAATGCAAAAATTCAATATACCCCTTATAAGAGTATATTGAATCATTTCAGGTTTTAGTGGTTTTTAAATTATTTATACTTCAACGTGATGTATTGCTCTGTAAAAACTTCTCGCTATAAATACGATAGTTTTGCAAAGATTGTTCATCTAACCAATTTTTAACGGCTTCAATCATCGGTGGTGGGCCACATAAATACATATCAAAAGCCTGCTCGGCCAATTGATCTTTATTCAAGTGCTCATGAATATAGCCCGCTTTACCTTGCCAAGCTTCGGTTGCTTTAGTCACAATCGGGTGATAACTAAAGTTTGGTAGCTGCTCCGCGTAGGCATGTAAACGCTGTTGTTCACACAAGTCGGTTTCATTATTTACGCCGTAGTACAACTGAACGGCAGGTGAGTTAGGCTGCTCAACCAAGTTATCAAGCATTCCCAAGAAAGCAGATAATCCTGTTCCACCTGCCACAAAAACCAGTGGACGCTGTACTTCACGTAAATAGAAACTACCAAGTGGTGCTTCAATAAGTAGGGTTTGTCCAACCTGACAACGATCACGCAAATAATTACTCATCACACCATCAGGCAAGAGACGAATTAAGAATTGCAATTGATTGGTTGCGTTTGGTCTATTTGCAAAAGAATAAGAGCGCCAGTCTTCAGTATCTGGAATTTGCAAACGAGCATATTGACCCGGTAAAAACTGAAGCTGTTCAGCATGATTGCTTGCATCAAGATGTAAGATTGCTGTCGTTTCAGAAACAAGCTCAACCGCAGTCACTTGGGTTTCAATTTTTAAGGTGTCGCCAGCATTGCAAATAGCAGAATCATGATCGAAATAAAAAGCTGCATCTGATTTCACACGCGTCTGGCAAGCTAACATTTTACGCTCAGCCAAATCACGTTCACTTAATGCATCTTCATCAACATATTCTTGTTCATAAATACCGGTTTCACACTGTCCCTGACAGGTACCACAAACACCTTCACGGCAGTCTAGCGGGAGGTTAATTCCTTGGCGAACTGCTGCATCAAGCAGCAATTCATCGTTATTTACCGAAATGAAAAAGGTTTTGCCATCGGCAAAGTTAAGTGCAACTGAATGTCCCATTTTTCATTCCCCTTAAACGTGATAGAAGTCTAAAACGGAATCAATTTTGTCATTCAACAAAATGCTGTGCTGACGACGAATGCGGAAACCATCTGCTGTTTGATGTAAAAGATAAGTGGCATGTCCGTAAAAACAACCTTCTAATCCTTGACGGTTATAAAGCGTTTGCCATGCAACTTTTGCTTCAATTAATCCATCATCCAATGTTTTAACTCGGATGTTGTTTATGCTATGCAAAGTACGTGGTAACGGAGTTGCAGATGCTGCTTTACCTGTACGAATACGGAATACACGGTCTTCGAGTCCAGTACGGTCCGCATAATAAATATAAGACAAGCCCTGATTTGGATCTTGAACATAGTTATGGTCATCAATCCACTGTGGAATATGATATTCACTATCTTCATCGTAAAGCTCTAGATAGGCATCCCAGTCATAAGCATCACAAAGCTCTGCCTTTTTGTACAAAAACTGAGATACAGCAAAATGTAGTTCTTGTGACATGGTTACACCTCATCCATTACGGCATTGTTTTCAAAAGTAATATCCTGCATTTTCAGCGCTTTTTTATTTAAGCCGTCGAGCATTAGGCGTTGCCAGTGTCCATGTTGATTTACATAGAGTCCCTCGTGGGTAAACTCACGGCCAGTAATGACAGGTTGAATGCCTAAATCTTGTGAGTTTTTAGTTGCACCATATTCCCAAGACTGACAACCACGCGAAATATCGCTCCAACGTTCAAGTCGTGCTTGGAAACCTTTTTGCTGTTCACGGAATTCAACTAAATCGTCTGGTGTACCAAGGCCTGATACGTTAAAGAAATCTTCAAACTGGCGAATACGGTTACGGCGTGCTTCAGCAGATTCACCTTTAACACCAATACATTGGCTAATGACTTCAGTTTTATTCCATGCCACAGGGCGAACAATACGAAGCTGAGAACTAATTTGGTCCATAAAGAATAGGCTAGGGTACAAGTTCAAGTTTCTTAAACGGTGCATTGCCCACTCAGCATATTTGTCGCCATATTTTTCGACCATATATGGCATAACTGTGCTGTAACCCGGACGAACTGTTGGGTTCGGCATGTCACTAAACAATACGCTATGGCCATTTTTAAAACTAAACCAACCATCGTCAGTTTCTGAGTCACCGGCACCTAACTTGCTGTAGTCAAGCGTATCGAGTTCTTCACCTTTTGATGCATTGACTTGTTGACGGTGTTGGACTGTAGAGACATAGTTATAGTGAACGGTACTGACATGGTAACCATCTAAGCCATTTTCATTTTGTAGCTTCCAGTTACCTGCAAAGGTATAAGATGACTTGCCCTGTAATACTTCGAGTTCACCTGTTGGCGACTGGTTAACCATTAAATCAAGGAACAGTTTTGCATCGCCTAAAAAGTCTTCTAAAGAATCTGTTGCTTGAGTATCAAGACTTACAAATACGAAACCACGGTAGCTGGCAATACGGCCTTGTTTTAAGCCACGGCTTGATTTATCAAAATCTTCACAATATTCACCAGGCGCTTTTACCTTAACCAAACGGCCATCTGACTTATAGCACCATGCGTGGAACGGACATGTAAAGGTTGACTGGTTGCCTTTAGCAACGCGTGTTAAGGTCGCACCGCGGTGTTCACAAGCATTGACCATCGCGTGTAATTCGCCTTTACCATCACGGCTCACAATAATCGGTTGACGACCAATTTGAACTGTTAGGAAATCATGATTGTTTGGAATCTCACTTTCGTGACATGCATAAATCCAAACCTTTTCAAAAATAAGCTCCATTTCCAAGTCAAATAGTTCAGGCTCGGTAAACATATTACGTGCAATACGAAACACGCCATCGTTAGGACGGAAGTCGATACATCCATCTACAAAATCATTCCATTGTTTTAAATTAGATGAGGTCATTGCTCAATCCTCCAATCAGCTTTTAACTGATTGAACCGCGATTAAGCCTGAGCCTCTATCCGTTTTTTCCAGATCTTTATCCACTTTGTGCAGTTTTGATTTTTTTTAATTGAACTCTTTTTAAGAAAGAGTAGAGACTTAAATTTGTATGTGTTTTAACCTATTAAAGTTCCTTATAATGTTAAAGAGCATAAAATGAAATTTTGTGAACTAAGTCTATGAAAGAACAAAACTTAAAATTACAAATTAGAATTCTTTTAGAGCAAAACATTGCATTTGGTCCGGGTAAGGCAGACTTACTTGAAGCAATTGAGAGAACTGGTTCAATCTCACAAGCTGCAAAATCTATGAATATGAGCTACCGCCGTGCATGGCAGTTGGTCGATACGATGAACCAGTGCTTTGAAATAGCTTTAGTTGAAACTCAAACAGGCGGAACACATGGTGGTGGGGCAGCCGTTACAGCTTTGGGTCAGAAAGTCTTACAGCATTACCGCCAAATGGAAATCAATGCTCGACAAGCCTTAGAACATGATTATCAAATCATGAGTAGCTATTTAAAAGGCTAAATAAAAACTTTCATAGCGACTGAATTTTTTAATGTGGTATAGCTTTTGCTTAATCCAAAGTACATGCTGAAAAAGCACTGCTGCATTACAGTCATCTATATTTAACGAATTATACTTTTCATAATCTTCGTGTAGCGCTATATTCTTGGGTATATATCGCTGCAAAAACGACAAAAAGGTAAAAATAATGGTAAGTGATACGAAGATAAAAAAATTGGCTTTAGCCTGTTCAGTCCTCAGCATAGGATTGCTCTTTAATATCTCAGCCAAGGCTGAATCGGTTACCGTTTATGCAGCAGCGAGCTTAACGAATGCGATTAATGATTTAGAAAAAATTTACGAAAAACAGAATAAAGTAGAAGTCAAAACTTCATATGCAGGCTCATCGACATTAGCTAAACAAATTGAAGCTGGAGCACCAGCCGATGTATTTATTTCAGCAGATACCCAGTGGATGGATTATCTGCAAAACAAAAAACGAGTTGCAGCAAATGACCGTATAAATTTACTAGGTAACCGTTTGGTTCTAATTACCCCTAAAAGGCATTCACTAAATATAAAACTAGATAAAGCCACCGATCCTAATAAAGTGTTTACAGGCAAGATTTGTACAGGGGATACTAAAAGTGTGCCTGTAGGCAAATATGCTAAACAAGCTTTTACTAACTTAGGTTGGTGGAGTCGTGTTGAGCCAAAGTTAGTCGAAACAGAAGATGTTCGAGCAGCGCTAAACTTTGTTGCGCGTGGTGAATGTCAAGTCGGTATTGTCTATGCAACTGATGCTGCAATTAGTAAAGATGTAAAAGTAGTGGGTGTATTTCCGGAAAATACACATTCGCCAATTATTTATCCTGTAGGGATGATTAAAAAGAACTCAAACTCAGCAAAGTTCTATCAATTTTTACAAAGCACCCAAGCCAAAGCTGTCTTTAAAAAGTATGGCTTTAGTGTGCTCACCCCAGTTAAACCATGATGTTCTCTTTAACCCCAGAAGAGCTCAGCGTTCTGCAACTTTCTTGTAAGGTTGCAGCAAGTTGTCTTGTGGTCAGTATTATTCCTGCAATTTGTGTGGGATGGTTTTTGGCACGTAAAGAGTTCTGGGGTAAGTCATTTATTGAAACGTTAGTGTTTTTACCTTTGGTGTTACCTCCTGTTGTACCTGGTTATTTGCTTTTACAAGTTTTTGGTAGCCGCGGCGTTATTGGGCAATATTTGGCACCGCTTGGAATTGATTTTGCATTTAACTGGAAAGGCGCCGTTCTTGCCTCGGCAGTGATGGGTTTCCCGCTATTGGTTCAATCTATTCGTCTAGCGATTGAACTGGTCGATCAGCGTTTAGAAATGGCAGCAAAGACATTAGGTGCTTCATCTTTAGGGGCATTTTTTCATGTCACTTTACCTCTTGCCAGCAGTGGCATTTTAATTGGTGCTATTTTATGTTTTTGCCGTAGTTTAGGTGAGTTTGGGGCCACCATTACCTTTGTAGGTAATATTTCTAATGAAACACGAACTTTGCCTCTAGCCATGTATAGCTTAATGCAACAACCCGATACAGAGGCCGCTATTCAACGACTTATTGTTTTATCGCTAAGCGTGGCATTTTTAGCGCTATGGTTTGCACAGTGGTTTCATCGTTATCAAAAGAAACGCTTAGGGCGGTAGAAATATGTTAATTGATTGCCGTTTTCAGCTACACATGGGTCAATTTCATATTGAACCTAGTTTCCAGTCAGATGCTTCTGTTATTGGCTTATTCGGTGCATCGGGTTCAGGTAAAACATCGATTTTACATGCCATTGCTGGCCTGAACACTCCGCGTAGTGGGCTCATTAAAATACAGGAACAAACATGGTTTGATTCAGATCAAAAAATTAACTTGAGTACCCAAAAGCGGCATGTTGGATTGGTTTTTCAAGATGCTCAGCTTTTTCCGCATAAAACGGTAAAGCAAAACTTATTATTTGGTCTTAAGCGTCTATCCCAACAAGAACGTCACTTCGAAACAGATTACATTATTGAGTTATTAAAATTAGGGCACTTATTACAACGCATGCCCATTAAACTCTCAGGAGGGGAAAAACAGCGCGTAGCACTGGGTCGAGCATTGTTATATTCACCTAAGCTGTTACTGCTTGATGAGCCTTTATCAGCATTAGATGCGAATCATAAAGCCGAAATTATTCCTTTTTTTCAGAAAGTAAAAGAGGAAATAAAAATTCCAATGATTTATGTGAGTCATGATATTCAAGAGATTAAACATCTGACCGAAACTATGTGGATTTTATAATTTTTCATTTTTTATATGCATTTCCAAACTTACGAGAGTCGGAGTTATAGAGAACTCATTCTTAGCCTGCTGGAGATTGAACCCTAAAAAGTTACTAGGTTTGATAAACCATAAATCTGATTTTAGCCGAATAAATCAAAACCTGCTTTATTGAAAATGATTATTAACAATAAAATATTTCTGACCTTCTAATTTAATAAAACTAATATAAAACAACAATTTAATTTAAAATTTTAAGCTAAAGCTCATTTACCTGAGATCATAAATTAATCTTTTATCTTAATTTGCTATTGATAAGAATGATAATTATTTGCAATTATATTTATAGATTTCTTTATAATATAAATTGGAGTATCCACATGCGCTCTACCATCGTGGTCACAGGTGCTGCAAGAGGGATAGGAGCGGCTATTGCCAAGCAACTACTAGATCAGGGCTATCACGTTATTGGTATTGACCGACAAGAAAATCCTAAACAATGGGATATCAGCAAAACAATAACGCCAGATCAAACTTCACAATGGCAAGGCATCTCACAAGACATTACCCATCAACAAGAAACACAAACTTTAATTTCAGAGCTTTTAGAAAGATACGAAATTACGGGGTTAGTAAATGCAGCAGGAGTATTAATTATGCGCTCCATGCTTGAAGCCAAAACGGAAGATTGGGAAACACTTTTTGCGGTCAATGTCATGGCACCTATTGCGATTAGCCAACAAGTTGCTAAACATTTTTGTGCAAAAAGGCAGGGCAGTATTGTCACTATTAGTTCAAATAGTGCACGCATGCCGCGTATGCAACTTGGTATGTACGCCACCACTAAGGCCGCACTGAGTCATTTTTGTCGCAATCTAGCACTTGAAATTGCACCTTATCAAGTCAGGCTAAATATTGTTTCACCAGGATCTACTCTCACTCAAATGCAGCAACAACTCTGGACTGATAATACACCTCCACCTGCAGTAATTGATGGTGATTTGAGTCAGTACCGAACAGGTATTCCCTTAAGAAAACTCGCGCAACCAGATGATATTGCCAATACCGTGATCTTTTTACTTTCGGACCAAGCTGCCCAAATTACGATGCAAGAAATAGTGGTAGATGGGGGAGCGACACTTGGGGTTTAAAGATTACTTCAGCACAACAACCATCTGAAATTAAAAAATATTTTGAAAAATAGAAAAGGAAAATACTAATGAGTATTCCAAAGATTGCAAGTTATAGTATGCCCCAAGCCCATGAATTTACTCCCAACAAAACAAATTGGCCATTGCATACCAATCGAGCTGTTTTATTGGTTCATGATATGCAGCAATATTTTTTAGATTTCTATGACTTGACTCAGGAACCTATTCCAGAACTCATTAAAAACACCAAAGCATTAATTGACGCCGCTCATCAATCTAATATTCCCGTTGTTTATACAGCACAACCCGGCAATCAATCACCTGAACATCGACAATTATTAACTGATTTTTGGGGACCTGGTTTAAAGAACGAGCCGAGCTTTACGCAGATTTTGCCAAAAATTTCACCTCAAAAAAATGATACGGTTCTTACCAAGTGGAGATATAGTGTTTTTAAATTTTCACCTCTCGAACAACTCATGCGGGAGTCTGGTCGCGATCAACTCATTATCTGTGGTGTATATGCACATATTGGTTGTTTAATGAGTGCTGCGGAAGCATTTATGCTAAACATACAGCCATTCTTATGTGGTGATGCACTAGCTGACTTTAGCCGAGAAGAGCACGATATGGCGTTAAAATATGCTAGTACACGATGCGCTCAAGTCATGACAACACAACAAGTGATTCATGCATGGATGCAAGAACAAGATGTACTATCTTTAGCATAATAGTCATTTAACTTATTCTATTTAAAATATAAAAAGCAGATCATCGATCTGCTTTTTATATGGGTGGAAATGAATACTTATTTAGTAATATATAATGGTTATCATTATGTATTTGATAATTAATTAATATTGAATATCAAAACTTATATGTATATGATACACCGCTAAACACAAATGATAATATTTATCATATGTTAATCATTATATAGAATAAGGTCGGAAAATGACTTAATGAAGAGGGTCGCCATATGGTTCAGCTCAAGAATTCTTTTATTCACCAAGCGCGTACATGTAGATAGTGAGGTAGGAATAATATTAAATTATTCAGAAACTTATAATCAGCTCAAAGCTTATTTATAGGGTAATAAGCTCTGATTTATACATCAAATCATTTCCATAATTTTCAAGTAAGTATAGACAAAATAATTTTAAAAAATTTCTATATTTTTTCAACATTAAGGTTAATTAATCATGACAGCAACTTCAAAATCATTATTAAATGGACTACCCATAAAAAAATCGAGAATACAGGTTTTTGAAATTTTAAATCAAAATCCACAAGGCTTAAGTGCTGTGAGTATTTATACGCAAATTAAAAATGAACATAAAATAACGCTAGGAACGATTTATCGAATCTTGTCGGAATTTGAAAACCGTAAACTCATCAAAAGGGTGTTTTTAGGAAAAAGCAAAATTTTTTATAAGCTTAGAAAAGACAAGATGAGTTGTAACCTCATTTCGCTCAAAACCTCTGAAGCCTTGAACTTTGAACATGACAAAGTTAAAGAATTACTTCATGAGGTTACTGATATTATTTTTGCAAATACCGGAGTCGATATCAGTAGTGTTGAACTCAATCTATATACTGAATAAAAATCTTTTAAAGTGCCATAAAAAATAAAGGACAGCATCATACTGTCCTTTGATTCTCATTAAATCAGTTACTTGATAACTTTAATTCGAGTCGTAGCTGGAATAGTTAAAGGTGAATCTTTAGAGTTTTCAGCAACATAGTTTTCAAGCGCATCAATATCTTGACCACCACCGACACGGTTTTGGCCTTCTTTTAATACCGTAAAGTTGTCACCACCATCTGCCAAGAAGCTATTTACCGTCACGCGATACACTTTAGTGTCAACCAACGGTGAACCTGCAATCATAATATTACTTGCTCGTGGTGAAACAGATGTATTTGCCGCATATTGGTAACTCAACTCTTTAGATGGCTGTAAAATTCTAGGTGAATTTGCATTTGCACCAGACCATTGCTGTTCAAGCACATCTCTAATCTGTTTACCGGTTAAGCTCAAAGTCACAATAGAGTTACCGAAAGGTTGAACTGCAAAAACATCGCCAAAGGTAATCTGGTTATTACTATTAATGAGCAGATCCGCACGCACACCGCCTGGATTCATTAGTGTAAAGTCTGAGCCTTGATTACTTGCTTTTAAGGCAGCCGCTTGCTGAGCATCGGCAATCATAATACCTAGCGGACTTTCACCACTTTCGACTTGAGTACGGCTCACAACGGCAGTAGATGTACCAACCACACGACTTGAAATGGTGGTCACAGCTTGGCGGTATTTATCTAAAATCGCTTCAATGCTTGGGGTTTTGTTAAATTTTTGATAGAGGTCTGTCAGGCTTACCGTGGTTGTGCCAGACGTATAGGCCTCACTTTGTATAGGAACTTGTTTAGCATCTTTTTTAATGACATCACCAGTTTTACCATCTAATTCAATCTTGATGTCAGTAATGAGCGTGCCATATTGTCCAGCTGAAGTAAGTAAGAATGGTTTAGCTGGATTTTTTGTTGCATAGTCACAAATATAAGATTGATGTGTGTGACCTGAAACAACAATATCAACTGCTGGATTAAGCTTATCCAAAATTCCTAAAATCGGACCACTTAAACCATCACATGTTTTTTGATTGAGCTTCGTACTTGGCGCCGCACCTTCATGGACAACGACTACAATGGCTTCAATTCCTTGTTTTTTTAATTCAGGAATCAACGCATTTACTGTATCTGCTTCATCACGGAACTCAACGTCTTTAATACCTGCCGCAGAAACAATACTTGGCGTCGCTTTAAGAGTTAAACCAATAAATGCAACTGGAATTCCACCATAAGTTTTAACTTTATAGGCTGGGAAGATCGTTTTACTGGTGTCATTTTTCATTGCGACGTTAGCCGCAAGGAAATCAAATTTTGCACCACTAAAATTTTTATTAATTTGACAAGGTGCAGTGCTGGTATATTGCTGACATCCACCATTTTTTAAACGGCGTAATTCGTCTGTACCCCGATCAAATTCATGGTTACCTACAGCATTAAAGTCAATTTGAATATCATTCATGACTTCAATGGTTGGTTCATCTAAAAATAAAGAAGAGGTGAGAGGAGAGGCGCTAATTAAATCGCCTGCCGAAACCACAGCATTATTTGGATTTTCTGCTTTAAGTTTTTTAATTGCATCGGCAAAGTAACTCACTCCTCCCACAGGAATACGAACAGATTGAGCAGCATCATTTGGATTTGGTGCCTCGACATAACGCTTAGGTGGCTCAAGATTTCCATGAAAGTCATTAAAAGCTAAAATATTTACGGTTTGATTGCTTCTTTGGGCAGGTGATGCTGTGTCATTATCATCATCGTCATTACATCCCACCAATAATGCTACAGCCAGAGAAAGTGTTGTTACTTTAAAAAGTATTGTTAAATTTTTCATTTTTTTATCATTTGATCAATTAAGACGGATAAAAAAATACGCTTTTAGTATGAATGTTTGATGAAAGACCCAATAAGTAAATATGTTCGAAATATTAAAATTTGGACAAAAAACACAATTATCGAACAATATCTTAGCTAAGGGTGGTCTACAAACCCAATTTTTTTATTTAGAATAAATTTTTAATTGCCTTATAAATCTTAATCAAGTGATTCATTTCATAAGATTAATATGAACCGGAGATAATTTATGCAATGGACTAAACCAGCTTTTACTGATTTACGCATTGGTTTTGAAGTTACAATGTACTTTGAAGCACGTTAATCAGTTTCATCAAATATGTCATAAGCCCTAGTCTTGTTCTAGGGCTTATCTCTTTCTAATAAGATATTAATTTTATGTATATTTATGTTTTAGGTTCAGCTGCCGGAGGCGGGTTTCCGCAGTGGAATTGTAATTGCCCGAATTGTCATGGTGTGCGCACAGGTACAATCCAAGCCAAAGCCCGTACTCAATCATCGATTGCTGTTTCTGAAAATGGAACAGACTGGGTTTTATTAAACGCGTCACCTGATATCCGTCAGCAACTCTTCGAATTTAAAGCAGCGCAACCAGCGCGTAAATTACGTGATACAGGAATAACAAGCGTTATTTTAATGGACAGTCAGTTAGACCATACCACTGGGCTTTTAACCTTACGTGAAGGTTGCCCAATGAATGTATGGTGTACAGAAATGGTCCACCAAGATTTAACGAACGGCTTTCCAGTATTTAATATGCTCAAACACTGGAATGGTGGTCTTCAATATCATGAGATTAACCCTAAACAAGCTTTTAAAATTAATGGTTTCGAAAATTTAGAATTTTTACCCTTAATTATTAAAAGTGCAGCTCCACCATATTCACCGCATCGAAATGACCCACATGATGGCGACAATATCGCTTTAATTATCAAAGATCATAAGACACAAAAACAGTTGTTCTATGCTCCGGGTCTTGGAAAAATTGACGATCAAATCATGCAGATTATGCAGAGTTCAGACTGTGTCATGATTGATGGTACGCTTTGGACAGACGATGAAATGCAACAAACAGGGGTTGGAACTAAAACTGGCCGCGAAATGGGGCATTTATATATTAGTGGCGAAGGTGGTTCACTGTCTTATTTAAACAAGCTGAGTACACCTAAAAAAGTGCTGATTCATATTAACAATACCAATCCAATTTTAAATGAAAACTCTAGTCAGTTTGCTGAGCTTAAAGCAAATGGCGTAGAAGTTGCCTATGACGGCATGCAGATTGAACTCTAAGGTGAAACATGACTCAAACACCTGAAGCTTTAACGACTGAACAATTCAAACAAGCCATTATCGATAAAGGCCAGTATTATCATATCTATCATCCATTTCATGTGATGATGTATGAAGGTAAAGCGACCCAGCAACAAATTCAGGCTTGGGTTGCAAACCGATATTACTATCAAATTAATATTCCGCTTAAAGATGCGGCGATTATGGCAAATTGCCCCGATCAACGAGTCCGTCAAGAATGGATTCAACGCATGATCGATCAAGATGGTGAATATCCAGATGGCGGTGGTCGGGAAGCATGGCTACGGTTAGCTGAAGCTGTGGGCTTGAGTCGTGAACAAGTTATTTCTGAAGAGTTAGTTTTACCGGGCGTTCGCTTCGCGGTAGATGCTTATGTAAACTTTGCACGCCGTGCTTCATGGCGTGAAGCAGCAAGCAGCTCTTTAACTGAACTTTTTGCTCCACAAATTCATCAATCAAGACTTGATTCATGGCCACAACATTACCCATGGATTGATGATAAAGGCTATGAGTATTTTCGTTCTCGTTTGAGTCAGGCACGCCGTGACGTTGAACATGGTCTAACGATTACGCTTGATTCATTTACAACTTTTGAGCAACAAGAACGAATGCTTGAAATATTGCAGTTTAAGCTGGATATTTTATGGAGCATTTTAGATGCTTTAACACTTGCACATGTTCACAATGAAGCACCGTATCACAGCGTGACAAGCAACCGAGTTTGGCACAAAGGACTATTTAAATGAATAAAGAGCAGTTTGATTTAAACCTTGTGCCAACATGGCGACAAGGTTACCGTTTTCAGTTCGAGCCAGCTCAAAATGGTTTTGTGATTTTATATCCTGAAGGCATGATCAAATTAAATGAAAGTGCAGGGGCAATTGGACAATATATTGATGGGCAGCAAAATGTTTCTGCAATTATTGCTCAGTTAAAGCAAAAATTTGGTGATATTGCTGAGATAGATCAAGATGTAGTGGATTACATGCTGGTCGCACAGCAGCAACACTGGATTGATTTAGTATGACAGAAGGTGTTGGCCTGCCTTTATGGTTATTAGCGGAGTTAACTTATCGTTGTCCGCTACAATGCCCATATTGCTCAAACCCCTTGGACTACGCTCAGCATAAAAATGAGCTAACCACTCAAGAATGGTTTGATGTTTTTGATCAAGCACGTCAAATGGGTGCTGTTCAACTTGGTTTTTCTGGCGGTGAACCTCTAGTACGTCAGGATTTAGAACAACTCGTTGCACATGCTCATCAACAAGGGTTTTATACCAACCTCATTACCTCAGGCATGGGCCTTACCGAACAACGTATTGCTGATTTAAAACAAGCGGGTTTAGACCACATTCAAGTGAGCTTCCAAGCGAGTGATCCTGTTGTAAACGATGCCTTGGCAGGTTCAAAGCATGCTTTTGAACAAAAGTATGAAATGTGCCGATTGGTTAAGAAATACAATTATCCAATGGTGCTTAACTTTGTTATTCATCGACATAACATTGACCAGATTGAACAAATCATTGAACTTTGCCTTGAGCTCAATGCAGATACAGTCGAGTTGGCAATTTGTCAGTTTTATGGATGGGCTTTTCTAAACCGCCAAGGTTTATTACCCACCCAAGAACAACTGACACGAGCTGAACGGATTACCAATGAATATCGAGAAAAATTAAAAGCGCAAAATCATCCTTGCAAACTCATTTTTGTAGTGCCTGATTATTATGAAGAGCGACCAAAAGCCTGTATGAATGGTTGGGGTAAAATCTTCTTTACAGTTGCTCCAGACGGTATGGCGCTACCTTGCCATGCAGCACGACAATTGCCAATTTCGTTTCCAAATGTCCGCGAACATAAATTGTCAGATATATGGTACAAGTCAACTGGATTTAATCATTTCCGTGGCGATGCATGGATGCCAGAAGGGTGCCGTAGCTGTCCCGATAAAGACCGTGACTTTGGCGGATGTCGTTGTCAGGCCTATATGTTGACTGGAGATGCGGCTAATGCCGATCCTGTATGTGGGAAATCGCCGTATCATCAAATGATTGAACAAGCACGGGCAGAAAGTCAGTTGGCTGCACCTTTGCAAAATTTAGTATTTCGTAATAGTAGAAACTCTAAATCTTTAAGCACCACCCAAAATATTCCAGTCCACATTATTACAGATATATAGCAAGTAGGAATACTCATGAAGCCTCGCCATATTCCAGTTTTTGATGGACATAATGACGCATTAACACGTTTATGGCTAAGTGACTATCCAGATCCTGTACATGCTTTTATTCATGAACGTTTAGTAGGCCATCTTGATTTAAAACGCTGTCAAGAGGCTGGTTTTATTGGTGGAATGTTTGCGATTTTTTTACCACCATATAGCTATGTGCAACAGCATCATTCCAATAAATTATTTGATCAGAA
Source organism: Acinetobacter sp. LT1 (assembly GCF_059800965.1). Classification (NCBI taxonomy): domain Bacteria; kingdom Pseudomonadati; phylum Pseudomonadota; class Gammaproteobacteria; order Moraxellales; family Moraxellaceae; genus Acinetobacter; species Acinetobacter sp. LT1. The sequence goes on from NZ_JBBAXE010000012.1 coordinate 41,911, forward strand.
TGCTTCTGATTTTACGCAACAGCAAATTGAACAAATTTGCTTGGAACAACTCGATTTAGCTCACCAACTTGCTCAGTATTCTAAAAATATTAAAATTTGCACCTCGGTTCAAGATATTCAAGATTGCAGAGCAGAGAAAAAGCTAGCAATTGTATTGCATATGGAAGGTGCAGAAGCTTTACAACAAAATCCTGATTTACTCGATGTATTTTATGAAAGAGGCTTACGTAGTATTGGCCCCCTCTGGAATAGACCTAGTCGTTTTGGACATGGTTTAAATGCTAAGTTTCCTCACTCACCTGACACTGGAGCAGGTCTTACTAGCGATGGCAAAGATTTTATAAGACGCTGTGCCAATAAAAAGATGGTGATTGATGTTTCACATATGAATGAGAAAGCTTTTTGGAATACTGTAGATATATTGCAGCAGCCAATTGTAGCAACACACTCTAATTCACATGCTTTATGTCCTCAAGCTCGCAACTTAACTGACCCACAACTCAAAGCAATAAGGGAAAGTAAAGGGATGGTAGGCGTAAATTTCGATGTCGCTTTTTTACGGTCAGATGGACAACGAAATGCAGATACATCGATTGATGTAATTTTGGAACATTTAGAATATTTAATGGATCATTTGGGCGAAGAACATGTGGGCTTTGGTTCAGACTTCGATGGTGCACTTATAGGTACTGAACTTGAAGATGTGACAGGCCTACATCGCTTAATTGAACGTATGCAACAGCGTGGTTATTCTAAAACACTGATTGAAAATATATGTCTTAATAATTGGGTGAGGGTGCTTAATAGAATTTTTGGTCAATAATGAATGTCTAAACAGAGTTAATCTACAGAATCATAACTATTTTTTTATTGGCCGAAATGACTAAAAAAAATACAAACAGTTTAATTGTCAACCATTCGGTATATTCACTACACTCAATCTTACTGAATGTAAGAACATTTGGTATTTCAGGTCTTTTGTGGTTTTCACATCACCCATTTCTTTATGAGAAGTAGAAATGGGTTTTTTTATCCTAATTATATAAACGTGACAGTCATCACAATAATCACTAATTATTGGTAAAAACCCTCAATCCCATCTTGACTAAAAGTTCAGCATTAAATACATTTGTAATATATTTTTAAAGATAATAAGATTGCATAAAGCGATTCATAATACTGCTTAATCCTGAAATACAGTGAAAAGCCTATTCTTTTTAGAATAGGCTTTTTGCTTTGTATCAAAATTTATTTTTCGGGATTATTTTTCTCTTCAATTAACATAAAAAATAAACACCTTACAAAAGCGGAGCAAATCAAAGCCGTTAAATAACAAATTTTATGCTATTAATTTAAGCTAATTTCTCAAAAGTTACTCCGTTAATCGAAGAGGTGCAAAATGTTAAAGTCAATTATAGTATTGGGAACAGGTATCGCGATTGGGATGTGTATGTACAAGAAAAAGCAAAAAAATAGCAAAAGCTTTACCACGGATAGTGATACAGACTCATTGATTAGTAAAGACACTGCTAAAAATAAAGATGATGGTTCGCTGGATAACGCAGTACAAGTTTAGAATTAAATAAAAAGGGTTCAGTTAATGAACCCTTTAATTTTGATTAAAAGTAAATTTTTTAATAAGTAATATTTACATTGAATAGATTAACTTAAAAATAATATTTAAATTAAATAATCACTCAACTATTCATTTAATTATTACAAAAATATGATTAGAACAAAGAAAACACTTTCATTATTAAAATTTACATATTGTATCAGTGCAATCTTTATTATTGTCGATGCGGATAATAAAAAAATGGAGACTAGTATGTCAAAACGCCATATCTTAAAAGAAGTGAATGCTAAAAGTATGTGTGGTATGGAAATCGTTGTCGAACAAATTTATGAAAATATCAATGAAAAAAACTTTATAGACGTTGAATTGGAACAGAGCTGGTTACCACTTTCTAAAATTGTGATTTCGGATAAAGTCATCAATTTAGATCCAGATAATAGCTTTGCTCATCCTAGAACAGGTAAAGTCTTTAAAGTCCTTAATTCTTAATCGTTTTCCTGTCAGTAGACTTTTCATATTTCTAAGTCATTGAGGCGAAACATAGATACGTTTCGCCTCAACCCACTTAACTAAGAATTAATTTTCTTTTTGGAAAATAGTTTCTCTGCGGCTCCCAACACAAAAATAAAGAACACGGGAACAAAAAAGATGGCCAAGATGGTGGCAGATATCATACCTCCAAATACCCCTGTACCTAATGCATGCTGAGTTTCCGAACTTGCTCCAGTTGCAATGACCAATGGGATAACACCACAGGTAAAGGCAAGGGAAGTCATCAAAATTGGGCGTAGGCGTAACTTTGCTGCTGCAACGGCTGCTTCAATTAAAGTCATGCCTTCTTCTTTGAGCATCTTTGCAAACTCAACAATTAAGATCGCATTTTTGGCAGATAAACCAATAATAGTGATAAGACCAATTTTGAAGAAAATATCGTTTGGCATTCCTCTTAACATAATGGCTAATATTGCACCAAAGATTCCTAAAGGAACAACAAGCATGACAGATAACGGAATTGACCAACTTTCATAAAGTGCAGCTAAAACTAAAAACACGACTAACATTGATAAAGCAATAAGAAATACCATTTGAGATTCAGATTGCTTTTCTTGTAGTGAAATGCCTGTCCACTCATAACCAATACCTTGAGGAAGTTTAGCAATTAACTTTTCCATTTCTCGCATCGCATCACCTGAAGATACCCCTATGTTAGGCACTCCAGCGATACTTAATGATGGTCGGCCATTGTAGCGATTATATTGCTGCGGCAACTTATTCCACTGAGGAATCACGACCTCGGATAAAGACACCAGTTGTCCGTTTGCGCCTGCAACCTTTAAACTCAAGATATCTTTTAAATGCATTCGTGATTTTGCATTGGCTTGAACAATAACTTGCTGCATTCTGCCTTGATTTGGAAAATCATTGATATACATCGATCCCATTGAGGTCGAAATAATATCCGAAACAGAAGCAAAGCTTACTCCTAGAGTGTTTAATTTCTCGCGGTCGATCTTCAAGCTAATATTGTCACCTTGAGGTAAACCTTCTGGGTAAACCATGTAAAATTTTTTGTTTTGGGCCGCCATTTCCATAAGCTTTTCTTGGGCCGAAATTAAAGCAGGCATTCCTAAATTTGCTTTGTCTTGTAAACGCAAACTAAAGCCTGAAGATGTACCCAATTCATCAATGGCAGGGGGAAGTACAGACATAGTTGTACCTTCTTTACTGTTTGCCATTTCTGCATTTATGAAGTTGGTATAGTCAGTAGTAGATTTATCACGCTCGCCAAAATCTTTTAAGGTTGTAAAAGCGAGTGCAACGTTTTGGCCAGCGCCACTAAATCCCCAACCCATAATTGAAATATTGCTTTTAACATCCGACTGCTCATTTAAATGGTTTTCAAAATCTTTCACAATTTTTGTTGTACGTTCAGCAGTCGCATCTGAAGGTAATTGGAACGACGTTAAAAACCAGCCTTGATCTTCCTCTGGCATAAAAGCAGTTGGCCAATATTTCATGCCTGCAAAAGTTAAACCTGTAATCACCACAAAAATAATTAAAGTCGGAATAGTATGTTTAACGACTTTAAGTAAAATCGCTTCATATTTTTTTGTGACTTTATCAAAGCTACGATCAAACCATGCATAAAAACCTTTCTTTTGATGATTTGCATCAACAGGTTTTAATAAGGTTGCACAAAGTGCAGGGGTGAGTGTTAAAGCTAAAAATGCCGAGAATAAAATTGAGACTGACATCGTAATGGTAAATTGGCGGTAAATAATACCGACCGAACCACTTGCTAAAGCCATTGGTAAAAATACGGCTGCCAACACCAAGGTAATACCAATAATCGGACTGGTAATCTCTGTCATGGCTTTAGAAGTCGCTTCTTTAGGAGATAGACCTTCGGTTGCCATAATTCGTTCTACATTCTCAACGACTACAATCGCGTCATCGACAATAATCCCGATCGCAAGCACCATACCGAACATAGTTAACACATTAATTGAGTAACCGGTTAAAAGCATGATGGTAAAGGTGCCAAGCAGGGCAATTGGAGCGACAATCGCAGGAATTAAGGTATAGCGAACATTATGAAGAAATAGATACATCACAATGAAGACCAAAACCATGGCTTCAATTAATGTATGAACGACCTTTTCTATCGAAATTTTAACAAAAGGTGCAGTATCGTAAGGAACGCTAAATTGCATGCCTTCAGGTAAATTTACTTTTAGTTCTTCAAGTTTCTGTTTTACCGCATCTGCTGTTTTTACTGCATTTGCACCAGGGCTCAACTGAATGGCCGCAGCTGTTGCAGGTTTACCATTTTCTAAAATCGCAAAATTATATGACTGAGCTCCCATTTCTACATCGGCGACATCCGACAACTTAATATTGGCGCCGCTAATATTGCTCTTTAGACTAATATTTTTGAACTGCTCTACATTTTCAAGCTGTCCTTGAGCGGATAAAGGTATGGTAATTAATTGACCATTAACTAGAGGACGATCACCAAGTCTACCTGGTGCAATATCGATATTATTGTTACGAATCGCATTATTTACATCACTAATCGATAGACCATAAGAAACTAATTTATTTGGGTCTACCCAAATTCGCATCGCTTTTTCAGCACCAAAGGACTGAATTTTTCCGACACCGTCAACACGTTTAAGCTCTTCGACCACATTACGAACCAGATAATCGCTTAAATCGACTTCTGAATAACGATGGTTAGGTGAGTTTAAACCGACAAGCATTAAAAAGCCTGAGGACGATGCCTCTACAGCTAAGCCTTGTTGGCGGACGACTTGGGGTAAGCGTGCTTCAACCGCTTTAATTTTGTTTTGTACGTCGACTTGTGCCATATCCACATCGGTACCGGGTTTAAATGTCGCGGTAATTTCAGCGGTTCCTGAAGAATCCGTTGTAGCACTATAGTAGAGTAAGTTTTTTACTCCTGACATTTCCCGTTCAATGAGGGTAATCACACTATCATTAATCGTTTTGGGAGTAGCGCCAGGATAACTTGCTGTAATGTTCACTTCGGGTGGAGCGACACTCGGAAAGCGTGCAATGGGTAACTTTGGAATACTCAGCACACCAAATAGAATGATAAAAATTGCAATTACCCATGCAAAAACAGGACGGCGAATAAAGAATTGAGACATCATTTAGCATCTCCTTGCTTCACCGTATTTTCTGTTGAGGCCGCTTTCCATGCTGAAATTGCTAGTTTTTGGTTGGGCTGGATACGCTCTATACCTTCAACGACAACTTTTTCGCCTGCTTTCAGCCCTTTATTGATGAGATAAAACTGCTCATATTGTTGCCCTAACTCTACTGAGCGAACATCTGCGCCACCTTTGGCATTCACTACATAAACTTGAGGATCGCCATTCATATTGCGCTGAATAGCTTGTTCTGGCACGAGTAAGGCCTGAGGAACCGAAGCACGCTCAATATTAACGCGGACATACATACCCGGCAGTAATTTTCTTTCAGGATTGGTCACTTCAATACGAATGGTGACATCCCCAGTTTCAGGGTCCACATTAATATCTTCAAACAGCATTTTTGCTGTAACATTATAGGGCTGTCCCAAACTATTCAAAATCTGTACAGCTTTTTGATTGTTGGCAGACAACTCACCACTTTGTAGAGCCGCCTGTAGGCGCTCATATTCTCCAATAGACTGCTTTACATCGACATAAACGCGGTCAATTTGTTGAATGGTCGCCATAGTATTGCTATCAGCCTGACTAACCAAAGCGCCTTCTGTTACGAATGATTTACCAATACGTCCGGAAATCGGTGCTCGCACTGTCGCATACTGTAAATTAAGATTTTGTCGAGCTAATAATGCTTTCATTTGAGCAACATCTGCAATCGCTTGTCGATATTGCGCTTCGACATTACTTACTTCTTGCTTGCTAATCGCATTACTTGGTAAAAGTTGCTGATAACGCTCAAGTTGTATTTTTAAGCGGTTTACTTCTGCTTCAGCTTTATTTAAACCCGCTCGATTACTATTTACATCAGCCTCAAATGTTTCTGAGTTTATTTTGTATAGAGGTTGTCCAGCTTTAACTTCACTACCTTGAGCGAATAAAACTTTTTCGATAATACCGCCAACTTGAGGACGAATTTCGGCAGTTCTGAAAGCGTGAACGCGCGCCGGTAGATTTTCACTAAAGTTAATAGACTGCGGTTGAATTGAAATAACGGTAACCTTAGCCGTAGATACATGTGTTTGATCACTTACTTGTTCATTGCCACAGCCGTTTAACACAAAAACGAAAGATAAAACGAATGGAACTAAAAAATGCTTTTGCACTTTTATAACACCTAATGGACTTCTAGATGCTGGCATTATTTTTGATGTGTGTGTAACCAAAATCACGAATATGTGGAAAAAGTGTGGAGATCTATCAAAAAATACGCGTATGATAAATCAAATTTTTCCCACGTCTTATTGCTATGTTCGAGTCAACCTTTACGTTTAATTGTCAGGATAAGCTTATTCTTGTTGTAGAAGATGAATATGATATTGGCGATATTATTGAACATTATCTTAAGCGTGAGGGTATGCGTGTTGTACGGGCTATGAATGGTAAGCAGGCAATTGAAATACACGCAGCGCAGCCTATTGATCTGGTGATTCTCGATATAAAAATGCCGGAACTGAGCGGGTGGGAAGTACTGAATAAAATTCGGCAAAAAGCAGCAACACCAGTCATTATGCTTACGGCTTTAGATCAAGAAATTGATAAAGTCATGGCTTTAAGAATTGGAGCAGACGACTTTGTCGTAAAACCCTTTAACCCAAATGAAGTGGTCGCACGTGTACAAGCAGTACTAAGACGTACTCAACAAAACCAGCAAACTCCTAACCGAAATCTGATTTATAAAAATATTGAGGTGAATACCGAAATTCATACTGCTTACATCCATTCGGGCGATCAAAAACAAACACTCAATTTAACTCTAACTGAGTACAAAATTTTATTACTGATGTTACCGCATCCTCATAAAGTCTTTACTCGTTCAGAGCTCATGAATCAGTGTCTACCAGATCGAGATGCATTAGAACGTACGGTCGATAGTCATGTCAGTAAGCTACGAAAGAAAATAGAAGATCTGGGTTTACGAAATATGCTCATCAATGTTCGCGGTGTAGGCTACAGGTTGGATCATCCACATGAAAAATAAAACGGGCATTAGTAAACAACTGATTATTGCACTGAGCTTTACCAGTCTAAGTGTTACGCTGAGTTCGCTAATTTTAGGTTATGGCACCTACTATGTTGCAATTGAAGTAGGGCTTATTTCTCTCGAAAAGCTGAAAGAAAGTGATGAGTTTTTTCACTATCTAGATGGTATATGGTTATTCGCCGTGCTTCTATTTGGCACAGCATTATCAATTATTTTAGGCATCAAGCTTGCTCAACGTTTTATTGTGCCTATTAATCTATTAGCCGATGCAGCTAAGAAAATTAGTCATGGGGATTTAAGCGCACGAGTTGAAAAACCAATGCATCATTCTTCTGAAATTGGTGAGCTTATGGATAATTTTAATGATATGGCTCAAAAACTAGAGACCTCAGTTGAAAATGCTCATGTCTGGAATGCCGCAATTGCACATGAGTTAAGAACGCCAGTCACCATTTTGCAAGGTAGGTTGCAGGGGATTATTGATGGTGTTTTTGAAGCTGACCCCATTTTATTTAAAAATTTACTAAATCAAGTAGAAGGTCTTTCAAACCTAGTCGAAGATTTACGTACATTGAGTCTTTTTGAAAACCAACAGCTTAGACTTAACCTCGAAACGATTTGTTTTAATGAAACTGCTCACAAAGTCGTGCACATGTTTGAAGAAAAATTAGAAAAAGCTCAGCTTAAAGTCATTTTCAATATTGAAGCGCCAAAAGTTGAGTGTGATCAACGGCGAATTGAACAGATTTTAATTGCTTTACTGGATAACACTACACGTTATGCAAATCCGGGAAAGTTAATTGTTTCAACGAGACAAAAACAAACTAACTGGATTCTTGAAATAGAAGATGAAGGACCTGGCATTTCAGCTGAGCATCGCAAAGATTTATTTAACCCTTTTTTCAGGTTAGAACAATCAAGAAATAAAGAGTTAGGCGGCACTGGGTTAGGTCTTTCGGTTGTACAAGCTCTTGTCATTGCCCATAAAGGTCAAGTCGATTATTTAAATCAACACTCACATAGCATTTTTAGAATAAGTATTCCTCAATAATGATCGCTTTTGTACAACCTTTAACGCTTTAATTAAGAGAAATTGCATTTCATGACTCGTGATTAACTAAAAAATAGGTTAATTTGTTTATAAAATTTTTAAGTAAATACTGATTTTTTATGATAATTGAGATAGAAACTCATCCACTTGAGCCATTTTTACCTGAGAATGCCCGTTTATTAATGTTGGGCAGTTTTCCACCGCCACGTAATAAATGGAAGATGGATTTTTACTATCCCAATTTCCAAAATGATATGTGGCGTATTTTCGGTTTGATTTTTTTCCAAGACAAAACTTACTTTTTAAGTGAAAGCCAAAAAAATTTTAATGAAGCACGTATTCGAAACTTCTTGATTGAAACTGGTATTGCAATCTTTGATACCGCTTATCAAATTAAGCGGTTGAAAGGGAATGCCGCAGATAAATTTCTTGAAATAGTAACACCAACAGATCTTGCAGTTTTACTTCAGCAGATTCCTCTATGTCAAACTATTATGACCACAGGCGATAAAGCAACTGATACTTTAATATCAGTTTTACCAGAGCACACCGAAAAACCGCTTATAGGAATGTCTACCTCGACTTACTTTGCAGGTCGAAATATTAATTTATACCGTCTACCATCTTCTTCTAGAGCATATCCATTAGCCCTAGAGAAGAAAGCAGAGGCTTATCAAAAATTCTTTAACGAGATTGGCATTTTATAAATAAACTTGAAACGCTGTTACATCATCCATTCAACTGGTAGATATGAAACAGCTTTAATCATGGTACGTTGGAAAAGGCTCGTATCTGGGTCTTTTTCATATTCAACAATCTTTCCATCCGACTGATAATCTAACCAAATGATCTTTCCTTCACTATTTAACTTAAGCTGGTAAGCAACTTGAGGTAAGTGCTGATCGAGCATGACTGAAATTTGCGCTTGTAATTGACTCGACTCAATAACCAGACCAACCTCAGTATTTAAGTAAGTCGAACGAGGATCAAAGTTAAACGAACCAATAAATACTTTACCGTCTACATCAAAAAACTTGGCATGTAAGCTCGATTTATTTTTACCTTTAGCAGGAATCACACTTCCAGTCACCACTTCATACCAAGTTCTGCGTCTGCGTTCTAAAAAGGGCTTAAACTCAAATAGTTCTACACCACTTTTAAGCATCTCGACTCGATATTGACTATAAAAGGCATGCACAATTGCTACATCATTTGCAGCAAAAGAGTTGGTTAAAACCCTAACTTTAACACCTTGCACCTTGAGTTGTTTTAAATAATAAGTGCCTTGTTGAGTAGGAACAAAATAAGCAGAAGCTAATTCGATATGCTGCTTTGGTTCACCCATAATCTTTAGAACTTGCCCATAAAGCATTTCTTCTTTAGCGGCCAGTCCTAAGATTTTTTTAGGTGAATCAGCAACAAAATATGCTTTTGACCACTGGATTGGATAGTGCTCTAAAAGTTCTTTTAAATAGCTTTGAGCATCGTAAAGCTTATCTTCAGTTTGAGTATGATTTTCACTTTCATGAATTAAATCATGGTAGTGCTGCCTTAGTGTTTGCAAATGGTGAACAGCACATGTTCCCACCAGTTCAGTAGCATTTTGACTTAAATCACTTTGCCAAAAATCATTAAAGACAGACTGTGCATGTTGTACGGTATGTCCATAAAATAAAATATCTAGATCTGTAAACTGAAACTTACTACTTGCGTCAAAATATTCACTACTAATATTTCGACCGCCTGTTACCGCAATCACGCCATCTGCAATAATTAACTTATTATGCATGCGATGGTTTACTTTTTTGAACCGAAAAATATAGTCTAAAATTCTTAAATATCTAAACTTGTATGGATTAAACAATCGAATTTCAAAATTGGGGTGGTGGAGAAGGCTTCTAAGAACTCCATCCAGCTTTACTCCATTTTGATCATCAATAAGTAAGCGGATTTTTACGCCACGATCTGCCGCCGTTAGTAACTCGTGCAGCATTAAGTTTCCAACAAAATCATTTGTCCAAATATAATATTGTAAATCGATTTTTTCTTTTGCATTTCTAATCAGATACATACGAGAAGCGATACTGATAAAGGCATCATCTAATGCCACAAAAGCAGTCAGTCCTTGTTCTGTTTTTTTTGTAGCTTGCTCATCATTCAACCAATTAAAGCTATTCGTCACTATATCATTCTCATCAGGGTCGTATGTACCGTTATACGAAGGTGTATGTGTAAAGCCCCAAGCATTTAATGCCATACTACTATACTGCTGATAAATTTGATTAATCATGTAAGCTTTTAAAGTCGCATCCAAGATAAGCACATCACAGCATTTTTATATTCAATTTATAAGTCAAAATTCATATTAAACGTTATAAATACATTCTGCCAAGCCTCAACGCTAGCAATTCTTTATTTTTATAGAGATATATCTATTTAAAAATATAAAGTTAAATTTAACCCTTTTATGCCTAATGCTATATTCAACATTATTTTTTAAGGATGCTTGAGATGAGTCACGTGGGTTCTTGTCTATGCAATGAAGTCAAATTTTCAGTTACTAAGAAAATAAACACGGTCTATCACTGCCACTGTAGTCTCTGCCGTAAACAAACTGGAACGGGGGCAAATGCAGCAACATTAGTAAATAAGGATAAATTTGAATGGTTATCAGGTTTAGAACTTGTCCGTACCTATAAAAAAGAAACAGGCTTTACATCTTCATTTTGCAGTCAATGTGGCTCACCAGTACCTAACTTGGTAGGCACTACTGATTTTATGTGGATTCCATTAGGTTTATTAGACAAAGATATTGTTGTGCTAAAAAAGCTTAATTTTTGTATCGTTTCAAAGTCAAATTGGGTAAACACAGTAGATGCAGATGAATCTTACGATGAACTTCCAACTTTAAATGAACTAAACATATTGTTTGATTAAAGAATTTTTAAAAATGAGACTTAGTCTGCATTAAATTTAATTTTTTCGGATGGTTATGCTTGCAGGTTTCGCAAAAACACACTAATTACAATTGCCAGCACAACAATTACATTAGAAAACATGATATCTATCATACTTCCTTAAAGGGCTGAGTGAGTAGCTTAATAATAAAAGGGAGAAAATAGAGATGCCACAATATTTAATCATCGCTGAGAATGTATATAAAAAGATTGAGGACAAAAATTTATTTTCAGAAAGCTCGGCAGAAAACTTAAATCAATTAGTTGGTGTAATTCGTAATGAAATTAAAGGCACCAAATTTAAACTTAAATACAATTTTATAGATTTTGAGGAATGCCTAACCAAGCCCTTAGAGGAATGTGCCATTAAGTTAGACATGAGCCTTATGCCTAAATATAAAAATAAAGACGAATATATACTTTGGCTCGCGGGTTTTATTGAAAGAATTACGACAGGAGGTGAGGCGAAGCTTCCGCCGATCTCAAAATTTATTCCTCCAGACTTTAAGTTTAATTATGAGGAACCACCCAAAGTATCATCTTCTACACAAGATGATGGAGAGATGATCATTAATTATTTCAAATCAGATGCCTTTAATAAAATTATAAGCCAAGAAAAATAAGTACATAAAAAATATAGAAGTGATCGTCCACTACACTTCTATATCTCGCTGTAAATTCAGCAACCGCCTACTGGGGCGGTTTTTTAATTTTACCCACCTTATTCATAAAAAATATATTGTTATAACTTTTCACAAAAGTTTGCATAACGCACAGAATCAGTCTCATTGGCCTAAAAACAGATACAACCTTCAATGTTAATTTTAAGTTTACTTAACTATCGTTTGGAGATAAGTATGTTCAAAGCTATGTTTTTCTTTGGTGCTGGGGCTGTTTTCGGTTACTGCTGTAAACACAAGGAGGATAAAGCTAAAGAGGAGAACTCATCAAAATAAGCGAACTACATTCATAAAGAACTTACTAATGAGTTGGTTTTTTATAAGGAGGTGTCTATGCTCCACAACCTTAGACAGCTTTTCTGTATTCATGTCTGGGAATATGACTTTGATATTACTCATGACGAAGTTAAAGAATGCAGAAAATGTGGGAAAATTCATAAAATCAAGAGTTTCCCAAAATTGACTTAAGATGTAAATTTTTACTTTTAGTCTTAAGTGAATATTAAAAATTAAATAGGCTCAACATTTTAAATATTGAGCCTATTTAATATAAAACTTAATTAATTATCCTTAAATAAGATTAAAGAATACCTACCAATTTAATCAGAATAAAATCACAAATAAATCACATTTTAAATCAATAAAACAGTTATATTGCACATAACTTATCAATTAAAATTAAAAATACGGAAACAATTTAATAAAAATTAAAAACTTATTTTTATAGCTTTCAACTTATACTTATATTTTACAAATAATTAATAAGGAGATAGAAATGCCAAAATATTTACTATTAGCAGAAAAAATTAATAAAAATATTAAAAGTTCTTATTCAAACAATCATTTTAGAAATTTAAACAATCTTATTATAGAAATAAAAAAAGCTATTGCAGGCACTGAACTAAAGTTTTTATATAACTTTGTGAACTTCGAAGGTGTTGTTATTAGTGTAAAAAATGAGCTTCCTATTAAGCTAGATATGAGTTTGATTCCAAAGCATAAAAGCGAAGATGACTTTATTTTATGGTTGGCAGATTTCATTGATCGAATCACTATAGATACAAGCAAGGGTATTCATTAAAGATCGTTATCTCTCTGGCAAGAGAAGAGTATTTGAAATCAATTATCTATAACTTTAATGGATAAAGTATTTAAGGTTCTTGTCTAGGAGCTGAATTCATATCATGTCGAACTCTGCTGATGTTTTCATAAATGACTTTACGCATTCGGTTTACTGCACCTAATGGTTTATGCTCAGGTAGGGCATGCCACGGTGTAAAAGACAGATTCTCACAAAACTTATTTTGTTCTGGTGTGTCAAAGTTCTGCTTGGGAATATGAATAGTTGCGACTTGATAGAAAGGAGCTGCTTTTTCATCCCATTCTGTCATTGAATCTTCCACTGACATTTTGCTTGAGGTTCGTGGCTGAATAAGAAATTCCATGCAAGCATCTGTACTTTGTAAAGTGTTCTTTAAAGCTTCCCTTAAATAATTATGACTAGGATTTTTAGGTAAATTGTTTGGTGGCATTGAACAGGCACGAACTGAATATTTAACTGCTCTTCGATCATTATCCAGCCCTAACTGATAGGGAACCATAGACCAGTACCGTGCATATAATGGGTTTGCGATTTGCGAATTACGTGCTCCAAGAGCATTCATTGTTCCCTTAAAACCTAACGCAAATGGAATGTGAAGTTTTCTGACCATATTATGGCTATTCACGTCATTCATAAAAGAAAGATATCGTTTAGCATCATTCGCAAAAAAGACTGGATGATTAATCATAATAAAATCTTGAGTGGTTGCTTGCTTTTCACTTTCTAAAATTTTCTGTCCAGACACACCTAAAATTTTTATTGCGATGCCACGTGCATCTTTTTTAATGTCGGCATTAGAGGCATCATTTGAAGCATTAGAAAATCGAATCCATGCTTGATAACTTCGATCTGGAATAAACATTCCTTTAGCAAACTGGGTAGGTAGATTTTTTGAGACATGAAAATCGGCACGAACACAACCATGCGCCTTAGGATGTGCATCACGTAAAGCATTTCCAGCCGTATACTGTTCCCGAATTGACTTTTCAATGACTTGAGCTATGTTTTGAGCGAGCAACTCTTCGTTAGGCTGTATCTTTTCTCCTAATGCTGTGTCGATCTCTGGATAAGAGTTACTTTCCGAAAAGGTCTTTGCGGGTGACGTTGTGTTGGAATATAAAGTTTCAGTACAACCTGATAATGCAAATACAAGAGGAGTAAATAAAAACAAACCTTTAAAATTTATAGGCTGTATAAAATTTTCCATTTATTAACTCCTCAGTGTAAAAATATTTTAGGATAATATTAAGATTTCATGTTTAATTTTATTTTGAACTTTATGAAAAATATAAACTGTAAATAATTTAAACGTCATTGTTACTTATCTGAACAATAACATAGGAATTATTATTTAATATAAAATCTCTTAATACATTAAGAGAATGTAGACATGATAAATAACTCACAGAATGTACAAAATAATACTAATACATCACCTCGCCCAATCACTCAGAATACACTTATTGATCGGTTTAGCCCTATTTATTGGAGAATAGACGGCCCGCAAACGATGTCTTTCGCCATTACGAACTATGGAAATGGTTTTGAAGCATCTTTTAGATCACGTATGACAAATGATTTGGTAGGAATTACTTGGGATTCTTATGACACTAAAGATCATAAATTTTTAGCGTATCAAACCAAATATAGCTATGCAGGGGTGGTTTGGGACTTCGATATTGAGTTATCTGCCACGATGCCAATGCTTAACAATCCAAGTTTAACGCCCACTTTAACGGTGTACTATAATGAAAATGGCGTAAATAAAATTGCATATATTGTTCTATTTAATTACGCAAATAATCCTTCCTCGCGAACGGCGCATATTCGTATTAATTGGGATACAGTAAAAGCAGGCTTCTCTGCTACAGATAGCTTTCCAGTAACCAATATTCAGCGAATCTCATTTTCTGGCTTTACCAGTGACTATAATGGTCAAACCGCTATACCTTTAAGTCAACCAAAAGATGGCTACATTCGCCTCATTAACTCCGTTGTAACTGGAACAAATGCAAAGTTAAATTTGAGCCGTGTAGTTGTGCCACAGCACAACTATGGCATCTGCACCAGCTATGATGACCACTATGACTTAAATCCTCAGCGCTTAGTCAACAATATGGTCGCTTTGGGATACCAGGGTTTTGTTAACCACTATTGTGGGATGTCGCATTATCCAGAAATGACATGGAAAAGTGATATTAATAAATGGCAGATACCTGATACGTTGGTGACAGGCGAGGCGGTCGTTAACTCATGCACTCGTAAATGGCATGAGAAATATGCTCAGGCTTTGCATAACGCCAGTTTGCAACCCATTTTTGGGGTAAGCTTTGAAATGTATTCCTTGGGCGCAAATGAATATTGGGCACAGCGTGACTGGAACAGTAATTTAGGTAAAACAGGTTACCAACCACCGAGCTATTTTTTTAGTTTAAGTCATCAGAATGCTTTGGCATATCTACATAAAGTCTTTATTGAGTTTGCAGATACAATGGTAGGGGGTGGATGCGATGTAAATATGCAGATTGGTGAACCTTGGTGGTGGTATAACACTGACACCAATCTACCTTGTGTGTATGACTACCCAACAAAATTGGCTTTTAATGCGGATACAGGATTATATGCACCAGATTTGGGTACTATTTATGAGGCAATGAATAAAACAGGAACGCCATATGATGAGTTTAAAACATGGCTTAGAAATAAATTAGGTCAAACCTGTCAAAATATTCGTACCGTGATCAAAGCAAAATATTCTACTGCCAAAGTTAGTCCTCTTATTTTCTTTCCTTCCATTCAGTCCCCAATTCAGACATTAGCTACTTATATTAACTATCCAAGCCAACATTATTCATATCCTAATTTTGATTACATGATGACAGAAGCTTATGACTGGTTGCTAGAAGCTCGCTTAGACTTGGCACATCAGGCAGTTTCCCAAATACCTATACAAGGGTTAGGCTATCCTGCCAATAAAGTCATTTATTTATCTGGTTTTGTTCCCGATGCCTCTATTGCTTATATCTATGGTTTTGATAAAACCAAGCCATATCGAACACCCATTTGGCAACGAATTTTTGGTGACATGAAAAACAATGTTTCTTTAGGGTTAATGAAGCAATTTATCTGGGCATATCCACAAGTTATGTATGATTCAATTACGATTGATACCACTCAAGCTCCAAATGGCTTCTTTATTGAAAATACGCTTTATTCTCCAATTAGTGATAACACACCATATCCACCAGATATTTACCTATAAGTAAAAAAGCTGCTTATAAGATAATGATTTGATAAGAAACCTCTTCAAGTAAGAGGTTTTCTTCTTTTTTAAATGTAGGCTTGCTTAGATGTATCTGACTGGCTATGCTGTGATGGATTGTCATGAAAGCCAATTTTAATTTAAGCAAAATTAAGCTCTTGTATTAGAGATATATAATCTATTTTGCTCGACTATAAATACCGAATGATTTAAAGGAAACCCAAAGATGAAATCTCGTGCAGCTGTCGCCTTTGCCCCAGGAAAACCTTTAGAAATTGTTGAAGTTGATGTTGCACCACCTCAAGCGGGTGAAGTTTTAATAAAAATTACCCATACAGGGGTATGTCATACCGATGCTTTTACATTATCTGGCGATGACCCAGAGGGTATTTTTCCTGCCATCTTAGGTCATGAAGGCGCAGGTGTTGTGGTTGAAGTGGGTGAGGGCGTAACAAGCGTTAAACCTGGTGACCATGTGATTCCACTTTATACGGCTGAATGTAAAGAGTGTTTATTCTGTAAATCTGGAAAAACCAACTTATGTGTTGCGGTACGTGCTACTCAAGGTAAAGGTGTAATGCCGGATGGAACCACACGTTTTTCATATAACGGCGAACCGATTTACCATTACATGGGTTGTTCAACCTTTAGTGAATATACGGTAGTTGCAGAAGTCTCTTTGGCTAAAATCAATCCTGAAGCGAATCACGAACAAGTTTGTTTACTTGGATGTGGTGTGACAACTGGTATTGGCGCCGTGCATAACACAGCAAAAGTACAAGAAGGTGATTCTGTTGCCGTATTTGGTTTAGGCGGTATTGGTTTAGCTGTTGTACAAGGTGCACGCCAAGCGAAAGCAGGACGCATTATTGTCGTAGATACAAACCCAGATAAATTTGAACTTGCTAAACAGTTTGGTGCTACCGATTTCTTAAATCCAAAAGATTATGACCAACCTATTCAGCAAGTGATTGTAGAAATGACAGGTTGGGGCGTAGATCATTCATTTGAATGTATTGGTAACGTCAAGGTTATGCGTTCGGCTCTAGAGTGTGCACATCGTGGTTGGGGACAATCCGTTATTATTGGTGTTGCTGGTGCAGGTCAAGAAATTTCGACTCGTCCATTCCAGCTAGTGACAGGCCGTAAATGGTTAGGTACTGCTTTTGGTGGGGTAAAAGGCCGCTCACAACTTCCTAAAATGGTCGAAGATGCTATGAAAGGTGAGATTCAACTTGAACCTTTTGTAACGCATACAATGCCTCTACAAGACATTAATACCGCTTTTGATTTAATGCACGAAGGTAAATCAATTCGTACTGTCATTCATTTCTAAATAAAAGAAAAAAAGGGCTGTGATTCAGCCCTTTTTTACCACTTATAGTTTTATATCTTAAATAGCATTACCACACATGTCTGTTGTGCCCTGAGGATAGTTAAACTGTAATGCATTACGGTCAGTAATGAGTTCACTAGACAACTCTTGCCCAAATAACTGATTAGAATATATTGATAAACCACTTACTACATTAAAACTTATATTTTCAAGTGGAGCAGGTAAAGTAGATTTATAACCTTGATCAACACCATTTACAATAAA
This sequence comes from Acinetobacter sp. LT1, assembly GCF_059800965.1. NCBI lineage: Bacteria > Pseudomonadati > Pseudomonadota > Gammaproteobacteria > Moraxellales > Moraxellaceae > Acinetobacter > Acinetobacter sp. LT1. Next base: position 59,857 of record NZ_JBBAXE010000012.1, read on the forward strand.
ACCGACCTGCCCATTATTCTGGTTAATATATATTCCTAATCGTTGATATTCCTGTGTATTATTTGTCATGTTCTGGCTTTTGTAGTAGGAATGATCAGGCCCACTATTATCGCTAAGACGATAATTTACAGAATAAATTAACATAGGAGGGTTTTCACCAAAATCTGGATCATAACTTCCCATATCAAACCCATAGCTTGATCTAACTGTATAACCATTATTTGTCACGCCCGTAAAATAAATACTAGACATATACGTATTGTTTTCAAATCCTGAATTAACAAGTTTTATTGTTGGTATTTTAAGTTCTATTTCTAATGCGATAATACCAGTATGAGGAAGTGTGAAATCTCCAATGTCATTAGACGAATTAAGACTAGCTTTACTTCTAGCTACATAATCTATGTAGCCATACTCACTTTCTGGCCTAGGTTCTACTTTAAGACTAAATTTTTGGCCTGCTATCGATGGGAATATCTTCAGAGGAACATATCCAGGATTTTCATTACTCCATAGATCGAAATCTGCTTGAGTCGCGTCAAAATTGTATTTGCAGACTGGAGCAGAAGAGTTAAGGGAGGTAGTTTGAGCTAAGAGGGTTTGAGACGCTAATTTTTCATTCTTTGTAGTCGATGAAATGCTTTTAGATGATACTTTTTGGCTAGCCTGATTAGGCGTTACTGTATTGGTATTATCAGAAGATACCTCATACATTGCCCAACATAATGTAATTGCACTAACAGCAACTATACCTATTTTTTTCATAAATATTCCTATTAAGTTAAGTATTAAATTCTTTGAAAGTAGTGATAAAGTAAAATTTATTATTAATATTTAAAATTATTGGGTTTAAAAACTATTGAATATGATTAATCATATTCAATAGTTACAGTAGCCATTGCACGGACCTTACCAGCAGTCACATTTGTTGCTGTTTGATAGTAGCGGGCAGTCATCGGTACGTTATATTGAATTGTCTGGTTAGAAGACAATGTACCTAGGGCTAATTTGTCACCTTTTTTGATGACTTGATTCTTATTTTGATAGTTCCAGAGTAACTGTACACCTACGCCGTTTGCTTTTTCAGATGTCGGAGCAGTATTTGCGAGTACCTGAGTGTTTGTTCCGTCTTGGGTAAAGTCATAAGTTAAACTAATGAGGTTTTTCTCTTCGTAGCCAGTAGGGTTGATACCACCATTACATAAGATGTTCATATCAAAGGTTTGTTCGCCTTGAGTAGAACCAACGCCTTTGAACCCAGCTTTTGTAACGGTTGGAAGCTGTACAACTTTATTAATATTACCCTGGATTTCACATGAAGAAGAAGCAATGGTAATCGCATTACCATTAACAGTACTGGTTAAAAAAGGGCGGTTCATATAACCACTTACATAGTATCGACTATATAAGCCAGGAACTAATGTGCCCGAACCAGTCTGTTCAGCTGTTTTCACAATTTCGACAACAAAATATCCCGAAGCAAGAAAATAACTCGTACCTGGTGTCACACTACGACTATATGGATAATACCCTGAAAAGTTAGTTGCATTTTCAGCTTCACGATATAAGCGAATACCAATCCCAGGAATATTCGTAGAATAAATACTGTTACCGAGTGAGCTTAAAGGGTAACTTTGAGTTAATACCGCTGTAATACTATCACTATATGACGTGCATTTGGCTGTTGAAGCCTGTCCAGTTGAGTTGATTGGAAAAGTTGCTTTTCTTAGAACCTTTCCAACAGGATCACTTGGTCGAACAACAACTCGTCCAACAGCCATTGATATATCAACTGTGCTGAATCCAGAACTGAGTGTACAGTAAGCATTGGCTTCACCATATACACCAAGGCCGGCCGTAAATAAAAAACCTGTTAATAATATTCTTTTCATTTGCAGACAGCCTCAGTCATTACCATGCTTTGTTGCTTATTTTGCAACTGATTACTGATGTTGTACTCAACCGAACAACGCTCATTGCTTTCGTCGCCCCATTTTACATAGAGACTATCTTGAGCAAGTGGGGTACGTAAGTAAATCATACTACCTTGTGCAACAATACCTACAGCTTCATCTTTTTGGTTAAAGACTTGAGCTCCAAATGGTAAACTGTTGCCATCAGCATTTTTACTATTAATGTAGACTGCATAACCTGTCTTAGTCGCAAAATCCACTTTCGCAATTGCGCCAGCAAAAGGTGCGATACGTTGATTTGTTTCTTCAAGCTCTACTTGGCTCGACATTTCTTGTGGGTCAAGCGTAATATCGTTTAGGCGATAAGGTGTAACATACGGGATAACCGCATAACCAGCTTTATTTACGCTTAAACCAACGGTATTATTAACTTTTGCTCCAGCTGCATCAGGTGCATGTACAAGTACCATTGTTTGGCCTTGCTCAGGTCCAAATAAAATACCATCTGAATGTGCAACCACACTACCACTTAAGCTAACCATTGCTTGTTGGTAAGAGTCAGCAATACTATAAGAACCACCAACAGTTGCATAGTTCGTACGATAACGACCATTAGCGTTAAATGTTGGATTTGCATAGTCTTGATGTGAAACAGAGGCACCATAACTAAAGCGATCGCCAACCATTCCGCTTGCGCCAACAGTACGGCTATCTTCAGAAGCAGTAACGTTGACGTTGACTGAATTCTTTTTAAAGTTAATTGGGAATGAAAGCGTCATTAGATATTCAGTATCATGCGTCGCATCATTTGAACCGTACTCAACCTTACGGTTAATTGCAGATAAACCATAAGTTAAACCATGGTAGTTATTGCTATAACCAATTTGGTACTGTTTAGTACTTTCGCTACGGTTCCAATAGTCAACCCACGAACCTACTACATAGAAGTTACCCCAACCTTCAGGAAGTCCTTGGTTTAAAGTAATTTGGAATTCACTACGCTGGTGGCCCGCAGCCGCATAAGTGTTTACACCTTTTTCTTCTAAATCACGAATAAGTAGAGCATCACGTAATTTATAGAAGTTTTCTGTCGAGTAACGATATGCAGCAAGAGTTAAGTTTGTGTTAGTCGGAGAAATTAACTTACTATAGCTTAAACGGAAACTTTGCCCAGATTGTGATGACTGTTTTTCAAAGTCGGCTTCAGAGTGGGTCACATCTAACGCAACAGCACCAATTGGTGTAGCAAAAGCAGCACCTAACAATACAGCAGCATAATTTTCTGTAGCTTGTATGCCTGTATAACCTGTTAGGTAGTTGTTTATACCTTGTTGGTATTTACCCTGAACTACCCAAGGATTAAGGTCAATATCTTGATCTCGGAACTGACCTACAGTCAAAGAGTAACGGTTTACACCTGGACGCAACATTTGTACAACTGAAGCATATGGAACCGAAAATTTTTGTACTTGACCATTTGCTTCAATAATAGAAACTTCAATTTCCCCACCAAAACCAGTAGGGTAAAGGTCATTAATCTCAAAATTACCTGGTGCAACAGTTGTTTGATAGATAAGTTGGCCTTGTTGACGAACTTCAACTTTTGCATTGGTTTTTGCGTTACCACGAATACGCGGGGCGTAACCTAACATACTATTTGGTAGCATTCGGTCATCACTTGAGAAATCGATACCACGATAACCAATAGAGTCAAATACTTCGCCGTTTGTAAAACTATCACCTAGCGTTAAAACACCACGGTATTTAGGGAAGGCTCTTTGTAAGTATGTACTTGTTTCTTGATAATCTGATTTAGATTGATTTTCAGCAGGGGTATCTTGCCACTGCCACTGGCCATTATGACGTAATTGCCAACCAGCAATATTTAAACCAGCCGTAACGCCCATAAATGCGTTTGTTGTTTCACTTTGATCATTCGACTGATTAAATGTTTTATAAGCACTACCACTATAAGACAGAAAACCAGCATTGATACCACGATCCCATACGCTTGGATCGACATAACCTTGCGCATTTTTTTGCAAAGCAACTTGCGGAATAGAAATATCTACACGTAAACGAGAGGTATCAAACTCATAGAATGCATTTTCAACCCACTCTTCAATTTTATAACAACTATTATTTTCTTTTTGAAGGGCAGTATGTTTAGACAAAATGTCTTGTTTAACGCCGTACTCAAGTAGGTTTGTTCCTGTGAAACAGGTTACTGCATTTTTATTAGGGTCTAATGCTTTAAAGACCATACGACGTTTGCCAAACCATTGACCATTTACATATACGTCAACGTTATATTCGCCTGGTAAAACAGGGTTTCCATATTTAAAACGAGAAATATCAACTTTTTGAGCATCCCCAATTAAAAAAGCAGAATCAAATTCAGCCTCTACTGGAGCACTCGTAGTTGTTTCTTCAGCATGCACGACTACAGGCATTGTCATTGTGACAACACCAGAAGCCAAGTAGTAACAAATATGGCGTTTTAATAATTTATAAGATTCTTGCCTTTTTTTTGGCATAGCTAAGTCCGCCTACACATATAGGTGCTTAAATTTATTAAAAAGATAAATCTGATTACTGGAGTTTTATCGGGTGCTCAACGCGACCACCGTAGTCATTAACATTAATAAAACTCATATCTTGAAGGTTGCCATTCTTAAGTTGAACTGACGCTTCAGAAAAAGGCTTAATCATTAGCCCTTGAGGTAATAAATCAACTTTTTTATCACCTGCCTTTTGGTAAACAGAAGTCATAGTGATATGAAAAGGGGTAGGATTTTTTACCGTTAAACTTTGACCAGATTTAACCCATTGAAGCTTATCTGATGCTAAATTCGCGTCTTCTTTAATCGATGAAGGACGATAGAAGAATTTAATCCGTGAACGAATTGCAAGTTGTAAGAAGTTATCAGGTGTCGTATCTTCACTTTTTGAAGTAGGTCTTGGTGGAATATCTAAAATATTCAACCACAGAACTGTTTCTTGCTTCTGATTTAACTGAGAAGCATTTGGTAAAGCTGTAATACGAAGAGTCTGACTTTTCGTTGCTTCAACACGAGAAATAGGAGGAGCAATCATAAAAGGAACTTTTGATTGGTCCGGTGTACTTTTTGGGTCACCTTCATCAATCCAAGCTTGGACAAGTGCTGGCTTTGAACCGTTATTGCTAACTTGTAGCGTAACTTCTCTAGCATCTGACGGGTAAATTACACGAGTGCCATGAATTACAATTTCTGCTTGAGTAGCAGGTGCAATAACTGCTGAAGCAAATGCTAAACCTAACAAAAAATTATAACTGTTCAATTTCATTTTCGAGTTCTCAACCAAGAAAGATTCAGGAAAGCGTTACACAAAACAGGGTTTCCATGCGGACATAGAAACCCCGCTACCAATTAATTATTGATAGATAATTGTGTATTGAACAGAAGTAGTTACTTTACCAGCAGTAGAAGCGCCAGTTGCATAGTATTCAGCGTAGTAGTTAAGGTCAGCACCTGCGCCATCAGCTACGTCAACCCATTGAGAGTTAGCTTGAGCACCGTTTGCACCCGCAGCAAGTACTGGGATGAAGTTGTTGTTGCTACCTAAAAGTTGAACGTTAACGTTTTTAGCACCAGTAGCGTCTTGGTTAAGTAAACGACCAGTATTAAAGTCAACAGTTGCACCTGGTTCGAAGTAAGTAGCTACTTTACCTTGTGAACAGTTAGCTAGGTTGATTTGGAAAGGAGTACGACCAGCAACATCCCCAGCAACAGCTAAAGTTTGTTTAGAAACAGTTGGAAGAGTAACTGTGAAGTCTTTACCAGCAGGGGTAACGATGTCACAAGTTTTGTCTGTAACTAAACCATTAATTGTAATTGTACCATCAGCAGCTTGAGCATTAGCAATCCCTACAACCGAAAGAGCAGCGATCAAAGCAAGTTTTTTCATAGTGTTTTCTCAAAAGTCTGGATAAAAGTTTATTTCCTTACTTTTCCAGTGTTTGACATCTTGAAAAGTAATGCGGCGATCTTAACACTTATTAAACAAAATGCAAACTAGATCACATTATTTTTTCATAATTTTAATTCAATCACATTTATTATTTGAGATGTATAGCCGCTATCAATAGCCTATACCATTGTTTATGAACATTTTTTTGTTTTATAAAAAAGAAAAGCTATGAAGAGAAGCAAGTTACATAAGAACACGATGTAAATAAAAAAGAATTAAACAAATTATGTGAAAAATAAGCTTAAATTCATAGAATACAATTATATAGAATAAATTATGCATATGTATACAGAAAAAATATACAAATAGTCATTTTTTATAAAAAAAGAGTGACTCATCAATCAATTCATCAAAACATGCGACGAATTCGACAAATCACTCTTTCATCAAACTTACTGCAGAAATAAGTTTGGATATTAATGGTAATTAATAAGCACGACTTTGTGGTTAGAACTTATGCTCTCAATGCTTGTGTCCATTTTCTCAGTATGTTGAGCTAATTTAAAAAGACTATCTTTATTTAAATATTCACTATCAAGTTTAATATTTAAATTATTTACCTCAACACATTCTATCTCGCTATGTTCTCTTGAACATGTATCTTCAACAATATTTCCTCTTATCATTATTGTGTTACTTGCATAACAAAATAGTGTGTAAGAGGAAAGCACTATCAAAACAAGAAGTTTAAATATATTATTTTTCATTTTATATACCTATTTATAAAATAGTTTATATATATTTGATACCTTATTTTTAATTTAAAAACAATCATTAATCTTTAAATAATAAAAAATTATTAATTTATACGTGATATAAATCACATTAAATACTTTAAATAATGCAATAGTTATAATTTCTAAAAATTTATTAATAATAAAACCACCAAAACAATATTAAGTTATTGTTATTTTTAAAAATTTAAAAAATAATGATTAATAAAAAAACAGACTGCAAATTAAAACAGCATGATATACATTAAAATATTTAATAAAAATATAATTCATTTTTTAATTTAGAATTTATATTTCAAAATTATTACTGAGAAATAAAATATAGATTTTAATAAAAATGTGACTAAATATACATTATTAAACTAATCTGTAATTTGCTTTATATTGCGGATTTGAGCATATCAGAGCTAATAAATTAGAATTTAGCATAGACTTTAAAGATTTTAGGAAAATGGTCTGGCGAAATATAGTTTTAATTTCTAGGAGCTCTAGGTAGAGAAAAGCTCAATAAAAATCAAACAAGCGATTATTAGCCAAACCTAATCATAATTTCTATTTAATTAGATTTTATGAATCCTATTTATTATCCATCAATAGCAACGTCAGAAGATGCTAGTGCTGAATTTAATTAGAATAAAAATTCATTCCACATAGCTAAAAGTACCGCAATAGCTAGAAAGAAATAAGCACTACAAACAAATGAAAGATAGCTACCAAGCTATGGGACAATATTGAATTATACAACTGTTCGTATAATGTATATTATGTTAAATAGAAGATTTGGAAACCTACGATATATAAAGCTCTGGCTACTCTGCATTGTTACTACGCCGTTTATACTTCACTACACTAAATTATTAAAGGCTTCTTCAACTGCATCTGTTGCTCAAGCAACTTACTAAACGCCTAAGCTGGTTCTATTGGATGCTTATGTATTAAACCCTATTTCTAATCTTAACCAGAATAATTTTCTAGACAACTTCTTATAAGTTGTAATTAAATTTTTATATTTACCCTAGTGAGCTGAGCTACTTACTAAATTCACAAGCTGTATTTGCAACTACTGTCTGCTGTATAGATTTCGTTTTCTAAATCTCCTTTTAAGCCTCAAAATCTTTAACCTGGTAAGCTAAAAACTGAAACCTTCATTATTATGTATACTATTGAAATTTAAATAGAATATTTAAAAACCTCTTTTACGTGCTTGAAAAAAACGATATAGTGCGGTATGCAGCTGTTCTTTAAATTTAGTTCAATGGTAGATCTCAATTCATATACAACATAGCCATACAATTAAAAAATAAGGTGCTAATTAAGGCTACCTTTTGACCTTTTCTCTTTAAATTCTTATTTAAATGTCATATCTAATCTAAGCAAGATTCATAAAATAATTTTTATAATTTAAATAATGGATAATTAAATATGGATCGTTTTAAAACTATTTTACTCATTGCAAGCACATGTTTAACAACAACTATTTATGCAAAACAACAAGTCGTTTGTGTGTATGACCCCATTGGTAAATCGGGAGATGCTTTCGCTTTAGCCAAAGACTATGCACTTGAAGCTAAAAACTGGGGTGCTGATCTATCTTTAAAAGCATATGTAGATGAACGCATTGCGGCTGAAGATTTAAAAGTCGGTAAGTGTGATGGCGCTATTATTAGTGGTTTACGTGGCCGTCAGTTTAATAAATACACAGGATCTTTAGATGCGGTCGGCGCATTAACAAATATGAAAACGGCGATTAATGCCTATAAGCTGTTGTCTTCACCAATGGCCGCAAAAAATATGGTGGTCGGTCCTTACGAAATTGCAGGTTTAGGGACCATTGGCCCTGCATATTTATTTGTAAATGATAGAAATATCAATACACTCGCTAAAGCTGCCGGTAAAAAAATTGGGGTATTTAAATACGATGAGGCGCAACCAAAGCTTGTGCAACAGGTTGGCGGTCAGGCTGTATCTGTAGATGTTACCAATGCCGGTTCGAAGTTTAATAACCATGAAATTGATATTGTGCCCGCTCCTATTGTGGCATTTAAACCTTTTGAACTACACAAGGGTTTAGGTGAGAAAGGAGCAATTGTTCGTTTTCCTTTAACTCAAATTTCAGCAAACTTCATTATTCGTAAAGACCAGTTCCCAGCAGGTTTTGGGCAAAAGTCGCGGACTTGGGTAGCCAGCCAATTAAATAGAACCTTTGGCATTATTGCCAAATATGAAAGTGATATTCCTTCTAAATATTGGATGGATATTCCTAAAAATGAACAATTAAACTATATGAAAATGATGCGCGAGGCTCGTATACAGCTAACCAAAGCAGGTATCTACGACCCAAAAATGATGAACTTTTTGAAAAAAGTGAGATGTAAAGAAAACCCAAGTAATTTTGAATGTGCATTAAACGATGAATGAACACTCAAAATATATGCACATCTTCTTTTAAGAAGCTCTACCCTCAGTTATTCATTTCCTCACGGGCTTGTTGTGGCGTTTTACCCGACCACTCTTTATAAGCCCGTGTAAATGGACTGTGCTCGGCATAACCTAACAGTAAGGCTATTTCTACAATTTGTAGCCTTGGATCTTTTAAATACGATTTTGCCAATTCGTAACGAACAATATTTAATTCTTTCCGAAAATTTGTACCTGCCTCGGTTAAACGGCGTTGCAAGGTTCTACGTGAATAATTTAATCGCTCTGCAAGTTGTTCAATAGTTGGTTCGCCTTGATGAAGTAAGTAAGCAATCTGTTTACGAACTTGATCTGTAATTTCATCAATATGTGGCAGACTTGCCAGTAACTTGTCGGCATGCTTTTCTAGTATGGCAACTAAAGCCGCGTCGGAGTTTTTAAGCGGTAGATTTAAGATTTCCTTATCGAAACGCATAAGTGCCACGGGTTGCTCAAAAAGCACAGGACAGCCGAAATATTCTTCATAAGGCTGAACATTTTCAGGCTGTTCATGAATAAAATGTATTTCTTTAAGTCTTTCTTTTCCTCTAATGAGGCTACGGCAAAATTGAACTATAACGGTACGGCCAGTTTCATCCGATAAAGGACCTACTTGCTCACCTTTTGTATCCCATGAAAGCTCTACATATTCAGTATAAATACGAACAGTGGCAGGATAAACGTCATAGACAAGCCGCTGATATCGCTCAAACCTTTCTAAAACTGCTCCCAGATTTTCGCAGGCAAGAAATACTGATCCTAATACACCTAGATGCTGAGCTGTAATGGTTTGACCCACATGTAAACCAATGAAAGGGTCATTTAAATAATCTTTAGCAATAATGAGAAGACTTTCCCAATGATCGATATCTACGCCTTCTAAATGATTTGAATCTGCTTTAGGCCACGGTTCACACAGCACCTTTTCTGGGTCATGTCCTAGTTTTTCCAGATATTCAAATAATAACTGAACATAGATTTCAGAAATCCTTCTTCTATACAACGGCTTATTCAATCCATTCATTCCGTATAGTTCTAATTTGGCGCCAATTATCAATTAGTGTACTTAAAGCTTTCACGCAAAAGCAAATGACTAAAAATACCTGCTCAATCCAAATTTTGGCGCAAAGTGTCAAGCAATATGGCAGCTTTCATCAAGCCCTATCTCATTATTTTTCAGAAGATAGCGTTATAGCCAATATTGAGAAAAATACGATGGGTAAAAGTCTAAATAATGTGCCCCAAGCACCACTTGATGTTCAGTTTGATTCAAATGGCATGAAATGCAGTGCCTATTTATATCGTCCAGCGACCGAAGCCACTACGCCAATTATTGTGATGGCGCACGGTCTGGGTGGTACTCGAAGAATGCGTTTAACTGCTTTTGCAGAACGCTTTGTGGCAGAAGGTTATGCTTGTTTAGTGTTTGATTATCGCTATTTTGGTGATAGCGAAGGACAACCTCGACAATTACTAGATATAAAAAGTCAGCTCGAAGACTGGAAAGCCGCTATTGCCTATGCACGTAGCCTAGAAAAAATTGACCCAAACCGCGTGATTATATGGGGGACTTCTTTCGGTGGAGGCCATGTATTGGCAACAGCGGCTAACGATAATCGGCTTGCTGCTGTTATATCACAATGCCCCTTCACTGATGGTTTCTCATCCAGCATGGCAATGAACCCAATAACAACCCTTAAGCTCACGGGACTCGCTTTAAAAGACAAGATCGGATCAATGCTCGGCACAAAGCCAGTCATGGTGCCTCTTGCAGCTCCAACAGGACACACAGCATTAATGAATGCACCTGACGCTTATTCAGGCTATCTCGCACTTATGCCTTCTGGATCAAATATTCCAAACTATGTCGCTGCACGTTTTGTATTCGACATCATACGCTATTACCCGGGCCGTAAGACATCACGTATTCAAGCGCCCGTGTTGTTTTGTGTCTGTGATACCGACTCTGTTGCGCCCTCAAAAACAACATTGCGTCATGCGAGCCATACGCCCAATCATGAAATTAAGCACTACGCCGATGGTCATTTTGAAATTTACGTTGGAGAAGCTTTTGAGCGTGTTGTTCGTGATCAGATCGACTTTCTTAAACGCATCGTTCCAGTCAAGTAACAGTAAATTTAAAACATTTGGAGAAAAACCATGAAATATGACCTTAACAAAAAAGTTGTTTTAATTACAGGAGCCGCTGGAGGAATTGGAGCAGCAACAGCTCGTGAATTTTATGCATTAGGTGCAAACTTGGTACTCACCGATATGCAACAGGTAGCTGTAGATAAACTTGCATCTGAATTTGAGGCATCTCGTGTTTTACCATTAGCGGTAGACGTTACTGATGCAGTAGCCACAAAAGATGTAGTCCAGAAAACAATAAAACACTTTGGACACCTTGATATAGCTTTTACCAATGCAGGTATCTCATGGCGTGATGGTGCTTCGACAATTGCTAGCTGTGATGAAGCTGAGTTCGATAAAATTGTTGAGGTTGATTTACTTGGTGTCTGGCGCACAGTCCGTGCTGCCTTACCAGAGGTGACTCGCAACAAAGGGCAAATCCTCATAACCTCTTCTGTTTATTGCTTCGTCAATGGAATGGCAAATGCTCCATATGCAGCTTCAAAGGCGGCAGTAGAAATGCTTGGACGCTGTCTCCGTACAGAGATTGCATATACCGGTGCAACAGCCAGCGTTGTCTATCCAGGCTGGACAGCAACACCAATCGCCAAGGTTGCCTTTGGAGGGAACGCAACTGTAACGGAGATGATTGAAGCAGGATTTCCAGCATGGTTACGCAAGCCTATTTCTCCGGAATATATGGCGCAAGCAATTGTAAAAGGTGTGCAGCGTCGCCAGCCACGCATTTTTGCTCCAGTGCGTTGGGTTCCGTTCTCGATATTACGCGGACTGTTTAATGCAGGTAGTGATGCAATGGTTGTACGCCATAAGAAATTACAGGGATTACTTCAACAACTTGAAAGTGAATCTAAACCTATCCAGAAATAATCCATTTCCTTAAAACTCATTTATAAAAATGTCTGGAAATCTGATATGTCTAAGTACAAATTAAAAGATAAAGTTGTGGTCATCACAGGCTCAACAGGTGGTCTTGGTCTTGCGATTGCTCAGGCATTACAAGCCAAAGGCGCAAAACTAGTACTCCTAGATTTAGACCTTAACAAAGTTGAAAGTCAGGCAAAACAGCTAGGTGGAAAAAGCATTGCCGCAGGTTGGGTAGCAGATGTACGCTCTTTGGAAAGCTTAGAAATGGCTATGGCAAATGCAGCTCAACACTTCGGTAAAATTGACGTGGTTATTGCAAATGCTGGCATAGCTTCAACCGAAGCACTCGAACATATGGCTCCCGAAACCTTTGAGCGAACCATCGATATTAACCTTACAGGGGTATTTCGTACTTTCCGCGCAGCTATACCATATGTAAAACAAACTCAGGGATACTTACTGGCTGTGTCCTCAATGGCGGCTTTCGTCCACTCCCCGTTAAACACGCACTATACTTCGAGTAAAGCAGGCGTCTGGGCTTTATGTGATAGCCTTCGTCTAGAATTAAAATATTCAAATATAGATGTTGGTAGCCTTCATCCGACCTTCTTTAAGACCCCAATGATGGACAGTATTCAAAATGACCCTGCAGGTAAAGCTGTATGGAAAGGTAACTCGGGTATTTGGAAATATATCTCTATTGAAGAAGTTGTCTCAGGCGTAGTTGAAAGCATAGAACGGCGTAAAGATATGACGGTTATACCTAAAATCAATACTCCGATTGCGAAAGCACCCGCATTGTTTAGAAATGTGATTGAGTTTTTAGGTTTTAATCGTAAGCAGCTTAAACAGACCATGCTCTTGGCAGAGAAAAACCATAAGTTATTTTAAATCTTTTAAGACACGGATGTTTTGAGATACCCGTGTTTATTTAATTAGCAGCAAAATTCTAATCATTGACTCAAACTATAAGTCTTATGCGCAGCTATTTTTTATTAAAATTTTCTTTTAACGCATCAATTAAGATATTTAATAAAGGTGCTTGCTCACGTCTATGGGGATAATATAAGTGATATGGTTCATAGCTATGTCGCCAGTCCTTCAGCGTTTCTTCCAGTTCACCACTTTCAATATAAGGCTGAACCATTTCAATAGGTAGATAAGCGATTCCTACACCGCTCCTTACTGCTTGAAGCACTGGAGATAAGGTTGTAAAAATAACTTTAGCATTAACAGTAATTGTTTGTGTTTTACCTTGTTTGGTAAATTGCCAACGATAGAATTCACCATGTGTGGGTAATCTTAAATTAATACACTGGTATTCCATTAAATCTTTTGGATGCTTTGGGTGACCATAACGAGCTAAAAACTCTTTGGTTGCAACTGTTAGCATTTGTATTGGCTCACTCACCTGTAAAGCGATCATGTCTTTAGAAACTAAACCGCCTCTTCTAAGTCCTGCATCAAAACGCCCTTCTACAATATCGACAAGACCATAGTCAGATATGATCTCTACTGAAATTTTTGGAAATTGTTGTATGACTTTTTCAACTGCTGGCCATAAAACACTTTGTATTCCATATTCATCTGCACTAATACGTAATGTTCCTGCTGGATCATTTTTTAAAGCACTAATTTGATTTATACCATTTTCTATTTCTTCTATTGCAGGTTGAAGCAAATTCAGTAGATATTCACCTGCTTCTGTCGGTGCGACACTTCTGGTAGTTCTTGATAATAGTTTTATGCCAATTCGGTCTTCTAAATTACGGAGTGTTTGGCTAATGGCTGACTGTGACGTTCTGAGTTTTGCGGCTGCACGGGTAAAGCTTCGCTCTTGAGCAACGACCATAAAAGTATGCAAATCATTTAAATTTTCTTTCATTATTTATAAGTATTCAATATAAGTGCTATCTAATTATAGTGGATTATCATAATAAATCACTACGGTTATATTAATTTCATCGACCTAGTTCTTCTTTCGGAGAGAAGATGATGAAAACTGTAACTTTCAAAAATAAAAATATCGATGTTTCTGCAACTATTCGTTTTCCAAAAGATTTCGATGAAAACAAAACATATGCAGCAATTGTATGTGCGCATCCAATTAGTAGTTGTAAAGAGCAAACTGCAGGCGCAATCTATGGTGAAAAACTCACTGAAGCTGGGTTTATCACTTTAGCATTTGATGCATCGTATCAAGGTGCTAGCGGTGGCGAACCTCGTTTTCTTGAAGACCCTGCAACACGTGTAGAAGATTTCCGCTGTGCAGCCGACTATTTAACAACGCTTGCTTACGTTGATGAAAACCGTATTGGTGTATTAGGCGTATGTGGTGGCGGTGGTTATGCTGTTAATGCTGCTATGACTGAACGCCGTTTTAAAGCAGTCGCAACTGTGGTTGCAGCAAACTATGGTCGTTTAATGCGTGAAGGCGACCAAACACCTGAAGCTGCCATTAAAACTTTAGAAGCCATTGCAGCACAGCGTACTGCGGAAGCTCGTGGTGCCGAACCGTTTATTACCCAGTACATTCCAAACTCACAACAAGAGCGTGAGCAAGCTGGCATTCATGATATTGATATTAAAGAAGCTGTAGATTACTACAAAACTCCGCGCGGTCAGGCAGAAGGTTCACCAAATAAACTTCGCTTTTCAGCTTTAGCGGCTGCTGTTGGGTTTGATGCGTTTCATTTGGCAGAACACTTGCTCACTCAACCTTTACAAATTGTGATTGGTGATATAGCGGGTGGATTCGGTTCTTATCGCGATGGTTATGAGTTATATAGCAAAGCTGCTTCTAAAGATAAGAACCTTTTTGTGGTTAAAGGTGCAAGCCATTATGACTTATATGACCAACCTGAACCTGTTGCTCAAGCCTTAGAAAAAATTATTCCGTTCTTTCAAAAGCATCTTTAAATAACTTTTGAGGGACAACTGTAGTAACGTCACGATTTAGACTGTCCATAAAAATAACCTCACTAATTTGAGGTTATTTTTGAGTATCATAAAAAATGAAATAATAAGATTTTCAATCAAAAGATTTAATACTTTGAGTATTCTGCCTCACTTAGATTACTTAAAAGATCAAAAAATGATGGTCGAGATTCTGTAGTAAGTTTTTGACGAGGAAAATTACTAAGTAGTTTGACTGCCTCAGTTGGATCAAGTTGTGATGTAAATGGTACTGCTAACTGAATAAATGACGTTTTATTAGTTATAAGTGCCTCATCTAATACCGACTTTACTTCGTTATAGCGTGGCTTCCTTTGAGCAGTTAGAAACAAACCATCGAATAAAACATAGGTCTCTCGCAACGCAGGTAATTTGAGCTTAACAATTGCTCCTAAGAGAGGAAGATTAGAATCTGGGCCATCATCATTGGTATAACCATTGCTTGGATTTCGATGAGTTGCGAAAAGAATGACTTCTTCACAAAATGACTGCTTCAAATATTCGATCAGATTACAACAGTTATCAGTTGTATTACTCTGTTTATAACGCACAGCTGTGAATCTAGATTCATTATTGTAAATTGCAGCAAGATGATTTGCGTAAGATAGATATTGCTTACATGATTTCGTGATGTAGTCAGATCTTGAAGAAAAAAGATTAGAATTGTGTACTTTGTCTTTCAAAAAATCATCAATTTGTCTGATCAACAAAATTGGCATTGTGACGTTAATTTTTTCTGTCTTGTCTGTATATAAAGATGTATCAATTGTTATCACATGAAAGAATACGTCCTTGTCCCTGTTTTTGAACATTAGTGTCGACATTTCCGCTGGCTGTGGTATATCCTCACCGCGATCAGACAATTGATCAAAATATTCTAGTATTTTTTTATTTATCTTATTAATTGCCTCATCATAGCTTGAGCCAACAGCACTAATACTTGGATCTTCAAAAAAAGTTGCTTCGAAAACTTGTTTTTTAAACAATGATTTAGTTTCTGTTACACGAACCGTCACAGTATAGTTTTTCATGGATAACCCCATTACTCCAATTTAATAGATTATTAGATATCCTTTAAAAATGAGTTAATTAAAGACTTCTGTCAATATGATATAGACACTATTTTTATTAAAAATAATGTAACTATTTGAAAAATAAATAATTAACCATAACTCTATTTTTTTATTTTTTAGAGTTAAAGGGTTATTTAGATTTTTATCCTACCTATAGAAATGTAAGTGCAAATTTGCAATCTAAAATATAAATAAGGGTATTTTTTAGTTTCAAACAAGCCTTTTATAATAAATCGCTGTTCCGTCGTAGTTCCCATTTGAACTTAATGCAAAACTTGGAATTACGCCCACACGAACAAATCCAATTTTGCTATATAAAAGTTCGGACACATCACCTTCACGTGTATCTAAGACAAGTAAGCGCAGACCCTTTTCTCGTGCAAAATTTTCTAGTTCATTCAGTAATAATGTTGCTATTCCTTGTTTTCTTGCTGTTGTCAGAACCATGAGTTTTTCAACTTCAGCTCGGTGAACTCCGTTCTTTTTACTTACCAGAGATAATTGAACACTACCTACAATTTTTCCTTGTCGAATGGCAATCCATAAACGGCTATTACCTTGTGTTAATTTATAGTTGACCTCACGCCAATAATTTAAGATTTCGTTCTTTTCTATAGGAGCTAAGAAACCTATTGAAGCTCCGTTATTTATAGAATCTTCTAACAGTAGCGATAAGCCTTCTTCATAATCGCCAATTTCATTGATCTCTAAAATTTCAATATCTTTCATATTTTTTCTCAAAGTTAATAGTTGTAAACCTTCATTGCTGAACCACAAACTAAGCACTGCTTATTTTTAATTAGATTTTTACTAATTCATCCTCCATTAACTCTTTTATGATCTCTCACAAAAGTAAAACAACTCCATATAAATGTCTTTTTTTTAACATCAAAAGATGTTATAAAAAAGACATTCGCTATCTTTTGGATTTTGCTTTTATGAATTTGGATATGTTTAATAATGAATCCTTAAAGGATTCAGAACCCACACCTTGTGACTTCTTCAGTGGTGAAGATGCTATAGCAAAAGCTAAAGAACTGGGTCTACCCGATCCTCATATAGTTATACAAGCAATTATGGTTGGTGATTCTGAATTTAGAACCAATACAATATACAACAGATCAAGATTTATCGCTCGTTGGGGAAAGATTGGAGAACAACTCGCTTTACTTCTTAGAAAATCAGATCCAGCTTGGGTTTATCATAATGAAAGCCAGCCAAGACTAGAAAATGTTGATAAGAAAATTCAGATTATTTTCATGAGTGGTAACTTAGCACTTGGGCATCCAGAACTTGTACTATCAGCTCTTTGTGAAAAGGGTTATATGACTTTGAAGAATATTAAAGAAAATCAATCTAGTTATGATGATGCATCAAAATTAAGAACTTGGATTCTTTATTTTCCTTCTACATCTCATCCAGCCTACACAGCAACTGATATACCAACAATTCCTTTTGAAATCGCATACCCTACAAGTTTTGTACAAACTCCTGATAAGACAAAAATTGACATATTACCAAGCAATCACACTTGCAGAATTGCATTTGAGATAGATAATACTCATCCAGTCGACAATGATCCTAAAAAGCCAATATTGGAACCATCTAACGAGATTAAACCAGATGATTTTGATATTCAGCTTGTAGTCTAACTTGAGGTTAACGTGTTTAGTAAAGATCGTTTAAGAATTGCTAAAGATTTAAGAGGTCTTAGCAATACTGATTTTGCAGAAAAACTAGGCTGCTCGCTTTCTAAAGTGAAGCAGCTTTTAGATGCAGATAAGGAAATCAGTGAAAATGATCAAACCGAAATCTGTAGAGTATTAAATGTGCCAATGTCATTTTTTATAGAAAATGATATCCAACCTCATGACACAGAACAAATTTTTTATAGATCCGTTGCTAGAATCAAGGCTCAACATAGAAAAGCCAATGAAGCCTATACACTTCTAGCAAAGAATATTAATACCTACTTACTCAAGAAGGTTAAATTACCCCAATTTTCTCGTCCAGTTTTGGATGTTACCGAGATACAGGATCAGCATTATCGTTATGTTGATCATATTGCAATTGAATTAAGAGCGTTATGGGGATTGGGGCTTCAACCAATTAATAATATTGTGTCACTCTGTGAACTTAAAGGCATTCGTATTTTTAGACTTCCAAATGAAGTAAAAGAAATTGATGCTTTGTCTTATTTCGATGATGAAAGTGGTTCTCCTTTTATATTCGTCAATAATTTTAAATCGGCAGAACGTTCGCGTTTTGATTGTGCACATGAGCTTGGTCATATCATTATGCATACTCATAATCGAAAGGTTCGCGAGGAAAAAGATAATAAGCTCTTAGAAATTGAAGCAGATCAATTTGCATCAGAGTTCTTAATGCCCGCAGAAGCATTTTTTGCAACTTCTCCACGTTATCTATCAATTGATAACATGATTGAATATAAAAAAATCTGGAGAACATCTTTAAAAGCAGTGAACTATAAAGCTCATAAACTAGGCTTGATCAGTGACTGGGTTAATCGAAGTAATCTAATGAAAATTAACTCTCTTGGATATCATATTGAAGAGCCAGAAGAAACTCACCGTGATGAAAGCATGATGCTTCCAAAGATTGTTTCATTATTAGTTTCGCAACCTTCTTTTGATAAAAATAAGATGCTAGATGAAATAGGAATTTCTGAAGATGATTTCAATCAGCTAACATTTGATGCACTTGCTAAAGTAGATATACCGAAAAAGAAAACAAAATTATATCTTGTTGATTGATTATAGTAAGGTGTCAATAAAGACACCTTTTTTATTTCTAAATCCCCCCAAAAAAACCTCCAACACCCTCTCATCAACTTCACCCAAACTTAAACGCTGAATAATGGCACCTTCGATCATATATAAAAATAGTTTGGCATCGGTAAAGGAAACATCGGTGTTAAGCGCTCTAAGCAAGCTATATATTTCGTTGGTGAGCCATGTTCTGTATCGCACGGCGGTTATGTACGCTTTTGGATGAGTTAGTTTTGTTTCAAAAATAGCTTTAAATAATAAGTAATACAGTCCGTCTAGGTCTGCATGTAAATCATAGAGCTTTTTGAGTTTATCGATTGCGTTTGTGCTGCAGTCATATGCAACCACTGAAACCACTTTTTCTTTTAGGCGCTCTTTTTGCACAATCAGGCAGATTTCAATCAACCGTTCTTTAGAGTGAAAGTAGTTATAAAAAGTCGCTTTGGTCACTTCACACTCTTTCACAAGTCTGTCGATGCCGACCAGATGAAACCCATTGTAGTGAAATAACTCAATTGATTTATTTACGACTTGTACTGCACGTGTTGGGAGAACTATTTTTGGCATATTTTTACCGTTATAAAATTATTGTTGTATATAAATGAGATATAAAAACCGCTGCCTTTTGGGAGAAAAAAAGGCATAGCAAAGCCGTAAAGACTGTGCGCAGCACATCTCAAGGTTTAATTGTCTAAGTTTTAAGTAATAACGAGCTAAAGCCTGAAAAGCCTTACGGCGATCAAGCTACTTTAATGGTTTTAAGCTGTGTCGTTATAGCTTTTGGCAATGGTTGCCAAGAAATGATGGATGTGCAAAGCCAACTCCTTATATATGGAGTTCTGCCAAG
Organism: Acinetobacter sp. LT1; assembly: GCF_059800965.1. NCBI lineage: Bacteria > Pseudomonadati > Pseudomonadota > Gammaproteobacteria > Moraxellales > Moraxellaceae > Acinetobacter > Acinetobacter sp. LT1. The sequence continues at coordinate 79,654 of NZ_JBBAXE010000012.1, forward strand.
ACATTAGAATTATGGTGGCAGAACGAAAGAGGGTTAGCAGACTGGTACGACAACCAGCACACCCGAGGGTGTCCCTCTCCCGTCCTACCGCTACGGGAGGGAACGAGGAGCGTACGCACAAAACTATTCCTCAGAAGAAATAATCCTGATGCGGTCGTATACGGTCTGCTAAAACCGTCTGGCAATGTAGGCCAGCCCGCAAATGGTAATCTCCAATATTTGAAGTGTCAATGTGAAATTGGCTAGAAATTATTTAAATAATTATTGTTTTTCATTTAATTACATAATTAAGGAAATTCTTAAGTAATATTTTTAATCTACCCTTATATCATTAAGTTAAAGTTTAAAATTTCAAAAACTTAAAGTCTGAATTGTCCTATTTCAACTAAAAATGAATAAATAAAAAGAGACACTACTGTTATTAAGAGATGTTTTTAAGAGTGGCTATTCAGTATAAAATTATGACTTAAACGACCCATCTCAGACATTAGGCCGTGTCATATACTTAAAGTGATAAGAGCAAAAATGACTCAAAATAAAGTTGAACTCGCAGAGAAATTATCAAAAGAATCTCATCAAGGTCAAAAGTATGGTCCTCATGATTACTTTGATTACCATATTAAAGGTGTGGTCAATTCATTAATTGAACACCAATTTTCAGAAGTCTATATTATTACAGCCCTTCTACACGATAGCGTTGAAGACACACCTCTTACCCTAGCCAAGATCGAAAGTTTATTTGGCAAAGAAGTCCGTGATGCGGTTGATGCATTAACTAAACGGGAAACTGAAACACGCGAAGAATATTTAATTCGTTGTGGTTTGAACCCGATCGCTCGAGTCGTAAAACTTCATGACGCAGCCTTTAATGCGCATAACTCGCATAAGGAAAATAATCAATCACGTGTAGATTATTATCTTCAAACCATGCTAATTGTTTCAACGGCGCAAGATAGGTTGGGGTAAAAGACAACGAAATGAATCCGTTGCCTTTTTGATTTTTAAGATTGCGCAAATGCCCAAATGTCTTTTGATGCAATCGTGTCAGATACAAGTCTAAAACTCATAGGTTCTAAGTCTTCATCTACCACAACATAACCTTTCGAGTTATTTTTTAGCGCATCACACTTATTATCGGTCAGTTGATAGTTTGCTGTATTGGCTAAGGCATTTTCAGTAATAACACCTGTAAACACACAATTTGGGTCTTTCGAGACAATTTTGCCTTGTGCATTCACCTCGGCATTTACCGTTGTTCCATCTGAAAAAGATAAATCGTAATTACCCACCAATTGATTCAGCATAATTTTCTGATCATCAATTTTTTCATAATACGCCAATTCAACGGTCATTGATTGATTAGACTGGTTGCTCTGCCAAGCTTTGGTTTTTGCGTCATAGCTCATCACAATTTTGGCACGATTTTCGTCATCATCTAAAACCAATAATTTAGAACCATCTGCGCCAGAATAGTATTTGCCCGCCATAGGCAACTCTTGATCAGTTTCGGTACTAATAATATAAGTACCAACATCTAGGCTCGGAGCCAGTGCAGGTTTTTCAGTCGAGACTTGGTCATCATGATCATTGTCATTACAAGCCGCCAATCCAAGCCCAAGAAGTAAAACCAACAAACAACGTTTCATGGTCTTTCTCCCTTACTTGTTAAATAGGCTTTTTAAACGAATTTTGAGCCATTCTTGAGCTGCTGGGCGCTGATCGTAAGCAACTTGCATTGCAGTTACAGCAATTTTACTTTGCACTACGGCGCTTTCATCCGACATTTGCGCGGCAGTTGGCGCAGATGGTGCCGCATCAATTCCTAAGCCAAACTGGTTATTGCCTTTATTGTCTTTCGTCACTTGGAATTTCAGCTTATATAGGTCATAAGTTCCAATTTTTGAGAACGCAAACGGCGTGCTGGTTGTTAAATTTTTAGGGAAATTCACATTTAGCGTGATGCCTTTTGGCAACAATTGCCCTTTACCTGCCTTAGCTTGTAATTCTTTTAATAACACTATGGTTTGTTTTGCCACAATTGCGGAGTTAGGGTTGTTTAAAGTCTTATCATCTACCGTGTTTGTATCTGCACTTAAGGCAATTGATGGAATGCCACGGCCTGCCGAAAACTGTACATTGCCAATCGTGCCAGAGTGCACAACGACTTTTCCGACATTTTGACCTTCATTCGGGCCAGATAAAACTAAGTCTGGCGCTTTCCCCCAGCGTTTCGGTGCAACTACATCCAATCCATAAACCGTTGCCATCACTGGTGTACCATGCGCGTAATTCCAGTCGCCATTGGTATAACCCGCTTTGGTAAAAGTCCCCGCCGCAGGTGCACCTATTGGTGCTGCACCATTGTGACAACCATTTTCAGCCGAAATTTGCTTATCATTATCCGCGGTAATCGTTGTTGAGCTGTACATCACGATTGCGCCACCACGGCCACTTTGTGGTGAACAAGGTACAGACACAAGCACGTTATGACCATTTGCTTTTAATTCATCATAGAGTGCTTTGACATTGCTGGTAAGACCGTCATCGTTAACCAATAAAATATTTAGTGCAAAAGCTGGAGTTGTACACAAAGACAGAATAAGGCCGCCCAATAAACTTTTTTTCATCACTTAACTACCATGTTCTTAAATTTCGATTTGTATAGTAGTTGCGCTATATGTACGTTTAGTGACTACGCATCAATAAAAATTAAAATACTTTTCCATTAAAAATTAAATAATTATATTATAAATTATTGCTATATTTTCTTTTATAAACTGATCTTCAACTTAAACGTTCAAATTCAAAATGACAAAACCCACTTCCGTGGGCTTCATTCAAAGTATCACTTCAAGCTTTAAATTAAATACGTCCAACTTCTAAATATGGAATCAAGTTTTTATCAAAATGTGGTCGTGGGTCACCTTCATAACTAATAAAACCATGCATTCCTATTAAACGTTCACCTTTATAAAACTGGTTTAACTGATAACGCGGGTCTTTATGAGAAAGTGTAAAACTCACGACACCAACGCCCTGTTGTTTTGACTGGTTATAGGCATCTTCGAGCATTTTATGATGCAAAGCCAAATCTTCGGGATGACACATAAGCGTATGCAATACATGGTACTGAATAGAGTCACCCAGTTTAGGCAAACGCATGCCTTTAGTCATTGGGGTTAGCAAGTTATAAATGGGTCTAAGCACACCTATGGCCGAACTATAATTTAAAATCTTGGTTTGCTTAATACTATGCTGATCCCACAAACCAAACATGCCCACCAGTTTTTCGCCTTTAAAGTAAAGTGAAAAGTCTGAGAGTTTCATCCCTGAAAAGTACTGATGCCCTTGGACTAGTTCTTCGAAGTCATAGGCTGGAATAAAGTTATAAAACTCGGCCATGTCGCTAATAAACTGGTTCATTGCAGCTATGTGCTGAGCCTCTGCAACGCAAGTACGGATCTCTTGAAGATCACTCTGTTTATCAACTTGCTTTAAAAAAGCCGTGATTTTTCGTTTTGCGCCAGTACTCGTCAGACTGAGTGTTTCTATAAGCCCTTCATCATAATAATCGGGCATTCCCGTTTTACCCGTTTGTAAAGCGGCGCGCGCAGCATGGTTATCATCAAAAATAATCATTTGGCTATAGTTCGGTTCATGCATGGTCTGCTTTACATGCTTCGCCAAAACCTTCACCAGTGATTTGCCACGATAGTTATGATCTACCCGTAAATCACCCGCGTAACGTAAGTTTTGAACGTTCCGATCGACATAACACGGGCGGTAACCATTGCTATAACAAGCGACATTTTTTAGACTCTCAGTGTCTTCAATCACCACATGCAGTTTATGTCGATAGACAATGTCGGACGCTCTAAAATAGCTCGGTTCACGCTGAAAGCTAATTTGTATGCCTTTAGTGGTCATGGGTACGGCGATTAAATCTCGCAAAGCCTGATCATCTGCCAAAGTTGCTTCACGGGTAATGAGAGTGCTGTCAGCAAGTGGTGGATTTGTTTTATTCATTATTCACCTGTTGTGCGGTCTGTGTAGGAACCAAACTATTTAAACGACCCATTTGGTCGAGTAGCTGATAAACAAACACCACTTCGTCTTGGTCATTTACGGTTTTTTGGGTTTGGACATCGAGTAGCTTTTGCTCTGTATTAAGCAAATCAAATGTCGTTTTGGTGCCAACATCAAACTCTTTACGTGTGTAGACAAAAGCAATAGAAGCTGCCTCTATGGCATTTGCCAATGCTTCTTTATTTTGTCGAATGGTTTGAAGCTGTGCATAGGTTGTACGGGTACGCTTATTTAAATCTAGTTCAAGACTTCGTATTTTTTGGTTAGCCAAATCGATATCGGCCTGTGCTTTTTTAACATTGGCACGGTTTAAGCCATCGTCATAAAGCGGTACATTGAGCTGCACCCCAACCATATAGTTATTACTTTCAGAACCAATATAACTCGCTTCATCTTGCTTTCCGGCACGACTCGTCAGCATGACCGTTGGCCACAGTTCGCGTTTGGTTAGAGCATATTGTTTCTCGGCAGCCTGCTTTTCGTATTTGCTACGCATTAGAGCTGGATGGTTTTTGGTTTGCGCCAAAATTTCATCCAAGTTAGCGGGAATAGCAGGTAGTTGTTTAATCTCAACAAGGTTATCAGGTGTTGTACCCGTTACTTGATAAAACTGTGCTTCACTTACGGTCAAGTTAGATTGGGCTTGTGTGATATCGGCTTGGCCTTGAGCAACTTGCGCCAAAACCTGAGCCAAGTCTGCACGGGTAATCATTCCCACGTCAAAACGGCGCTTAGATTCATATAAAGACCGTTGCAAATTTGCCATGGTCTTTTGTCTAAGTTCTAAAATGGCTTTCTTTTTTAATACGTCGGTATAGACCATCACAGTATTTAAAATGGTTTCCGACCGTTGATCTGACAAACCTTGGTTTTGGGCTGAAAGCTGACTTTCGGCAACATCAATTCCTAAACGGTGTCGCCCAGACGTATAAATCGGATAATCTGCCTGCAACTGCAAACTTCGCCCTTTACGGTTTCCTTCTGTTGGAAACAGGACGTGTGAAGGTGTATCTATTCTTTCATAGTCCAGTTGGCCGACTAAATTGACTTTAAGTCCATCACGCTGTTTAGCCTGTTCAAGCACTGCGGTGGACTGGTTCACGCTTAAACGGCTGACTTCAAGCTGACTTTCATGTCTTAAACTTGCAGATAAAGCCTCATCTAAAGTCATGGCATGTGTATTCGACACAACCAACACGCCTAAATACAAGGCGTGTCGAAGTGTTAAAAACCGAGTATTAAATGGCTTCATCCCTTTCATAGTTGTTCCAAACTATTGAGGGTGACTTTTTTAAGTGGCTCAGGTTTGATATTACCTTCGATAATGCCATCAAACATGACCAGTTTTTTGTAGGCATTCCAGCCATTATTGGCTTGGCGAATTTGAGGCTGGTCGAGCTGCCCCAAGTTTCGTGCAAGTTCGTAGTGGAAGTTTTGGCGCAAGATACTGTCGATATATTCATTGTTAATGCTGTGATGAATGTCGCCTTCAAAAAGCACGCAATAAAATGGTTTAACCTGTTGTTGGGTATCAATCGCCAGTAAGGAAATCGCTTTCGATTCGGTTTCATTTAACTGCGACAATAACTGTTGAGCTGTTTCAGGTGCTAACTTTTCACCGACCAGATCTACCCCAAAACGGCGGCCTTGGAATTCAAAACACGGAATTTGTTCAATAAAGCCTGTTACCCGTAAGCAATCATCCAAACAGTAGCGAAGTAAGCCATTGCCAGAGGTAATCAGCGGGCTGACCACATCACCTTGCTTAAGTTGCCACGACGGAATGATTTGCCCTTGTTTCTCACCTTCTAAATATTCAAATTCATAGAAATGACTTTGGTATGCGAGTGGGTATTGGTCGTTATAGGGAATCGTGACGACACCTTCCGTCGCCCATAGTCCTTTGCCTTCAAACTGAACACTGGGTAATTTCTCTTTTAATTTTTCGGCCCAAGCTTTGGAACCTGCAGTATCCCAACTCGACACTAAACTTAACTTTGGCCAAAGTTTTTTAAAATCGATCTGTGTGCCGTTTGAAGCATCACTTAAGGCTTGAGCACTTTCAGGGCTATGCGGTGCAGTGACTTCTTTTAATGAAGCCTGACGGTTACCCCATGAACCACTTTGTAAAACCTCAATCACGTCTTGTTGTAGTGACTCCAAACGTTCGAGCAATTGCAAAGCAAACGTTGGACTCCATACCGAAATCATGGCTAAGTTACGGTTTGCGACCAAATAGCAAATGGTAGCAAACAGTGCATCGTCAGCATTGGCCGCAAATGCAACGTTACTTGGAACTGCTTGGGTAAACTTAGACAAAATTCGCTTGCCTACACCGAGTAGCGCACTGTCATCATTTAGGTTTTTGTCTTTTAAAACTTCACGCTGACTTTCAGGTAACCATGACACCGACCAGTAATGTGTGCCCGAGCTAAGCTGTGGGCATTTACGGTATAAACTCGCCATCCACGGCGCAATTGCATGGTCAAGTTCATCTAAAAACAGCTTGGTGTATGGAATAAACTTGATTTGTTCGCTCGAACCACTGGTTGGCTGGAAACGAACCAGTTTACTACTAGAGAGTGAAAGTTTTTGTTCACGGTAACGTTGAATGTCTTCACGCCATGCGCCGTAACGTGTCGCAGGAAATGATTTTACAAACTGCTCATAGTTTTGAACCTTTTTATCTTGGGCAAAGGTCGAGGTCTGTAATATCGAATGCAAAATTTGACGTTGCGTGGTCTCTAAGGCATTAAATTGTTTTTGAAAATTACGGTCAGATGCATCACACCATTTTTTTAAAATCAGATGCGAACCCAAAGTTAGCCATTCATTAGATTTCATTGGATGGCCTCTCTACGTTTTGTTTTATGGGTTACGCATGCTTCAAACTTTCCTTTACTGGTCGGTTTAGTCATCAGCTTTACGGGGAAACGGGCTATGTCTTTCCAACCAAGACGGCCAATACAAGGTAGTTCTGTACCAGCTTTCCATGTCGGATTTTTTTGTTCAAAGAAATGAATATTTGGATTCTTTTCTCTCATTTCGGCAGTAATTGGTGCGACTTCACCTTTTAGTGGCTGATAGTCATCGCCAAAATTTAAAAGGCCCGCTTCACGGTCGTAGTATTCACCAAAGAATTTTTCACAGTAGTGCTCAACCACTTCTGAAAGATGCTGGTTTTCATCTTTAATATTTGGGTAATAGACATAGTAGTTATTGGCAAGTAACAGATAAGTTTTATAGCCCTTAGAAATGAGGAGCCAATAGAGTTCGTTAAATGGATATTTGATTCGAAGCTTGATCATGAGTTTGAGCATAGTACTTTGTAGACTACGCGTGCCCCAAAACTTCTTCAAAATAACCGTATCACCGCTAAATAACACGGTGTAGTCTTTACCGTTTAAATAGAAATGCTGCACCACCACAGTCGAGAAACCTACAATCTCATCTGTTTCAGAGTCAAAAATTAAGATCGCACCGCTTTTATTTTGGAAATCATCTACGAAAATAGAAAATCTCGTATTTTCATAATACTGTTCGTAAATGGAATACATCACTTTTAATCGCTCAGTATCGATTTGCTCTTTTTCAAAATATTGACCATAAGTCGTGTTTTTCAGGTTCAATTTTGAAATTAGTTTATACGTTGTATTAATCATAATCCTTTAACCTTCCACCTCTAATTTGTGAGTTCCCCGATCTCATCAACCGATTTTAGAAAACTCAGATCAATGTTCTTTTTCTATGAAGGGATACGTTTTGATATGCCCTATTGTTTTTCATTCTTTGAAAGCTGCCTTTATTTTTAAATATCTACATATTCATTTTCTTCCCCCGATCCATAAAGATGGTTAAAAATGCGGTCACAAACATGATGATTGCGAGCATGCGTAATAGGTCATTAAAACTCGATGTGAGTGCCTGAAAATGAATGTCACGATAAATCACACTGAGCGCGATTTGCTGTGCATTTGAGCCGACTTCTTGATACTGCGCCGTGAGTTGGTCAAGTCGTTCTGTAAATATCCAGTTTTGGGGTGTCATCCCCTGATTAATCTGGGTGACATGAAGCGCAGTGAGCCAATCTAAAGATGAGTTAATGAGAGCTAGTCCAAACGCGCCGCCAATATTACGCATCAGGTTATAAATACCGCTGGCATCAGCCACTTTACTCAGCGGCAAAGTACTCATGGCTAAATGCGACACCACAATCAGGCAAATCATGAGACCAATACCACGGTAAATTTGCGGCCAAAACATAAAGTCATAATCGCTATGAATGCTGAGGTGTGAGTTGAGCCAAACACCAAAGCCCGCCAAAATCATTCCAACAAATACGGTTTTTCGGGTATCAAAATTGGGAATGAGCCATGCAAGGAACGGCGCAAAGCAGAACATCACAATGCCTGTCACCATCATGACGTGACCAATTTGGCTACTATTCATTTCACGGACTTGCCCAAGAAATACGGGAATCATATAACCCAAGCCATAGAGCGCCATGCCAATCACAAACGTTGTGATTGCACTTAAGGTAAAGTTTTTATTTTTAAATACGGATAAATCGAGCAAAGGTTTAGGCTGGGTAAAACTTCTAGAAAAGAAAATCATGCCGCCCACAACGCAGATCATAAACGCAATCCGAACGCCTGTGTCTGCAAGCCAGTCATGTCTTGCACCTTCATCAAGGAAATATTCAAGCCCACCCAAAAACATCGCCATACCAATCAGGCTAAACCAGTCCATGCTTTTGATGAGTGAGTAGTTGGCACGGTCGATATTTGGACCCGAGTAGATGACCGTAGCAATAATAATGCCCGGAATAATATTGATCAGGAACATCCAGTGCCATGAGAAATTATTAGTGAGCCAACCGCCAATGGTTGGGCCAATAGCCGGACCCAAGGTACTGATCATGCCAAACATGACCAAAGGCAATGAACGTTTTGGTTCTGGAAAAAGTAAGTACAACGCCGTCATGGAGGTCGGAATCATTCCACCGCCCATAAAACCTTGAATGCCACGAAAAACCAATAAACTTTCTAAGTTCCATGCCAAGGCACAAAGTAAAGAACTGACCGTAAAACCAATTGCACAGATGGTGTAATACACCCGTGTTGAAAGTACCCGCGAGACAATACTCGACATGGGAATTGCAATAATCTCGGCAATTAAATAAACCGTTTGCACCCAAGTGACTTCATAACGACTTGCACTCATACCAGCTTGAACTTCGTTTAGAGAACTCGCCACAATCTGAATATCAAGAATCGCCATGAAGTTGCCAAAAATCATGGCAGCAAAAATTGCCCATGCAGTTTTTGCTGGGAATCTCCACTCGGCCTCAAGGTGCTTATTCATTTGTTATTACCTAAAATTTTATTATTAAGTTCTTAGGTCAACGGTGGCACTCACCGACATTCCGGGTTTTATCAAATCAATATGTGGGCTTGAATCTATGGCAATACGTACAGGAATACGCTGAACAACCTTGTTAAAGTTGCCTGTAGCATTGTCTGGTGGCATAAGTGAGAAAGTCGCGCCGGAAGCTGGTGAAAAGCTCTCAATTTTTCCGGTATATGTCAGGCTTGGATAAGCATCAAGTTTTAATTTAACTTTCTGACCAATATGCATTTTTTCGATTTGTGTTTCTTTAAAGTTTGCTTGTACATACAAACTATTTTCAGGAATGATCGCCATTAAGCGGGTTTGCGGAGAAACACGTGAACCTTTCTGGATTGCAAGACTACCGATCTTACCGTTTACAGGACTGACCACTTTTGATGAAGCCAAATCGACCTGATACAGGTTTAAGTTTGCATTGGCACTTTGAATATCCGCTAGAAGCTGCGCTCGACTCGCTTGTAAACTCCCTAACTGCGCTTCTGCTGCATTGACGGCGGCTTGCGCTTTGCTGAGTTGTGCCTGAGCCGTTAAATATTGAGACTGAACCCCTTCAAAGTTTTGTCGGGTAATCACCCCATCTTTTAATAAATCTTGATAACGCTCAAACTCTTTTCTTAAACGAGTTAAATCAGCTTGTGCTGCCACTACGCCACTATGAGCTTCAATAATTGAAGACTTGGCAGACTTTTCATTTTGTTGCTGTACACCCAGTGCAGCTTCTTTCAAGCTGACTACTGAACGAGCTTGATCATAACGAGCTTGATAATCACGGTGATCTAATACTGCTAAAGTTTCCCCTTTTTTTACTACCTGATTATCGTTAATTAATAACTCCATCACTTCGCCTGAAATCTTTGGCATCACCCAAGTAACATCGGCTTGCACATAAGCATTATCAGTAGATTGATAGAAACGATATACAAAAAAATAATATAATATGCCAGCAAATAAAAATAACAGCAGGACACTAAAAACACCCCAAGTTATTTTCTTTCGGCTTTGGAAATTAGTATCAGTTTCTAGCTGAGCTACGTTATCCATATTCATTCCGCTTATTTGTAATATTCGATTTTTTATTTAAGCCAATAAAATTATTGGTTTCTTTTTTACGTAACTTTTCACTTGGTTTTATTCAATGAATCGTGACAGCGTAAAATTTGGTGCAAATTATGGTTCTTAAGTGAATTAAATATCATTGACCTATTTGCCAGATATTTTTTCTATTTATGTCAATAAAACATATTATATAAACTATATTAAAAAATTATGTAATTCTAATTTGTGGAGATTTTTGGTTAAAAAAATCTCAAAAAAACAAAGATAAGTATTTGTTAATAAATAATTTATAAGAATAGTAACAAATAGAGATATATGTTTGAATAGAGTGATTTATTTCACTAACATTAAAAATAAGTTTTATTATGTAATCATTAAGTATTATTAATTAAAACAATATTTAATTTAAAAATGAGTTAACAATCAAAGTTGTTATACTTATAAATATAAAATATATATAAGTTATAAATATTATATTTTTCAAAAATAACAATATCCATAAAATAAATAAACGATATTTTTGATAAATAAGTCATCCTGATGACTAAAATGACTTATATTTTCCAGATAAAATAATTTCAAACCCTTTTTTAAAAGCCGAACAAACCTTTAAAAATAGTGGTTTAAGTGATCTTTTACTTATATAAACCCTTAAATATTTCTTCTAAAGTTATTCCAAATGAAAACCCACTCATTGAGTGGGCTTTTTATTACTAACCGTTTTGCCTGAGGTGATCTTGGAACTCTTGGTCGTGTATTTTGTTGTAATTAACAGGGTCGTAAACGCATCCAGTTAAAACAACAATTACAGTAAGTACAGCAACCAATTTTTTCATTGAGACAGCCTTTCCTTTAACGCAAAAGATTTGCTTTAAGTATACTCCTCGATAGCCGTTTTGATTGGACATAATTAAGGCAAACAATTGTTATTTTTAAATTATCGCCGTGCTTTAGCCTATCATTTGATTTTTTTAGCAAGATCAAATCAACGGTTAATACAAAACTTAAGCCTAAGTCGCTAAATACCAGTTTTTCCAAGAACTGGTTCCTCTAGTTTCAAGAGGCACAGTTGGAATCAGTTTTTCTTGTAGTATTTCAGTTTGTGCAACTGCTTTTGCAAGTCTTGCTTTTACTGAGTGAATACATTCACGGTCACCAAATTCACAGCGGTCTAAAGTTGTACCGCCACAAGGCCCGTTGGCTAAACCTTTTGGACACGTTTCAGGGCAAATATATAAAGTATCGCTTAGGCGACACTGACCACAGCTTTCACAACCGACTAGGCTATGTTTACTCAGCACTTCGGTTTTAATTAATACTTTAGCTACTAAAGAGTTTTCCCAAAAGGATGCTTTGAAAATAAAGCGTCCAAGCCCCTTGGCAATTTTTGATCCAAACATTGCTTCATGCATAACATGCAATTGGCGATATTTAATTAATTGTTTAGAGGTTGGCTGACGTGAAAACCGAGCAATTTCAGGTGAAAACTCTTTACCTATCGTAACTTGCCAAAGTGAATTCCAAAGCTCTTCTAAGGCTTTAAGCTCCAAATGTCTGTACTGCTCAATGTAGCTTTCAAGCAGAATTTGTTCTTCTGGCTTATGACAGGCAGATAAGTGAATTCCTGCAAACCCTAAATGTTTACATATCAAAATCTGTAAAGCACAGCGCAAATAAACATGGTCTGTATGCCCTGTCTGTTTTTCATCTGCCAAGACTTTTAGCATGTGGGGGGTAATCACAATACCTGCGACTTTATGCTTCACCATAAAATTGGCACGGCCCAAAGTCAGTGGCATTACACAAACCAGTATTTGCTGCGAATAATTGTTCTTGGTTAAAAATGATTTGACTTGTTTTAAGGCTTCAATGTCATAGCCCAATTGCGTAATGATAAAGTCAGCGCCTGCTTTAATCTTCTTATGCAGTTTTAAGTACTGTGCATCACGCTCAGCTTCGACATATTTAAATGGGTTAAAAGCAACCCCAATGCGAAATCCGCCGTGTTGCTTGGCAGCCATTACGGCGTTTACAGACTCTAGGTATCGGCTACGCGGCTGTCCATCTCGACCATTATTGTGTTCTTTGAGTTTATCGCCTGTAAGCAATAACAAGTTTTGAATATTGGCTGCTTGAGCTTGTCGTAAAAAGCGCTCAAAGTCTTGTATATCTCGGGCCTTACCTGAAAAATGTAAGACTTTCTCTATTGAGTCAGAGTAACTTTTGCTGGCCTCAAGCGGCGCAATATCATGATCTGAATGTACACGATCTGCCAATGTCATTGCAGTCGGATATCCTGCAAACTCATGTTTCACAGGATAAATTTCATGCAAAGAAGTGAGATATTCCACCAACACAAAAAACTGGTTTTGCTGGAAGCAGGAAGAAACGTGAGACATAGGCAAAGTGCTGATCAAAACATGACATCAATCATAAGCGCGGCATTATAAATCAAAGTGCATCAAGATGCGCTAGTTAGAAAGCTCATTGTTTTGCTTATCTTCACTCTCTTTATTTCTAGGTAATTCGAGTGAGCGAGGAAATATAAAATCGAAAGAATCGAGTGCATAGCGGTAAAGCTGAGCTGGTCGTTTGCCTACAATTTTACTGTGATTGGTTTCTTCAACTGCCCCCGCTTCTATCATACGGCGTCTAAACGCTTTTTTATCTAAGGATTGCCCAAGAATAATTTCATAAATAGTCTGTAGCTCAGTAAGTGTAAACAACTCAGGCATGAGACTGGCTGGCAATGCGGTATAGCGAGTTTTACTGGTTAAACGCTCTAAAGCCAAGCTGAGCAATTCATTATGATCAAACGCCAATGCTAAATCTTTTGCTTTTGCTACAGGCACCCATTCACTGTATTCAGCCAATGCTTGATGTTGATAGGCATTAAAATCAATTAATGCAAAATACAAAATAGTCACGGCCCAACCACGCGGGTCACGTTTCGCGTTACCGACAGAAGCAACTTGTTCTAAGTAAGGTGAACTAATCCCTGTTTTTTCGACGAGCTTACGATAAGCTGTGGCCATCAAATCTTGATCATGGGTTAAATCGGCAAAACCACCCGGTAAAGCCCATTGGTCTTTGGCTGGAAAGTTGGGCCGCTTAATGAGTAATACCTGCAACTGACCATTAAATACCGAGAAAATAGCCATATCTACAGTGAGTAAAGGTGCGTCATAATCTCGGCGATCATAACTGGCAAGGAATTCTTGTTCAGTTTGAATAGTCACGTTCAGTCTCTCAGTGAAAATGATGAGCCGATACTCATGCAACGGCTCATCTAAACTCAGTTATGCGATGGATAAACGCTCACGTATTTGATCCAAAGTACACTCATACTGAAGTTTACCATTTTCAAAGACTGTTTTTAGTGCTCCACCTTGTTCTTGTTCGGCTGTTTGCTCATCAAACAAAGTAAAGCCATTTTCACTTTCTTCGATGCGTAATAGACCTTTCGCAGATTTTTTAACGCCTGAGTCAGTAATCGGGTCTTTAAACAGTTCGCGGCCTACACCATTCACCTGTCCCCAAGTCGCTTTCACAGCAAACCCAAAGGTATCGCGAGTTAAGTAGTTATAGGTAAAACTGCCTATACCAAACACCAAGTTGTTTGAAGCAAAACCTTTGGCTTCTAGCCCTTCTAAAATACGCTGTGCACGGTCTAGAGTAATCGAGTCACCGTAAATTAAACCGACACGTTCATTCAGTACTTTATAGCCTTGGTCAGTTGTTGTACCACCAAACACTTCCCATAAACATTCAACAGCGCCTTTATATGCTGGACTGCCGACTTCGGCGTTTGTGTCACCACAAATAATTTTAACTGGGTCACCAGAGTCTGGACGGAAAACCAATTTAGCCAAGCCTAAAGCATTGGGTTGTCGCGCCAAAATTTCAGGTTTTAAAGCCACCGTAAATTCTGTAATGACTCGCCAAAAGTCCCAAGTATCAGACACAATACTGACAACACCCGATGGATAAAGCTCACAGATTAAACGCTTAAATGTTTCTAGCTCACTGTCTTCTGTACCCATACACATCACACTGTGTTCGGTCGCTGGTACAGAAACCCCAATCACACCTGTTGCATTGTAATATTCTTCTGCGTAGTCGATTGAAGCAACCGAGTCTGTTCCAATAAAACTGGTTAAGTGACCCACACCAGACTGAGCTGCATCATAAATTCCACTCATACCACGGCTACTAAAATCGTGTCCTTGCACAGGTACAAAATCGAGTGGTGCGCCAGTTTTTACGGCATATTGAGTTAATAAACGTTTGTACTCATAAGCAATAGTGGCCGTAGTACAGCTTTTCCAAAGCTCAGCACTTAACACGGTTTCGATATAATTCGTTAACCAAAAGAAACGCGGGTCGGTATTAATAACGGTGAGCACGGGTACACGCATATTGACGCGGCTGCCTTCTGGCAAAGCTTTAATCCGTAAAGGTAAATAACCCAAATCGTGTAAAGCTTCAATATGATCGACTGGTACAGCACCTTCACCTAATGAGCTATCCATACGGCGTTTATATGCAGCCACGACTTTGTCTTTAGGTTGCTTAAAAAAGCCTTCATTCCATGTATCGATTAAAAAGTGTTTGATAAAACCCTGAAGACCAAAGAACACAACTTTATCGTCAAAGTCAGGCAACATTTTAGCGAGTCGAGATGAACGCGGCGTAAAATTTGCGTACACGTACTCTGTGCCTGCTGGATACTGACGTCTGTGATCCGCTTTATAAAAATCGATAGCGTTTAATGGATTAAGTTTAATAGTCATCTTTGTTCTCTTTATTTTGCTGCAAAAGCAATTACTGAAATTTTGTCTGATGGTTGTTGTGGAAAGCTGTCCGAGGTAAATAGCTGGTCAAGCAGCCCATCAAAAACTTCAATCCCTTTACTAAAAATACCGTGGGTCACATATAGAACGACCTTATGGCAATTGAGGCGACGCAGTTCTTTGGCAATACCAATAAAGGTTGCACCGCCGTCACAAATGTCATCGGTAATGACCGCTGTTAGGCCTGATAAATCAGTCGCATGTACATGCGTACCTAAAATTTTGCCAGTCACTGGGTCACGTTTTTTATCGCACTGAACAATAGTGATAGGCTGTTTGCGCTCAGAATTAAAAGCATCTGCAACCATTTGTGTACGTGCTTTCGCGCCTTTGTCTGGGCAAATCAGCACTGTTTTTTCATCTTTTAACAATGTGCTTAGCGCTTCACTCTTTGCGATGATGTCGACTGAACTGATGTTTACAACTTCGCTAAAAGAAGTATTGGCAGCGAGTAAGGCTGTCGTTACTTCACTATGACAGTCCCAAACAGTGATCTTGCCTTGTTTGCCCGCTTTTTTGTCAGCATTGATATTGAGTAACTTGGTCATCACATCAAGTGAAAATGCTTGGCCTACTGCACAAATACGATCCTGACGTGCATATGGAAAATACGGAATTTCTAGGTCAACGGTTAAGCCTTGAGTCAGCAATATATTTTCAAGTAACAAATAGTCCATCACATCGTGACTTGTAGTCATGTTGGCGCGGACCAATACGTTGCCAGATAATGAACCTAACGTTGTTTCATCAATTTGAACATGACGCTCGCCACCAGAAAACTGCGTGAATTTCACTGGAATTTCATTTCTTGCCGCATCTAAAAGCTGGATAGCCATATCATCCTCTTTTTGTCTGATGACCTTTGATGAATATATAGTGGCACAAAGCCACTATATATTGCAAGTCTAATTTTTAAACTTTTTTTCAAAGCCATTTAAGACATAAAATTTACAGTTTTAGAGTATTTAGAGATTCGATATTTCAGAGAAATTATTCTTCAAACAATTGAAATAAAAAATTAATTTACAAAAAACATGACGAGTAAAACTATTATTAAAAGTAGCGGATATAACTTTGCCCGCCATAAATCAGGTAGTTTTGAAATAAATTCTTCTAACAAACTATAAATATTTACTCATATGAATGGTGTCATACGTATCAATCCATTCCCGTTGAATAATCTCAAAACCTTGTAGAGTCCAAAACTCTTCAGCCGCCGGTAAAAATGGATGAGTATGCAAATAGAAACTAGTAATAGCATGGTTTTTGGCATGGCTAAACAACATGTTGCATAGCTGAGTTGCGATGCCATTACGACGGTATTCAGGCAAAACAAATAACTTAACCACCTCAACCGTATTAAGCGGCAGATTTAAATCAAAACGGTGGTCATACGCCCGATAAGCAATGGTGCCAATAATGCGGTTTTGATCTTTTACAGTAATAAAGCAGCCTAATGGATCATGGACATAATATTGCTCAAAATTTTTTAAATCTTTGGGGACTTGCCCATGATAAATTTCTCGAAATAACAGCTGCCTTGTATAAAGCGCAAACTCTACCGCAGGCTCATAATCTGTTTTTCTAACCACCTGATAATTCAACATATTCATAGCCACGAATGATCAGGAATAACAATAGTTTTGTCTTGAATCATGGCTTCATGAAACTCAACATCATAGACACTTTTTAAAAACTTCGGATCAGTTATTCGAGTTTTTGACTCTGGCTTAACGACTTCGTGTTGGCGCATAAAAAACAAATGATCGGCAAATAAAAAAGCTAAATTGGGATCATGCATAATCGCAATCACCGTAAAATTTTGCCGCGACAACTGACGCAATTTTTTCATTAAATAAGACTGATAATAAACATCGAGATGGTTGGTTGGTTCATCAAGCAAAATGACTTTCGGGGCTTGCACTAAAATACGGGCAATCATAACCAATTGCCGTTCACCACCCGACAACTCGGTATAAGGGCGATCGCGTAAATGCTCAATGTCTAAATCAAGCAAAGCTTGGTCTACACGTTCCCAGTCTGATTTTGAAGGACGATATCGGCTAAAAGCGGAACGTCCCGTAATCACCACATCTTTAACCAAAAATGGAAATACGGTTTTATGAAACTGCGGTAAAAAACCGAGTAATGCAGCCCGATCTTTCCCTTTAAAGTCCGATAGTGGTTTTCCAGAGTAACGAATCAAGCCATCTTTTACAGGTTCTAGGCCAGCCATCAATTTAAAAAGTGTCGATTTTCCGCAACCATTGCGCCCTAAAATTACGGAAAACTGATTTTCAGGAAACTCCAGATGAATGTTTTTAAGAACCTGTTTGTGCCCATAGGCATAATTTAACTGATCAATTTGAATCATGCCCAATGAGTCCTCTGTGTTTTCATTAATAATAAGAAAAATGGCGCGCCAAGTAACATGGTAAAAATACCAATTGGTATTTCAAACGTCAGTAAAACCCGAGAAAAATTATCAATCAACAGTAGAAAACTACCGCCCAACACCATATTGGCAGGAATGCTGTAGCGATGATCTGGCCCAACCAACATTCTCACAATATGCGGCATAAAGAGCCCATATAGACTAATAATACCTGCCGCAGCCACAGAAGTTGAGGTACATACAGTCACTAGCGCAATTAAAAGAAGTTGTTCCCACCTTGGGTTAACACCCACGGCCTGCGCTTCTTCAGCACCGAGTGCCATTAGGTTTAGGCGCCAACGCATCGCAAATAATCCAGCAAGGCCAATACAGATTGGTAGTATGGCGTATTGAACCTTTTGCCAAGACGCCTGATGTAAGTTGCCCATCGTCCATTGCACAATCGCTTGTAATTTAAATGGATCACTTAAGTATTGAATAACCGTAAGACCTGCCAAAAACAGCCCCGAAACAATCATGCCCGATAAAATTACCATGACTAAAGACGTCTGACTTTCATGTTTTTGATGTGCAAATAAATACGTTAAGCCAACGGCGCACACACCAAAAATAAAGGCTGATAGATTGGGTGAAAGCCAACTTAAAGAAAGTGCTAAAGCTGCACCAAACGCTGCACCAGATGAAATACCAAGTACATAAGAATCAACCAAGGGATTACGAAACAAGGCCTGTAAACCATTTCCCGCAGTTGCTAACGCAGCTCCCACCATAAAGGTCAGTAAAATTCTGGGTAATCTCACATTTACGAGAATGTTTTGCATCAGTCTAAATTGCTCAGCATCAAAATATGGTGTACCAAAAACTGCTTGCACACCCCACCGCAAATAGTCCCATGCACTCAATGTCTGCGTTGGGCCTATGAGCAACGAGATAAAAATCATGAAGAAAGGTAAAGGGTAAAACCAATAATATTTCAGCTTTTCCATATTCATTGCACCAACGCTTTGGCAAGGTGCTCACCATACAACTTAGTTAAAATACGCTGTTGTAAAGCACTTACAGGTAAATCAGACTGTTCAGGATAAATACTATGATTCAAATAAATCGCCGTAATAATGATTTTGATGGTATGCGGGTTATATATAAATGCAGGACTCAAATTAAATACCTTACGGTTTTGTACGGCGCTTAAACCTTGTAATTCTTTTCGTTCATAAATCAGTTTAGGGTTGGTATTCCAAAGCACAATATTGTCGGGGTTCCATTCAATGAGGGTTTCGGGGTTTACGTTGGGTTGGTTAGCAGCGGTCTGAACAATATTGTATGCACCCGCTAGCTCAATAAAATCATTGGTAATCGACTGACGTCCCGAGGTAGAAAAAATACGCCCTCCTGACCAAGCATAGTAAATCGATTGTTTATTTGGCTGACGAGCCGTTTTGGCTGCGACTTCTGCCACAATTTCATCAGAGAAATTTAAAATTTCCTGAGCTCGCTTTTGGGCTCCGCTCAGAATAGCAATTCCAGAAAGTTCTTCTTTCACTTGTTTGTAGGTGCCTGACTCCATGACATATACGGCAATGCCAAACTGCCGTAACAGTTCAATTGTTTGGGTCTGCCCGCTTCCTACAATTACCAGATCAGGTTTTAACAGTACTAGACTTTCAATATTGGTTGCATTTGCCCCTTGTGAAGGCGTAGCAAGCTGTTTATTGGCAATACGTTGATCTATTTTTGAGTAGGCATTAAATAATAAAGGTTGGATGTATACTTCGGCCGGGATGCCAATCACTTTGTGGCCTTGCCCTAGCATATATAAGCCATCTAAACCTGACTCAAACAGAGAAACAATTCTTTGGGCAGGCTTGGCTATACAGACTTTTGTATTTGTACTATCAAAGACACATATCGAATGGGCCGCTAACTTTTCTTGTATTTTCCCATTTTGTTCAGATGAAGAGCATCCACATAGAATGAGTAAAGATAGTAATGAAGCTAATAACTTCATTACGTCATACCTTGCACAAATACAGTGCAAAATAAAAAGACATGCCTATTTGGTGCATTTTTCATGTGGAAAAAACACCATAAGTGAGCAAGACGGTTTGAATCATGGTTAATACAGCGGTCAAATTAAATGTAATAGCTAAGATATTAAAGAGTAAGCAAAAAAAACGCCAAATTTACCAAGTAATAAAAACTATTTAATTATTGGCTTAAAAAGTGCACATTAGAGCTATTTAAATAATTTAATAATGGCTACCGCTCAATCAACATTAAAATAAATAACTCGTTATAATCCAGCCCAAAATCTGATAGACATTATCTTCCGATGCTGACCCAATCATCTTTCTGGCGTAGTCTTTACCGTTTAATTCATATTTATGCCGGTATTTTTATTGCACCATTTATCTTGTTCGCAGCAATCACTGGTTTACTCTATGCTATTACACCACAACTTGAACAAGCCATTTATAAAGATGTTCTATATATTGAGCCACTGAATCAAACACCACATAAGCTGAGCCAGCAAATTGAAGCTGCAAAGCAAGTAATGCCAAAGTCTGCACAGGTAATTGAAGTTAGGCCAGCCCCAAGCTCTGATCAGACAACACGTGTAATTTTTTCAGACTCTATCCACGATTTTACAAGTGAAGCCGTTTTTATTGATCCTTTTACACTTAAAGCCCAAGGTCATCTAGCGGTTTATGGTACCAGTGGGGTTCTGCCATTTCGCACTACGCTCGACCAGTTACATAGCAATTTATTGCTAGGAAAATGGGGCCGCTTTTATAGTGAACTGGCAGCAAGCTGGTTAGCCATTTTGACTTTAACTGGACTGTATAATTGGTTGAAACGGCGTCAAAATCTTAAAATCAGGCAAACACAAAAAAATAAATTACTAAGATGGCATAGCACGTTGGGTTTAACTCTATTTCCTCTCTTATTAATAATCGCCGTTACAGGTCTTACATGGTCTGAATGGGCTGGAGATAATATTCGAGTTGCTCGTCAGTGGTTTAACTGGCAAACCCCAACTTTAGCAACTTCTCTTCAAACAGATAATTTACCTACAGTGATGCACCATGAACATCACGAGATGTCTCATAGTGAAAATCTTAATTTAAATATTATCTCTACTGAGTATGATACTGCTCTTTCAATAGCCAGAGCACATGGCATTGATGCAGCACAGATACAAATCAAACCACCAACCAGTGGAAATCAAGCCTGGACTGTAGCCGAAATTCAGCGCAAATGGCCAACTCAAGCAGACAGTATCGCCATTGATATGGAACAACACAAAGTTATAGATCAACTTGCTTTTAAAGACTACTCTTTAGTGGCAAAGCTCACCCGTTGGGGAGTTGATGCGCATATTGGTGTTTTATTTGGCTGGATAAATCAATTGGTACTGGCACTTTATGCTTTCGCACTGTGTATTATGATTATTTATGCATATAAAGCTGCGTTTAAAAACTCGAATTTAAAACTTATGACAACTCACTTTGTTGGTCAAAGTCTATTAATTTGGAACCGCGCAACTAGCTCACAAAAAATATGGTTAATATTGGTGGGGATCATGTTAGGTCTCAGCTTACCTGTTTTTGGTTTTAGTATTTTATTTACGCTGTTTATCTTTGCTATGCGTAAATATATTCCGTCTAAATCGTAAATAAAATTTCAATAACCACTAATTATTTTTCTTATTACAAAATCTAAGCATCAACCATAAAAAAAGCGGTACTTGATTATGTCTATTCATCAAGTACCGCTAAATTTAAAGCAATTTCACACTGGGTTCATTCGCTCAAGTTCACGAATTAAACCAGAATGGTCAAGTTCACCGTCTCCGGCAGCAAGCATATTTTCAAATAATTGGCTGACTTGTTGGGCAACAGGTAAATTCAATTCTAGTGATTTAGCATAGCTAACGGCTGTATGTATATCTTTATGCTGGTTTCGAGCAGTGCCACCCGGTTTAAAATTTCTACTTAGCATACGCTCGCCATGTTGCTGTAAAATTGGAGAATCTGCAAAACCTCCTGTGAGTGCTTGTTTGAGCTTAATAGGATCGGCTCCTGCTTTAGTCGCAAGCAATAACCCCTCGCTTACAGTTGCAATTGTGGTCGCTACTATCATTTGATTTACCAGTTTTGCCAGCATTCCGCAGCCAGCTCCACCTACTAAAATTGGTCGGCCCATTGCACTTAAAATAGTTTCAGCCTGTGAAAATGTTTTAGCTTCACCGCCTACCATAATAGCAAGACTTGCATTTTTCGCACCTTTTTCGCCTCCAGAGACTGGGGCATCTAAATATTTAAACCCTCTTTCTCTGCATTTTTCACTTTGTGCTTGTGCAACTTCAACGGGTATTGAACTCATGACCATGACCGTACTTTCAGGTTTTAGCTGTGAAATTGCACCGTGTTCTTTAAACAGGATTTCATCACAGGTTTTTCCATCGCTAAGCATACAGATTAGAAACTCTACATCTTTCCCCACTTGTTCAAGGTCAGAGCAAACTTGGGCACCAGCTTCTTTTAAACTATCTGCTTTAGATAAAGTTCTATTCCAAACCTTAATGTGATGGCCTGCTTTGAGTAAATGCATAGCCATCGGCAGTCCCATAATGCCTGTACCCACAAATCCGATGGTCGCCATTATTTCATCTCCGTAGCAGTTCGAACTTTAAGTTGCTGCTGTTCTACTTTTAAGCTATTCGATTTTAACTTTGCTAATAACAACAAGCCCAAACCACCCATTGCTACAAAGCCAGCAATAGCAAGGAATGCCACTGTATAGGTGCCTGTGGTGGTATATAAATAGCCTGTTAAATATGGACCAGTAAAACCACTTAAATTACCTACCGAGTTAATTAACCCAATTCCAGCTGCGGCACCAACTCCCGTTAGAGTTTGCCCAGGAATAGTCCAGAAAATGTTAATCGCACTAAATACACCAATCGCAAGAAGAATAAAGCCGACAATAATGGCCCACGGTTGATTTACAATCAGTGCAATCGCAATGGCTAATGCCGCCATAAGTGCAGCACAAGCACCGTGTTTATAACGTTCTTGTTTACGGTCAGAACGGCGGCTCCATAAAACCATCCCAACAGCTGCAAATGCATATGGAATTGCGGTGAGTAAGCCATTTTGAATAAGGCTAATTTGCATACCAAATGTGTTACGGAATGACTCTAAAACACTTGGTAAGAAGAAGAACATCGCATTTGAACCAGAGGTAATTCCAAAATAAACAACCGCCATAATCCAAACCAAAGGATTTTTAAACACTTGTTTAATGAGTTCACCTTTAGTTAAAGCGGCATCGGCAGATTGCTCTTTTTCTCTTTCTTCACGCTCTAGTGTAGACATTAACCATTGGCGCTGCTCAGCCGTTAACCACTCTGCTTCTTTCGGGTTATTGGTTAAATATTTAAGACAGATTAATCCTAAAATAATGGAAGGGATCCCTTCTAGCACATACATCAAACGCCAACCTTCGTAACCAATGGTATTACCCCATTGCATAAGGCCAACTGAAATTGGTGCTCCAATAATTTGAGCAATTGGCAATCCCAGATAAAACGTGGCAAAAACACGGGCACGATATTTTGCAGGAAACCATAAGGTTAAATAAAAGATCACACCAGGAAAGAAACCTGCTTCAGCAATACCCAGTAAAAACCGTAAAACAATAAACTGCGTACCGCTATGAATAAAACCCATGAGTGCTGCAATAATGCCCCAAGTAATCATGATTCGGGCAATCCAGATCCGCGCTCCAAAACGATGAAGCAAGATATTACTTGGAACTTCTGCAATAAAATAACCTAGAAAAAATACACCCGCACCCAGACCAAAAATGGTTTGAGTAATTCCAAGTGCATCATTCATATGTAACGCAGCAAAACCAATATTGGTCCTGTCTAGAAATGCCATAATGAATAAAATAATGAGAAACGGGATAATTCTGTTCGAAATACGTTTGATTGTCTGCTCTTCGAGAGCAGTTACATTCTTGATATCTTCCATAATAACTCTCACATCAACTGGCGATCACTGCCATTAATTTTGGGTATCTTCTATATGTGCCTGAATCACGCTTTCAAAATTTTTATCTGCTTGGAAACCTAAAGATTCGGCATATTCAGCTTTCACCTGAACAGGCCAACTTTGAACAATACGTTGAATGGTTTTGTCTTCTTGCCATTGCACCAAATCAGTTGCTTGTTTGCCCGCAACTTTTTCAAGCGCCTCAAGCATTTCTTTAACCGTGACTGTTAATCCCGGTAACGGAATAATTCGGTTATCTTGAAGTACATCTGAAGAAATTGATGCCGCTTTAATCATTGATTCAACACAACGTCGCGGTGAAGTAATAAAGACTGGAGTATCTGACGGTACTGGGCAAATAGCCGTTTCGCCTTTTAATGGTTCTCGGATGATTGAGCTAAAAAATGTCGAGGCAGCTTTATTAGGTTTACCGGGACGAACCACAATAGTTGGTAGTCTTAAAATACGTCCATCAATAAAGCCTTTTCTTGAGTAATCCGAGACCAGCAATTCTCCTACTGCTTTTTGCATGCCGTAAGAAGACTTTGGTGTAACCACTGTCTCATCTGTCACAACTTCTGGCAATTGACCACCAAATACAGCACAGCCGCTAGCAAAAATGACTCGAGGCGTGGTTTGTTTCTTTCTTAATTCTTCTAATAAATTTAAGAGTCCATACAAATTAACATCCATACCTAAATCAAAATCAGCCTCCGCTGCTGAGCTCACCACAGCAGCCAAATGCCAAACGACATCAATATTTTCTGTAATATGAGCAACTGTAGTTTTATCGGTAATATCACCGACAATCACTTCAACTCTTGGGTCTTGCGGCAAATCATCGCCTG
The DNA here is from genome assembly GCF_059800965.1 of Acinetobacter sp. LT1. NCBI lineage: Bacteria > Pseudomonadati > Pseudomonadota > Gammaproteobacteria > Moraxellales > Moraxellaceae > Acinetobacter > Acinetobacter sp. LT1. Next base: position 104,363 of record NZ_JBBAXE010000012.1, read on the forward strand.
CAAATGCATCAAACAGAATAATTTTATCGATGGGCTCAGGTTTATTGTTATCTAAATTCAAACTGCCAGTTTTTAAGATCTCTTTGGCAATTTGTTTTCCAATAAAACCTGTTCCACCAGTGATTAGCACATTCATACAGAGGTCCTTTCCTAGTTTTTATTCACTTAAAAACTTTTGTAATTGTCGTGAATTAAACGATAAGGAGTCCCTGCAATAATTTCCAATGAATAATTTCTAAATATTGATAACTTTTTAATATCAGTTTTATGTTTATAAATTTACTCAATAAAGCAAGTTGTCTTTCAACTTGAAAACCTCAAACCACTCCATGGCTTGAGGCTGAATACTTTATTTACGTTTCGCATTTTTAAGTAAGATATTAATAAATGCTGCTGCAATATCAGAAACTGGTTCATCTTTACGCGTCAAAATTCCATAATCCTGCGCATCTAAAATCAAATCCGTTTCTAAAATCTGTAATTGCCCCTCTTTTACTTGATCGATCACCATGGCTTCGGGCAACATTCCTACCATAGGTGCACCTTTTAAGATCTGCAAAAAGGTCTGCATCGACATGGTATTGACTGTATTTAAGGGAATTTTAACTTTTGCTCGGGCAAATGCGCCTTCCATACGTTGTCGAATTGGCGTGCCTTTAGGATAGAGTACCCATGGCCAATTTAATAATTCTTCTAATGTACAAAACTTCTTCTTAGCACATGGATGAGCATTATTTACGACAATACAAAACGGCTCTGGGCCTAAAGGTTGAAAATCAAAAAACTGACTTTGCGTCACATCGGTAAAACGGCCAATAGCTAAATCTAAAGTGTGTTCACTTAGCATTTCCATTAAATGGTCACTGGTCTGCTCAACAACATCAATAGAAAGTAGCGGCCATTGTTTCTTAATCTCAATAATTGAGTTTGGAATCACCACAGCAGTTGCAGCAAAAATACCACCTACTTTTAAAAAACCATGACCGCCTAACCGTAAAAGTTCAATGTCTTCAACAAAATGCTTTGCATCGTTTAAAACACGCTGCGCATATCGAATCACGTGCTCACCCAAAGCTGTTACTGGCATATTTCGGGGTAAACGTTCAAAAACAGGAAAGCCCAGTAATCCTTCTATTTCCTTTAGCATTTTACTCACCGCAGGCTGACTTAAGTTCATCTGCTCGGCGGCCAAATGCATGTTATTGGTTCTCGCCAAAGTTTCTAACAACACCAGATGTTTGAATTTCAACCAATTATTTAAACTTGCGTAAGTTAAATCCGCCATTTTCAAAAATCCTTTTCGATAACTTTTCGTTATTAATAATTAAATTATTACGATTGGTGTTTATTAAATAAGAAACATATCATGATTTCAAATAAAAGAAGGATGCTTTAAATGAACTTTACGTTAAATTCCCAGAACTCATTACCAGACGATGCTACTCAAGGATGTTTAATTGGTCGCGCGTGGATTCCAAATCAAATTTCCGGTCCATCTCCAATTCTTTTAAAAGGTGATCAGGTTTTTGATATTTCTGAAAAGTTCCACACTATTTCCCAGTTACTTGAGAGTTCAGATCCTTTAAAAGCTTTAGCTGAAATTGAAGGAAAATTAGTTGGCTCAATTGATGAGTTGTTTGCCAACACAGTCGCTGAACCAGATACAAACAAGGCATATTTTTTAGCCCCTATTGACCTGCAAGTGATTAAAGCAGCTGGTGTCACCTTTGCAGCAAGCATGTTAGAGCGTGTGATTGAAGAACAAGCAGGTGGCGATGCACAAAAAGCTCAATCAATCCGTGAAGTGGTACAAGGGGTAATTGGCGATAATTTAAAAACAATTGAACCCGGTTCTGAAAAAGCGCTGCAACTCAAAGAATATTTAATTGAACAAAAAATGTGGTCTCAATATCTTGAGGTGGGTATTGGTACCGACGCTGAAATTTTTACTAAAGCACCTGTCTTAGCAGCCGTAGGAACGGGTCAAAATATTGGTATTCACCCAAAGTCTGAGTGGAATAATCCAGAACCAGAAGTTGTATTGGTTGCAAATAGCCACGGTAAAATTTTAGGTGCGACTTTAGGTAATGACGTTAATTTACGGGACTTTGAAGGCCGTAGTGCCTTACTGTTGAGTAAAGCCAAAGATAACAATGCATCTTGTGCAATTGGACCGTTTATTCGCCTTTTTGACCATACTTTTACTTTAAATGATATCCGTGCTTGCGATGTTGAACTGCAAATTCAAGGTACAGATAACTTTGTGCTTAATGGCGTGAGTTCCATGTCTCAAATTAGCCGTGACCCGGAAGATTTAATTCAACAAACGCTGAATGAAAATCACCAATATCCAGACGGTTTTGTTTTGTTCTTAGGTACTTTATTTGCACCTACTCAAGATCGAGAACAAGCTGGGGCTGGCTTTACCCATAAAGTTGGAGATGTGGTCCGTATTCATTCACCAAAGCTCGGCACTTTATACAACACAGTCATGACCAGTGATAAAGCGATGCCATGGAATTTTGGCATAAATGCTTTGATGCACAATTTAAAACAACGCGAATTACTATAATTTTCACGTATTATCGACTGATTCAATCGTAATATTCATCACTTAAAAAATTAAATTTCTGAGCGAGATCAGTAGAAGGATCTAAAAATGAATGATCAAGATAAACGGATTTTTTTACGTAGCCAAGAATGGTTTGATGATCCTGAACATGCCGATATGACCGCTTTATATGTTGAGCGTTACATGAATTATGGCCTGACCCGTGCCGAGCTACAATCAGGCCGCCCTATTATTGGTATCGCACAAACAGGTAGTGATTTAACTCCATGTAACCGTCACCATAAAGAACTTGCCGAACGGGTTAAAGCAGGTATTCGAGATGCGGGTGGTATACCCATGGAATTCCCTGTCCACCCGATTGCAGAACAAACCCGTCGTCCAACTGCTGCACTTGACCGCAACTTAGCCTATTTAGGTTTAGTTGAAATCTTACATGGTTATCCACTTGATGGCGTGGTGCTAACCACAGGTTGTGACAAAACTACCCCTGCCTGTTTAATGGCAGCCGCAACAGCAGATATACCAGCAATCGTGTTATCTGGTGGGCCAATGTTAGATGGTCACTTTAAAGGTGAGTTAATTGGCTCAGGCACTGTGCTTTGGCATGCAAGAAATTTACTTGCCACGGGTGAAATTGACTATGAAGGGTTTATGGAAATGACCACTTCCGCATCCCCTTCGGTCGGGCATTGCAACACCATGGGTACTGCACTTTCAATGAATGCATTAGCAGAAGCTTTAGGTATGTCTTTACCGACATGTGCAAGCATTCCAGCGCCTTATCGCGAACGTGGGCAAATGGCCTATATGACTGGCAAAAGAATATGTGAAATGGTTCTAGAAGATTTACGACCATCTAAAATCATGAATAAACAATCATTTGAAAACGCCATTGCTGTAGCCTCAGCATTAGGTGCATCAAGTAACTGCCCTCCTCACCTCATTGCGATTGCCCGTCATATGGGGATTGAGCTGAGTTTAGAAGACTGGCAACGCGTTGGAGAAAATATTCCACTTATTGTGAATTGCATGCCGGCGGGTAAATATTTGGGTGAAGGTTTTCACCGTGCTGGCGGTGTTCCTGCTGTTTTACATGAATTACAAAAAGCGGGGGTTTTACATGAAGACTGTGCATCAGTCAGCGGCAAAACAATAGGAGAAATTGCTAAAAATGCAAAAACTTCAAATGCAGATGTCATTTTCCCATATGAACAACCATTGAAACATGGTGCAGGCTTTATTGTGCTGAGTGGCAATTTCTTTGACAGCGCCATTATGAAAATGTCTGTAGTGGGCGAAGCGTTTAAGAAAACCTATTTATCTGACCCAAATAGTGAAAATAGCTTTGAAGCACGTGCAATCGTTTTTGAAGGTCCCGAAGACTATCACGCACGAATTAATGACCCAGCTTTAAAAATTGATGAACATTGTATTTTAGTCATTCGAGGCGCAGGTACTGTTGGTTATCCGGGCAGTGCGGAAGTTGTAAATATGGCCCCACCCGCAGAGTTAATTAAAAAAGGAATTAACTCTTTGCCTTGTTTAGGTGATGGCCGTCAAAGCGGTACGTCTGCCAGCCCATCTATTCTCAATATGTCACCAGAAGCGGCTGTAGGCGGTGGAATTGCCTTACTTAAAACCAATGACCGTTTACGTATTGATTTAAATAAACGTTCAGTCAACGTACTCATTTCTGACGAAGAGTTAGAACAACGCCGCCGTGAATGGAAACCCACTGTTTCTACATCTCAAACGCCTTGGCAAGAAATGTATCGCAACATGGTGGGGCAATTATCTACTGGCGGCTGTTTAGAGCCTGCAACGTTATACATGCGTGTGATCAATCAAAATAACCTGCCACGGCATTCTCATTAATTTCAGGATTCTATTATGACCATTATCGGACACAACTTTATTGGCGGTTCACGTAGTGCACAAAGTTCCAATTTACTAAAAAGTGTCAATGCAACGACTGGCGAAACTTTGCCTTATGAGTTTCACCATGCAACCGAACAAGAGGTGAATCAAGCCTGTGAAGCAGCCAGTCAAGCCTTTAAAACTTACCGCCATACGTCTCCTGAACAGCGTGCAGTTTTTTTAGAAAATATTGCCGATGAGCTCGATGCTTTGGGTACAGATTTCCTTGAAATCGTCTCACAGGAAACTGCTTTGCCACTTGCACGTTTGCAAGGCGAACGTGGTCGTACCAGTGGGCAAATGCGTTTGTTTGCCAAAGTGCTGCGCCGTGGTGATTTTTTAGGTGCCCGTATTGATACCGCTTTACCTGAGCGTCAGCCTTTACCACGCCCAGACCTGCGTCAGATTAAAATCGGTGTCGGCCCTGTGGCAGTCTTTGGGGCAAGTAACTTTCCGCTCGCCTTTTCAACCGCAGGTGGTGACACTGCGTCGGCACTCGCCGCAGGTTGTTCTGTGGTGGTAAAAGCCCATAGTGGACATATGGCGACAGCAGATTTTGTAGCGCAGGCAATCGAACGTGCCGTAGAAAAATCAAATATGCCTAAAGGTGTATTTAACATGATCTACGGTAATGGCGTGGGTGAGCCACTAGTGAAACATCCTTTAATTCAGGCTGTAGGTTTTACCGGTTCACTTCGTGGTGGTCGTGCTCTATGTGATATGGCCGCAGCCCGTCCACAACCAATTCCCGTATTTGCTGAAATGAGCAGCATTAACCCGATGCTGATGTTGCCAGAAGCATTAAAAAACCGTGGAGAAAAAATTGCACAGGATTTGGCAGATTCAGTTGTTTTAGGCTGTGGTCAGTTCTGTACCAATCCAGGTTTAATTTTGGGAATTAAATCAGCCGAATTTACTCAGCTCATTAGCAACCTAACCGAAATTATAGGTGGCAAACCTGCACAGACTATGCTGAATGCCGGCACCTTAAAAAGTTATACCGCAGGTCTTGAGCATTTAACTGAGCATCAAGGTATTGAACATTTGGCAGGTCAAACCCAGCAAGGCAATCAGGCGCAACCGCAACTGTTTAAAGCTGATGTTGAATTATTGCTAGCAGGTGACCAGCTTTTACAAGAAGAAATCTTTGGGCCAACCACAGTCATCATTAAAGTAGCAGATAAAGCCCAACTCATTCAGTCCTTACAAAGCATGAATGGACAACTGACTGCGACTTTAATTGCTGATGAAGCAGACTTAACCGAGTTTGCAGATGTGGTTCCTGTGTTAGAAGAAAAAGCCGGTCGATTACTTATAAATGGCTACCCAACAGGTGTTGAGGTGTGTGATGCGATGGTGCACGGCGGGCCATATCCAGCCACTTCAGATGCACGAGGCACCTCAGTCGGAACCTTGGCCATTGATCGTTACTTAAGACCTGTGTGTTATCAAAACTATCCGCAAAGCTTATTGCCAGAGGCTTTAAAAGACAGCAATCCATTGCAGATTTTAAGATTAGTGAATGGTGAGATGACCAAAGAGGCGATCTAATCAATTAAAAAAAGAGACCACAAACTGGTCTCTTTTTAATTTCTACATCCAAAGCTTATAGATAGAATAAAATTTCCTAAATTAATTTGGTTTGTAATTGATATTTTTTAAAAATAAATCAACAGCATACTCAACCCAAGTACTAATTTCATTCTCTGATATTAAATAATCAGGATGCGTCAGACATTTTAGATGAGCATCACTTCTTAATAACGATAAAAATATATTCGCAGCAACTTCTGAAGAAGAACTTAATTCAATTTCGCCCTGTTTAACGGATTTTTCTAGATATCCTGCAATGATATTTGCTAGACGCTGTGGACCCAATTCAAAGAATTTTTCAGATAACTCTGGGAACCTTACCGCTTCTGCAATACAGACCCTAAAAAAAGCCAAGCCTGAATGCGATAATATAAAACACAGATAGGTCTTCCCAATTTCAGTTAGTGCTGAGCGTAAATTGTCGGCTTTTGTTTCAACTAAAATAATTTGTTTTTGCATGTTGGTACATTGACGTTCGATCACCGCTGCAAACATCGCTTCTTTATTCTTATAGCAACCATACATTGTTGCTTTTGAAACCCCCGCTTCCTTTTGAATCATGTCTGTCGTTGTGCCACTAAAGCCGTGGATCAAAAAAAACTTTGTTGCTGCATCCAGAATTTTTTGATCTTTTTCATGAGCTTTCGTTAAACCAGACATATTGACCTTATAAAAATTTTAGCGATTTCGTTCTAAGTGTAACTCATCGAAAAGCTCAAAATCGAGAATTGACGGAAATTTAATTAAAGAGTAGAGTACCGATCGGTACAGTACAGTAAATATCTACTCCGTGCAATGAATTGATGTTTAAGATTTAAGGTAAAAGATGAATACAAAGCCACTCATCGGTTTAGCAGGTGCAATATTTGCTGCAATGACTGTTGAATTTAATAACCGAATTACCAGCATTACTTTAGTCGACATTCGAGGTGCAATGGGCATTAGTGTCGACTCGGGTTATTGGGTTAACAGTATTTACGCAAGTGCCATGATTATTGGAATGATCCTGTCTACGAGTTGGGCAGTCATTTTTTCTATGCGCAGAGTTCTTCTTTTTGCTATAGGACTTTGCCTTTTTTCTAGCGTTTTAATTCCTTTTAGTCCAAATATCGAAATCTTTTATCTATTACGTGGCTTACAAGGCCTCGCCAATGGTTTAACCATTCCTTTACTCATGGCCTGTGCGCTTAGATTTTTAGGACCTGATATTCGACTATGGGGATTAGCCTGCTATGCATTAACTGCGACGTTCTTTCCCAACTTAAGTGCCGCACTCTCTGCGTTTTATTTAGATGTGGTTGGTTGGAAAATGATATTTTTCCAAACCATTCCGTTTTGTGCGCTAAGCGCTGCACTGGTTTATTTTGGGATTCCCCAAGATCCTCTTAATTATTCAAGAATAAAAACTTACGATTGGATGGGTGCCATTTTAGCAATTATTAGCTTAGCGAGCCTGAGCACCATGTTGTTGCATGGCAACCATTTAGATTGGTTCCATTCCCAATTAATTTGTGTATTGGCCTTAATCAGTGCGATTACTTTACCTTGGTTTTTTATACATGAATGGCGCTATCCTTCACCACTCATTAAACCGCAAATGCTCGAAATCAGAAATTTTGCTTATGCTGTTTTCGCACTCTTTTGCTTTGTTATTATTGGTATGTCCACCAGCACATTACCACTCAATTACTTAAGTGCTGTGCATGGCTATAAACCCACTCAGACCATGTGGATTGGCTTACAAATTGCGGCATTGCAATTTATCTATATTCCTATTGTTGTGAAGCTTTTAAATCAAGCTTGGGTGGATAGCCGATATGTACACGGATTTGGTTTACTTCTGGTCATTGCGGGTTGCCTAGGTGCAAGTCAACTTGATACCACATGGAATCAAGACCAATTTTATTTTTGGCATGCAATCTCATGTCTGGGCCAAACCTGTGTCGTGCTCTCGCTCTTAATGATGGGTACAAACAGTGTTCACCCAACCATGGCAATTTATGCATCCCCTATGATTAATACCCCGCGTGCCATTAGCGGTGTACTGGGTATTTGTATTTTGGATTGGATCAATCGAGTGCGCGGTGAATACCATTCAACCCGGCTGATTGAAAATACCGCCCAACATGTTTTCCAAAATATTCAAGGCCCTGTTATTAACCCACTTACTCCACCTGTGCTCACTGCAAATGGTGCAGATCGTGTTTCAGGTGGCTTATCTGCCCTAAATTCTGCGATTCAAGCGCAACAATCAGTTTTAGTTATTAGCGATCAATATCTCATCTTAGCTGGCCTTACCGCTATTTTATTCATCGTGATGTTGATTTTGCCAGTTCGAACTTATCCGCCACGTATTGCTCTCATTAAGTTAATGAATAGTCATAACTCAGGAAAATCTTTATGAGTACTCTCGAAGCCCAAGACACCCCCCATACCGAACCGCCCAAGTTAACCAAGGTGCAATTTCTCAAAAAGCATTGGGTTATGGCTATTGCGTTTATTATTGTCTTAGCATCTATTTTGTGGGTTTTAAAACTTATATTTTTACCCTCTTCGGTTGTTGAAACAGACGATGCACGTGTAGATGTAGAGTACTCAACAATTGCCCCAAAAGTATCGGGCAATATTGAGGAAATTTACATTAAAGATCACCAGACCGTAAAAAAAGGCCAACTTTTAGCGCGGATTGATGCACGCGATTATCAAGCTGCTTTGGCAGAAGCTGAATCTAATTATACAAAAGCACAAGCAGATCTGAACGAAGCAATGCTGGCGGTAGAAAGACAACCGACAGTTATTCGAGAAACTGAAGCACAGCTGAGAAAAGTAGAAGCTGGAATTAAACTCACAAAAGATAATACGGCGCGTTATGAGCAGTTGCAGGCACTTGGTGCTGAATCTAGATTAATTACCCAGCAGTCTAAGACTACATTGACTGAACAATATGCTGACTTAGACAGCAGTAAAGAAAAAGTGATTGATGCACAGTATCAGCTCAACCAATACAAGATTCAGGTACAAGCCAAACAAGCTGCTCTTAAACAAGCACAAGCCGCACTTGATAAAGCAAAACTGAATTTGAGCTATACAGAGGTTCGTGCGCCTATTGATGGCATGATTGGTCAAAAGTCAGCTAACGTAGGTAACTTTGTGAGCGCTGGTAATCCACTCATGGTGGTTGTTCCTTTAGATCAGGTTTATGTAGAAGCCAACTTCCGTGAAATTGAGTTAAAAAAAATCAAGATCGGACAACCTGTTAATGTCTATGTAGATGCTTATAACGTTGAGCTAAAAGGTGTGGTAGACAGCTTCTCTCCTTCTACTGGCGCTTTTTTCTCTCCGATCTCTGCAACCAATGCGACTGGTAACTTTACCAAGATCGTTCAACGCCTTCCTGTACGCATCAAGCTCATTAAAAATCAAAAAGATGTTAAATTATTACGTCCTGGTTTATCGGTTTTAGTCTCTATTGATACGACTAAATAATTAGTCTAAACCTTGGAATATGAGAGAAAAAAGAGACCTTTTACGGTCTCTTTTTTAATTAATCTAAATTCATGGCAACCGATCTGGTTGCTTTACGCTTTCGCGTGACGAACAATCCACAAACCACCACAAGCGAAGTTACCCCTAAAGATAAAGTCGTTTCATAACTATATGCTGGCGAGAAGAACATATAAGCCAACACACTTAAAATAATAATAATCACAAACCAAGTCAGCCATGGGAATAACCACATTTTAAATGGTATTTCGGCTCCAGCTGCCTCGAGCTTATGTCTTAAACGTAGTTGTGAGAACGCAATAACCAAGTACACCAGTAAAGCAATTGACCCTGTGCTTGAAAGCAATAATCCAAATACTTTTCCAGGGAATACATAGTTAATAACACAACATACTAAACCAATAAAAGTTGAAGAAAACACTGCAATTGCAGGTACGCCCGCATAATTGATTTTAGTTACGGCTTGAGGCGCTTCACTACGAGTGCCCAAACGAAATAGCATACGAGAGGACGTATAAATCGCAGCATTCATACAACTCGCAACAGCAATAAATACAACCGTATCAATGATGAGTTTAGTACCCGGTACGTTCAAGCTCATTAAAACGTATTGGAATGTCCCGTACTTCTGTAAATCTGGTGAACGCCAATCGACAAGTGAAACGGCAATAAACATTGAGACCACGAAGAAAAGAATAATGCGGTACAACACGAGGTTCGTTGCACGTCTAATTTTCTGTTTAGGGTTTGATGATTCTGCTGCGGCAATTGAGACAATTTCTACACCAAAGAATGAAAATGCCGTAATTAAAATAGCAGATAAAATTCCGCCCATACCGTGCGGCATAAAACCAGCATTGTTATATAAATTAGCAACGCCGCTAACATTTTTAGCTAAAGGCCAAATACCTGAAATTGCCAAAATACCAATAATAATGAAACCAATAATAGCTACTACTTTGACTAAAGAGAACCAGAACTCAAACTCACCAAAACTTTTGGTACTAAAAAAATTAGCTAAGCTTAGAAATACAATAAAACAAAATGCATAGATAGAAACTGAAACGTTCGGAAACCACGAATGTAAAATTTCAGCACCTGCAATGGCTTCTACCGGAATCGCAAGCACCCAAAACCACCAATATAACCAACCAATGGTAAAGCCTGCCCAAGGGCCAATCGCTTTACGGGCATATGTAGAAAATGAACCAGTGTCCGGTTCTAAAACGGCCATTTCACCCAACATCCGCATCACCAGAAATACCATAATGCTGGTAATCAGGTATGCAAGTATTACTGCTGGGCCCGCCTTGGCAATTGCAGAAGATGAGCCTACAAATAAACCTGCACCAATAACACCACCAATACTAATCATTGTGATATGGCGATTTGAAAGTCCTTCGCCTAATTTTTTTGTTGTATCATTATTCATATTTCAATCCTTAAAAATATATTTATAAAAACAATCTATTACATGTTTAAAATCCTACGGTAATGAAAAGGGAAAACCTGATGTTTTCCCCTTGTTGTAATAATTAATTTAAAGTTGGCATTGAAAATTGTTTTGCTTCACGGACTTGAGCAGACGGCCAACGTTGCGTAATGGTTTTACGGCGTGTGTAAAAACGGACACCATCTGGACCATACGCATGTAAATCACCGAATAATGAACGCTTCCAACCACCAAAACTATGATAAGCCACAGGTACCGGTAAAGGCACATTAATACCAACCATACCAACTTGAATATGACTGCTAAAATAACGTGCTGCTTCCCCATCACGGGTATAGATACAAGTACCATTGCCATATTCATGGTCGTTAATGAGTTGCATGGCTTCTTGCATAGTATTCACACGCATAACTTGCAACACAGGACCAAAAATCTCTTGTTGGTAACTAGTCATATTTGGTGTGACTTGATCAATTAAAGTCGGTCCAACGAAGAAACCTTTTTCATAGCCTGTTGGTTTTGCATCACGACCATCTACTACAATTTTTGCGCCTTGCTGTTCTGCACTTTGAATATAGGCTTGTACCTTGTCTTTATGTGCTTGGGTAATAAGTGGCCCAAAGTCGTTGCTTGCATCTGCATAGTTGCCGAACTTCAATTTTTTCATTTCTTGAGTTAGCTTATCAATGACTACATCGGCAACTTCGTCACCAATAGCAACTGCTACCGAGAGTGCCATACAACGTTCACCTGAAGAACCAAAAGCTGCGCCTAACAATGAAGTTACTACGTTATCGATATCGGCATCAGGCATGATAATCGCGTGGTTTTTTGCCCCACCTAATGCTTGGCAACGTTTGCCCGTGGATGTTGCTGTACGGTAAATATATTCAGCAATTGGTGTTGAACCTACAAAGCTGACTGCCTGAATACGAGGATTATGTAATAAGGCATCTACCGCTTCTTTATCACCATTCACCACATTAAACACGCCGTCAGGTAAACCCGCCTGCTTTAATAATTCTGCAAGGTATAAAACCACAGAAGGTGCTTTTTCCGAAGGTTTTAAAATAAAACAATTACCGCAAACCAGTGCCATTGGGAACATCCACAAAGCCACCATAGCTGGGAAGTTAAACGGTGTGATCCCAGCGACAATACCTAACGGTTGGAACTCGCTCCATGAGTCGATATCTGGACCGACATTTTTTGAATATTCCCCTTTTAAAAGCTCTGGTGCACCGCAAGCGTATTCAACATTTTCAATACCACGTTGTAATTCGCCTTGAGCATCATGAGAAATTTTACCGTGCTCTTGTCCAATCAAAGCGCAAATCTTTTCAGCATTTTGCTCTAATAATTGTTTAAACTTAAACATGACTCGTGCACGTTTAATGACTGGTGTATCTCGCCATGCAGGAAATGCTTGCTCGGCTACCTGAACTGCTTCATTTACCGTTTGAGCATCTGCAATTTCGACTTCTTTACTAATTTCACCCGTCGCAGGATTGTAAACTGGCTGTTTTCTTGCCGTTTTAGATACAATTCTTCCTTGAATGAAATGCCCTAGCACTTTTTTGGCTTGTTCACTATGCGTACTATTTTCAGTTGAAACTTCTTCATAGCTAAAATCTTCTAGGCCATTTGTCATTGTTGTTACTCCTTACTACAATTAGTTTTTAGATCAAACTGTATTTTTCATTTAGTTTTTAAAGAGCATCTATAGACTTTACCGATGCTCTTAAAATGTCTATAAGCCTTAATTCACTTGATAAAGTGCATCGCCAACGGCATTCAATAAGCGGTCAATATCAGCCTCTGTACTGTTAAACATTGGACCGAACTGAAGCGTGTCGCCTCCAAAGCGAACATAGAATCCTTCTTTCCAAAGTTTCATACCAAGCTCAAAGCCTCGGATGGTGGCATCGCCATCACGTGGTGCTAACTGCAAAGCACCAATCAAACCACAGTTACGAATATCTAAAATATGCGGTGAGCCTTTTAAGTCATGCAGCATTTTTTCAAAAGTTGGTGCTAACGCCGCAGATTGAGCTAACAGGTTTTTCTTTTCTAAAACTTCAAGCGCAGCTAAAGCAGCCGCACAAGCAACCGGATGTGCCGAATAGGTATAGCCATGGGTAAATTCAATGGCATGCTCTGGTAAGTCTTGTTGCATAAAGGCTGAGTAAATTTCATGGCTTGCCACCACACCACCTAAAGGAATAGCACCATTGGTCACCTGTTTCGCAAAGTTCAAAATATCTGGTGTTACCCCAAAATACTCTGCTCCCGTCCACGTTCCTAAACGGCCAAAACCTGTAATTACTTCATCAAAAATTAATAAGATGTCATGCTGATCACAGATCTCTCTTAAACGTTGTAAATAGCCTGTTGGCGGTACAATACAACCTGCTGAACCAGAAACAGGCTCCACAATGACGGCTGCAATATTTGAAGCATCGTGTAGCTCAATTAACTTAAGCATTTCATTGGCAAGTTCTATCCCACCTGTTTCTGCACAACCTTTGGTAAAAGTTAAATTCGGCTGCAAGGTATGCGGTAAATGGTCTACATCCATAAGCTGACCAAACATTTTACGGTTGCCACCAATACCGCCTAAGCTTGTTCCAGCAACGTTTACACCATGATAGCCACGGGCGCGACCAATCAATTTGGTTTTGCTTGGTTTACCTTTAATACGCCAATATGCACGTGCCATTTTGATGGCAGTATCTGCCGACTCTGAACCCGAGTTGGTAAAGAAAACATGTTGTAATTTTTCAGGCATATGCTGAACAATTTTATCTGCCAATTTAAAAGACAACGGATGACCAAACTGAAAAGTTGGTGAGTAATCGAGCTGACCTAATTGTGTACTTACCGCCTGTTGAATTTCAGGTAAGGTATGACCAGCACCACAAGTCCATAGGCCGGAGAGTGAGTCATAAATTTCACGACCAGAATCATCAATTAGGTATGATCCTTTTGCGCCCACAATCATGCGCGGATCTTTAGCAAAGTTCCGATTTGCAGAGAAAGGCATCCAGTGTGCCTGATAATTTATGTGCATATTATTATTAGTTTGAACCGCATCCAAAGTGTGCTCAGAATCGCTGAATTTATCCGTATCAAACATAACCATTCCTGTTTATTTTCAAATTATGGTTTGAGTGTACATAGCGCGATAAGTTTGATAAATTCAAATTATCTTGAGTTTAGATTTAAAAAAACAAAACTAAATGAAACCCAAAAAATTAAATCAAGTCACTGATTTTGATATTAAATTACTTAAAATATTTAAAACGGTTTGCGACTGTCATAGTTTTACATCTGCAGAAAGCATTCTTGGCATTAGCCGTTCTGCAATCAGTTTGCATATGAGTGATTTAGAAAATCGTTTAGGCATTCGGCTATGTCAGCGAGGCCGTGCCGGATTTGCCCTGACCGATGAAGGACGAGAAATTTTAGAATATATCGAAGTACTTACGGCAGCGATTGAAGACTTCCGCTCCAAAGTTAACCAAATGCATAATCGTCTTAAGGGTGAGTTTAATATCGGTATTATTAACAATCTTGTGACTATGCCTAGAGGCTATATCACCAATACGTTGACCCAACTTGCAGAGGAACATGCCGAAGTTATTATTAACATTAGTATGAGCACCCTTTCAGATATTGAATGCCGTGTGCTCGATAACCGTTTGCACGCAGGCGTTATCCCCCTTGTGACGCCATTGTCTGGTCTAGACTATTTCGATTTATATAGCGAGAGTTCATTTTTATATTGCGGCAAAAATCATCCGTTGTTCAGCCAGTGCAGCAACATAAATCTAGATGAGTTAAAAACATGGCAAGCAATCCTTCCTAATTATGCCATCACACCAGAAGCGGCAAAGTTGCATCAGCTTTTAGACTGTAAGGCGACAGCAAGTGACCGTGAAGGCATCGCATTTCTGATTTTAACTGGAAAATTCTTGGGTTTTTTACCCGATCACTATGCAAAAAAATGGGTTGAAGATGGTTTTATGCAAGCTGTTTCAAAGGAAAAAATGCATTACAGCACACCTATTTGTTTAATTACTCACAAAGGCAAAAACCACAATATTATTTTAAAAACCTTTATGGAAATGCTTGAGAAGCGGATCGTTGCGGGTTAAAAATCTTTATATTAATAGAGCTGTTCTATTATTCATGGAAGTATAAAATAGTAACTAATTAAGAATAAGTTACTATTTTATAGGATGAAGCCCATTTTAAATGGGCTTCATGTAATTAATTTTCTTTGAGTAATGAGCTAAATATATTTAAGAGTTTAATTCCAAGTGACGAGATTTTAAGTTAATATCGCCATCAAAATATTTACCAGACAATAATTTAATTTTGAAGAAAATCATAAAAAATTTAAATTTAGCCTTTTAGCCTCGGCTTCATCACCATACCACCACACCGCTTTATCTTTGACTTTAGCTGACCTCTCTTCATCAACACCATAATATTCCTCTGGATATTTTGGATAAGAACTACCATCTTCAAATCTAGTTAATGTAGTCGTGTGTACAAATAAATCATAAGTTTGTTGATGACAATTTGGACACGCAGGTAATGATCTCAAAAACCTTTTTAGATTATCTTGAATATATTCACGATAAATAGGCCCGCTATCTGGAATATTTTTAGGTTTTGTCTCATTTAAAATAGGATCGCTACGTCCTGTTATCCATAGAATAGTATGACAATTCGCACATTGCGCACCCAATGGTTCTGCTCTTTCATATTCATTCACTCCGTACTGCAGACCATTCTGTTGATATCCATTCAAATAATAAGGTACTACAGCTATTTCACTAGCTGCTACTTGGTGTAAACTTCTCATTGTATTTGCTCCTTATTTCTTTAAAATCGGCTTATCAAGCACTGGTTTAATCTTAGCAGCATCATAACGCCCCCCAAATAACACTACAGCACGGTTATTGTTTGAACCTGTATTACGGCTACTATTATAGATAATACCTGTGTAACCTTTGTCATAGGCTTGGTTCGCAATTCTATTTGTATACGCATATATAGCTTCTTTTTTAGCCTTTTCTGCATTTGAATAACCATCTGGCGCAATTTCAGTTAGTTTTTTTTGATCAATCCCCATTTGTTTCAATATTTTAGGATCGGTTAAATCTAGCATATTCTTAACCTCAACCTGTCCCACAAATAAAGACTTTCCATTTACAGCCTGTCTCACTTCGAAATAAGATGTAGCAATGTTTTCACCAAAATAGATATCACCACCTGTAGATCTATGATTAAAATCTGAGAATCTATAAAGCGCACGGGGATTTGTACTCAAGGGAGTAAATTGAGGATCATATATTTTATGTCCATCTAAATTGACTGCAATACCTTTATCCGAAATAATTATTGGATCTTTTAAAACTTTGTAGCCAACTTTTGCTGCTACTTTTTCTGTCAGGATCACTCCACCTTTAGCAAGACTAGCGCCACCAGCGAATAAACTCGCTACATCAGCTGTAAGTTTGCCCGCTTCTAAACCTGCATTATATGAGCCTTTAATACCAGCTTTTTCATATTCTGATTCAAGCTTATTAATACGGTTCGTATAATCTTGTTTAATAGCATCACTAATATTACCTAGAGCGTTTTCACTATTGATAACTTCTTTGATTGCTTTATAGGTTTGTATTGGGCTAAGAGCCATTTTTGCCAAACCCACTACCGACTCAGCAACAGAGGTCGGAATACCTACTGCAAAGCCTGCTGCATAATTTGCATCTTGTCCTGCACTAATTGCAGCCCATTTAACAACTACTCCACCACAAGTAAGAACATTACAATCTTTAAGTTCTTGACTCTTTTGCTTCTCTTGCACATGGTTCAAATAATTATTGCTAACGGCTGTATCTGCTGCATTTGCAGCAGCAGTCACATCATATCCTACATACGCAGCAACCACCCCAGTGGTAAGTTTAGTAATGTTGAGAATTTTTGATTTTTCTGCTTCCGTATATTCAATGCCATTTGCTGGTTTGAACATATTTTCTGCAATGACCTCACCTAAAGCGGCTCCTAGTGCTCGTGACTGACATTCTTTGTCAATCACACCAGTTGCACAACCCGCTGCAGCATGCGCAGCAATAGCAACAACTTTACTCACAAAGGCATTGCTACTCATTCCTAATGTGTCACCAATAGCACCTGCTAATGGTGCTTGCAGTGAGTTTGCCAATCCTGCTAATAAAGCTTTTTCCAGTCCTTCGCTTAGGTTTCTACCATTAACAGCAGAATCTATCAATGTACTGCCAACACCTTGTATCATTCCAGTAGCCATATTATTGGCAATGTCATTCACAATAGCATTACTACTGATATTTAAGTTTGTCGCTACCCCATTCAACAATCCAGCAGTGACTACTGATGCTGCTAAATTCTTAACAGAATCTTTACTTCCTAAATCTTTTAGTGTTTTGCCGATATCTCCACCGTTATTAATTAATCCTACACTTGCTTGAGTTGCTAAACTTGTAATAGCAGCATTTGCCATAGCCCCAAGCGTAGAAACACCTGTAATTGTTGTAACACCTCCCACTGTTGCAGTTGTAACGCCTGCTGAACCAATCATACTTGCGCCCAAACCAACTGTAGTCCCACTTGCTGCTGTTCCTCCAGCCGCACCTGCCGCTGCAGCAGTTCCTGAACCCATCGTAAGAATTGTCACAATAATAACAATAATCGCAGCTCCAGCTGCTGTTAAACCTTGTGATTTATAGTCCCAGTCTTTTTGAGTTAATAGAACTGTTTGCCAATCTACATCTTTTCGGTTTACCAATTCTTTTAAATATTCATTTCCTGGTTTTTTAGATAAGTCAAGAATCGCATCACGTAGCTCTACTTTATTAACATCTTTTTCACTAATTGGAACTTGTACACTTAAACCACCAGCGGCTTTAAAAGTAGGTAAAACTGGACCATTAAAACTTGGTAATTGAGCAGTTTCAGTGATAGAACCTTTATCCTGCATTGATTGCCAGACTACAGAGTTTTTTTCTTTTTTTAACAAGTCAGTAATAGAGGTTTTAGCAGCGATGAGCTCTAACTTACCGCCAGCTTCAAGTGTAGAACCGATTAAATATTCAAATTCTGTTCCAACAAGTCTTGTATCATAAACTGATTTTGTCCCAATATAATCTGCTTTTAAGGTTGCTGGTATTTCAGTAACTTGAGTACGCGTTGCATTTGTTTTAGAGGTGTTGTATTTGATTCCAGCAAAAGATGATTTTTTCGTAATATCTACATCACTCCTAGAACTCTCTTCCACTGTATAAAGGTTAAGATTTCCCCCAGAGTTAATAGAAATTGTTCCACCCTCAGCAGTAAAGCGCCCAGAATAAATATCAATATTATTATCTGGGGTTTTAGCATCTACAGATGGATCTAGTTTCTTTGTCTCAATAGAAATATTCTTTGCAGAAATATCAACTGATGCCGCATTTGTGCCATTATTTTCAGAAACAGTCGTAATATACTTTTTCTTTAAACCACCCCATGATTTTTTCTTTTCAGTAGTTATTGATCGATCATAACTTTGCTCAATAGCTGCATCAAATAAAATACTTTTATTTGATTCTATTTTCACATCACCATTTTTTGATGTAATACCGGTAGCTTGTAAAACTAAGTTATCATCTTTAGTTTTACCTACAGTTCTAATGTTAACCCCTTTATCCCCATTAATAATAGAAGGGCTGACTAGTGTTCTCATACTATAATTTTGATCATTTTCACTGCCTTTATCATAAAAATCTGTATGACCATCAACAATAATACTTGCATTTAATATTCTTGGCTGGGGATTAGTCTCTGTAGTGGTTGTAGATTTATACTGTTCGGCTAAAACACCACTTGCTTCTAAATTAACTTGGCCCAATTGAGCAGAAATATTACCCCCACTTATAGATAATCCTTTAGCAGAAGTAATATTTATATTTCCTGATTTTGAAGTTAATTTAGCTTCGGCATGTTCTGAACCATTTATCTCTGTATTATAAAAATCAACTTCCGCCTGTAAGCTCCTTAAATAATTTTCATCATATTTTGGCTCAAATGAATATAATGCATCAAACGGCTACTTCTTTGTGGTACAGCAATAATACTATGGAATAATGGTACATCTGATCCAAATATAAGAAGCCTTGGGTTTGGTCTCACTGGGTATTTGGAAATAAAATCTTTATAAAGATTATAATGCTTCACATATAAAGTATAATCATAATTACTAGAAGCATAATCTTCATATGCAGTAACCATATTATCATAATCGGTAAAAAACTGTTGTTGTTTTAATAAATCTAAACTACTTAATATAGAATTTTTTAAATTATTGGCTTCAGTAAACTTTTCTTCTTTCTTTCTCTTTGCAAAACTATTTTTTACCCCATCAACTAACACATCATCTTTACTTGAAACAATCTTAATATCTTTTTGTGCAGTTAACTGTGAACCTTGAATATCAACTTTAGCACCCTCTAAATTGATACCACCATTTGCTGTATCCAACTTAACAACTTGTTCCGATCCATTCCCCGCAGTTCCACCATAGC